>DATGHM010000206.1:0-2841 GCA_035307985.1 Candidatus Acidiferrales bacterium
GGCGTCTTCACCTGCACCAGCGTGCCGCGAATCACCACACTCACCATGTCCGTCGCACCCACCAACACAAGGGACAGCACGGACACGACGAGGCTGCGCGAAAGTCCAAAGATGATTGTCGCCGCTCCGAATCCGGCCACGCACCACAGCATTGCCGCGCCGGCGCGTCGCCGGAGCGGGCGATAGCCCAGAAAGATCGCCATCACGGCGGCGCCCACTCCCGGCGCGCTGCGCAGAATCCCGAGTCCCCAAGGGCCGGTGTGCAGAATTTCGCGGGCATAGATCGGCAGCAGCGCGACCGCCCCGCCCAGCAGCACCGCAACAAGGTCGAGTGAAATCGAGCCGAGAATCACCTTTTCCTTCCGGATGTAGCGCAGCCCTGCGAACACGGTCGTCCAGCTCACCGGCTCGCGCACCGGCGCGCCTTGCCTCGTCTGGATTCGAAGCGTAACCGCGCCGGCCACGATCGCCGCCCCGAGCGCCGTCGCGTATACCGCCTCCGGCCCGCGAAACGCTGCGTAGATCAGGCCGCCAATCGCCGGTCCCATGATGCTGGCCGTCTGGTAGATGCTCGAGTGCCACGCTACGGCGCTCGGGAAAATTTCGAGCGGCGCCAACTGCGGCAGAATCGCGCGGGTCACCGGCCCGCTGAACGACCGCACCACGCCAACCAGCGTCATGACGGCGTAGATGAAAGCCACGCGCGGTGCGCCGTGAATGGAAAGAACCAGCAGCAACGCCGAACACAGCGCGAACCCTGCGTAGCACGTGGTCAGCAGCCGCCGCCGGTGGATCGCGTCCGCGGCGTGCCCGGCCGCCAGAAACAGAAGCACACCCGGAAGGAATTGCACCAGCCCGGTCAGGCCCAGGGCGAGCGCTCGATGCGTGATGTCGTAAACCTGCCACCCTACGGCGACCGACTGCATCTCGATCGAGACAACAATCAGGAAGCGCGCCAGTTGGTAGTTGCGAAAGGCGGGATAAGTGAAGACAACGCGTCCGCCGCTGCCGCCCGTTGCGGTTTCAGCCATGAACCGCTAATTTCGCACAGAACCGCGCGACTTTTTCGACGATGTTTATGGGGCGTGTCTCGCCGATCGCCAGATCCGCTTCCTCCTGCGTTTTCGGCGGCATCAAGTCGCTTTGGGAGTGCGGCAGTTCGCCCCTGCGTTCACGATGCGAAGGCAATCCTGCCTCGCCGGTTCACGAAACGAAATTCGAAGCGCCAATGGAGCCCGCAAACGAGAAAGGGTTCTGGCTTTCGGCTTTCTCCAAACCCGCAATCTAGAACAAATTCCACAGGAACTGGTTGTAGACCTCGTGGTGGTACTGCACTTCGGGCGGCTTGACGACCGTGCCCAGCAGCCGCGAGCAACGGTCCGCCGACGCTTGTTTCAAATCGGCGAAGCGCTTCTTCACGTCCGCGCCCAGAATCTCCGACATCCATGCCGACTTGTTGAAATTCTCCAGCGCCGTGTAGATGTTGTCCGGAAGATAGCGCTCTGCCTGCCGCAGATTCTTGATCTTTGCCGTCTCGCCTTCGATGCCCGTCTTGAAAATCGTGTACAGCACCAGGTAAGGATTCGCGTCCGGCGCGACGGAACGAAATTCGACGCGCATGCTGCGCTCGTTGCCGATCGGGATGCGCACCATCGCGCCCCGATCCACCGCGGAAGCCTTCAGTTGGTTCGGCGCTTCGAAGTGCGGATCGAGACGGCGATAGGCGTTGACGCTCGAATTCATCACCAGGCAGAAATCGTTGCCGTGCGTCAAAACGCGATCCACGAACGACCATCCCAGTTTGCTGAGCTTTTCCTCGCCCTTCGGATCCCAGAACAGGTTCTTCCCGTCCTTGCTGATCGAAAGATTCGTGTGCATGCCGCTGCCGTTCACGCCCACCACCGGCTTCGGCAAAAACGACGCCGTCAGCCCCATGTTCGTGGCCACTTGCCGGCAAATCAGCTTGTAGAGCTGAATGCGATCCGCCGCGGCCACTACGTCTCCGTACGAATAGTTGATTTCGAATTGCGACGGCGCGACCTCCGGATGATCCTTCTCATTCTGAAAACCCATCGCTCGCTGCACTTCCGCCGTCGTATCGATAAACGTGCGCAGCGGATCGCCCGGCAGCGAATGGAAATAACCTCCGGTGTTGACGTACTCGAATTTCAACGTCTCGTGATAACGCCGCTCCGCATCCACTCCCTTGAACAGAAACCCCTCGATCTCGTTCGCCGCGTTCAGCGTGTACCCTTCGTCCTTATACATCTTCTCGGCGAAGCCTTTCAGCACGCCGCGCGTGTCCGCCGTGTAAGGCGTGCCGTCCTTGTCGATCACATCGCCGAACACCAGGATTTTGCCGGGGCCGAAAACGTCCGCAGGCCCCCAATAGAGCGAGCCCCAATCGATCGAGAGGCGCAAATCGCTTTCCCGCTGCGCCGTAAAGCCGCGGATCGACGAGCCGTCGAACGTCAAGTTGTCGAAACTCTTGAGCATGAATTTCTTGTCGTAATCGAGCATGTGCAGGCGGCCTTCGAGGTCGCTGAACAGGACGGTGATCGCTTTGATCCGCTTCTCGTCCGTCAGGTACTTCAGCCGCTCTTCCTGTACCTTATGCGCGCTCACGCGGTCGTGGCGCTGCTTCTTCGCTTTAAGATTCAGCTCTTCCAGTTCGTCGTAGGAAAGTGCCAGAAAGTTGCGCAGTTCGTTCGACATGCATCTCCTCGAGGCGTGCGCCTCAGCCTGCCGGCGATTTCGACCCCGCGTTTCGGGATCGAGGCGCTAGCGTATCGTGCAGCGAATGAAATCGTCAAATCGAAAAACTTCCTCCGGCCAAAGAAA
>DATGHM010000207.1:0-18692 GCA_035307985.1 Candidatus Acidiferrales bacterium
TGCAATTGCAGGCCGAGGCGGACGGGCAAAGCGTCGGCGAGAATCCATTCGGCGAGTTCGCGCGCGTCAAGTCCAGGCCATTTCCCTTCCGGATCCGGAAAAACGGGAGAGAAGAGCACCTCGGCAACACGGCTGGCGAGCCGATGCTCGCGCGTGAAATCGCGGGCGAATTCGTAGTCGCGGCGGGTTGAAATCACAAACTTGATTTCGTCGCTCTTGCCGATTGCGTCCAGATTGGACATGTCGAAGGTGTCCGGTTCGCCGGAATCGGGACATTTGACGTCGACGATCTTGACCACCTCACGCGGGACGCCGCCAATGAATCGCTCGCCGCTGGTTTCAAGCATGACGGTAAAACCTTCCGCGAGCAACGTGGAGGCGAGCTGCGGAGTTTCTTTCTGAAGGAGCGGCTCGCCGCCCGTGATTTCGACGAGGGGGATGCGATTGGCCGGCTCGCCGGCGAGTTCGCGGACGCGGCCGAGGACATCTTCAACCGTCATTTTCCCGCCGCCGTAGAAGGAATACGCGGTATCGCACCACGTGCAGCGAAGATTGCAGCCGGTCAGCCGCACGAAAATGCAGGGCAGGCCCGCGCGGCTGCCCTCCCCTTGAATCGATTTGAAGATTTCGGTGATGACCATAACGGATCAGGAAACGGGGAGTTGCTCGGTCATGGGCGATACGTCGCGGCGGAGGCGTCCGTCTCCCAGACAGTGATGCCGGAAATTCCAGCGCCGTTCGGCGCGGAGCGCAACTGCTTCGATGCCTCGTCGTAAATGAATTTCGCGACGTTCTCCGCCGACGGATTGAGCACGTCGAAAGGCTTCAGCTCGTTGAGATAGCGATGATCGAGCGAGCGAATCACGGACTGAATCACCTGTTTCAGATGAACGAAGTCGTAGAGCAGGCCGGTGGGATCGAGCTCGGGGCCGGCGAGCGTGACGCGGACCTTGTAATTGTGACCATGCAGGTTCTCACACTTGCCCTTGTAATTGCGCAAGTTGTGCGCGGCCGCAAACGTTTCGTCGACGAAGACTTCGTACATGGCGCCCCTGGAGCCCGTGGCGATTCCAAAGCGAGCACCGCGCCAGCCTCGCCGCTAACGGGAACTTTGCATGAAGCGCGCTACGTCGGCGAGGTCGTGGGTGGTCGAGTAGTCGGGTAAGGACTCGAGAAAAATTCTACCATACTGCATGCGCTGGATGCGGTTGTCGAGAATGGCGAGGATGCCGCGATCGGACTTCGAGCGAATTAGGCGGCCGAAGCCCTGTTTGAGGGCGAGCACCGCCTCGGGGACCTGATACTCGGCGAAGGCGTTGCGGCCGTCCTCCTGAAGCGCGCGAACGCGAGCGGCGACGATCGGATCGCTGGGCACGGCGAAGGGAAGCTTGTCGATGATGACGCAGGAAAGCTGGGCGCCGGGAACATCGACGCCCTGCCAGAAGGTTGCCGTGGCAAAGAGAACGGCGTTCGGGGTGGAGCGAAAGCGTTCGAGGAGGGTTGAGCGCGGCGCAGTGCCCTGGAGAAGGAGCGGAAATTTCACCAGGCGGGAGACGCGCTCGAAAACGTCTTTCATCTGAGCGTAGCTGGTGAAGAGGCAGAAGGCACGGCCTTCGGAGATTTCGAGCAACTTGACGATTTCGTCCGCGGCGCTTGATGCGAAGGCGGGGTTGCGCACGTCGGGGAGGTTTTTCGGGATATAAAGCAGGGCCTGCTCGGTGAAATTGAATTCGTGGGGCAGGACCACTTCGGCAGACGGCAGCACGCCAAGGCGCTGCTTGAGATAGTCGAAGCGGCCGCCGACAGCGAGCGTGGCGGAAGTGAGGACAACCGTGTCGAACTGCTCGAAGAGGCGCTCGCGGAGAATCTGGCTGACGTCGATGGGCGTGGCGGCGAGAAAAACGCCGCGGCCACGGCGCTCGTACCAGTAGACGTACGTTTTCTCCTCGCTTTCGAGCAGTAACTCGAGCTCGCGACGCAGTTCGGCCGCGCGGCGCCCCAGGGCGACTACTTCTTCCGGCTTCGGCGAGAGCGCCGCAAGCTCCGCTTCGACGCGCTTCACCGACGCGGATAGATCGTCGTAGGGTTCGCGGCTGCGTTCGAGGAACGAACGGCGCGCGGGCAGGTCGAACGGGTAGCGGCCCTCGCGTTCGGGGAAATTCTCAAAGAAGTTGCGGCTGCGCTCGCGCATGCGGACGAGGTACTTGCGCAGAACAGAAGCTTCCAGCTGCAGCATACGGAGCATGGCTTCGGTGTCGCGGGCAAGTTCCTCGAACTGGTAGCTGGAGACCTCGCGGCCGAAATATTCGCTGGCGACGTCCTCGATTTCGTGGGCTTCGTCGAAAACGACGGCGGAATATTCCGGCAGGATCGAGCCGAAATCGCTGTCGCGGATGGCGAGATCGGCGAAAAACAAATGGTGATTGACGATGATCAGGTCCGCTTCATGCGCGCGCTGATGCATCGCCGTGATGAAGCAGGAGTCGAACTCCGGACATTTCTGGCCGGTGCAGAGATCGCTGCGGGCGTCGATGCGGTTCCAGAGGTCGGAATCGTCGGGGAGAAAGGTGAGCTCGCTGCGATCGCCGGTTTCGGTGAGCTTCTCCCAGTCGCGAATCTGCGAGAACCAGTCGACTTCGTCGATGCCCTTTAGCACCGCCTGACCGTCCATCTGGTGGACCTTGGCGCGGCACAGGAAATTCGAGCGGCCCTTCATCAGCGCGACTTTCAGGTGGGGCGCGAAATGCTTCTGAAGGAAAGGAACGTCTTTCTGGAAGAGCTGCTCCTGCAGCGACTTCGTGGCCGTGGAAACGACGACTTTGCGCCCGCTGCGGATCGCCGGGATCAGGTAGGCGAGCGTCTTGCCCGTGCCGGTGCCGGCCTCGATGACCACTTGCCGCTTGTTGGCGAAGGCATCGTCCACGATGCGGGCCATCTCGAGCTGCGAGCGGCGGAATTCATATGCGGAGTGGCTGCGTTCGAGCAGGCCGCCGGACGCGAAGATCGTGTCGACGGTGATCGCTTCTTCGGATTTCGCTGTGGCCGCTTTCTTGGGCATTCGTCTTCTGTTTTCGCCGACGGCGAGGGGAGAACATAAAATAGCACACGGCGGCGCGCGCGGGCGCATTCGGTCAAGCCGGTTTCCGCGAGCGCCTTACTGCGCGTACTTGAATGATTTGTCGGGATATGGCGGCGCTTTGGGCACCGGACGCGGGTCCTTGCGAATCTCATCCTCGAGCAGCTTGAGCGCCGCGTCGAGTTGCGCGTCTTTTCCCTCGAACGTGGCGTGCGGAAGATCGTCGACGACGATATCCGGATCGACGCCGTGGCCTTCGATCAACCATTTACCTTCAGGGCCGTAGACGCCCGTTTCCGCGGCGGTGGCGATTCCGTTGTCTTCCACCCGATTGCTTGCGGAGAGCCAAATCTCGCCACCCCAGGTGCGCATGCCAATAACCTTGCCCAATCCCAGCCGGCGGAAGCCCTCGGAGAAGGCCTCGCCGTCGGAGGCGGTCAAGCGATCGCAGAGGACAACCATGTGCCCGCGGAAGGCGTACTGCATGTTCCAATTCGGATTTCCGACGCGCGGCTGCCAGTAGAACCAGGCCTTGCGCAGCAGTTTCGAGAGCAGCCACGAATCGATGTTGCCGCCGCGATTGTGGCGGACGTCGATGATCAGTCCCTGGCGATCGAAAACGGGGTAGAAGTCGCGCGCCCATTCGGCGATGTCGGAGGGGCCCATGGCGCGGAGGTGGACGTAGCCGATGGCGCCGTGCGAGGCGGAATCGACGGCGAGGCGGCGCGTGTATTCCCATTCGGCGTAACGCATCTCACTTTCATCCTTTTCGGAAATGGCGGTGGCGAGCACTTCGCGGATCGCGCCGGAGGTTGACTTGACGCGAAGCAGAACTTTCTGGCCTGCCTTGCCGCGCAGGAGGGCGCGCTCGTCGGGAACGTTAAGGACGCTCTGGCCGTCGATGCTCAAGATCACTTCACCTTCGTGGACGATCGAGCCGGGACGGGCGAGGGGCGGCGCTTCATTCGGCAGGTCGGGATCGTGAAGATAAATGTGCTGAACGACATCGCCGCCCGCCTGTTCATCGCGGCGGAGGACCGCGCCGAGCGAACCGATATCGATCTGTTCGGAGGGCTTTCGAGAATCGCCGCCGCCCACGAAGGTGTGCAGCGCGGAAAGTTCGCTGACCATTTGGGCGATCACGTCGTTCAGCTCGTTGCGATCGGTGACGCGATCGACGAGCGGGAGATAGCGCTCGCGCATGGCCGGCCAATCGATGCCGTTCATGTGACGATCGTAGAAATAATCGCGTTCAAGGCGCCAGGAATCGAGGAAGAGGCCGCGGAATTCGGCGCGGCGGTTGGTGACGAATGTCCAACCATTCATGTCGATTTTGGCTTTCGAAAGGGTCTTCGGATTCTGGAGGGCCGCGGCGTTGGCGCCGGAATCGAAAATGAAGAAGTCGTCGCCCTTCTGGACGAGCATCTTTTTCCGGTCGAGCGAAATCTCGTAATCCTTCACGTCGGGCACGACCGTCTCCGGCGCGGCGCCCTTGTTCGCGATGTCCACGCATTCGACGGCGAGCTTCGGCTTGGGTTCCTCGCCCTGGCTGAGCCAGCACAGGCGTTTGTCGGTTGATTGCAGAGAACCGTAGTTTCCCGGGGGGACGGGCACTTCCTGCAAACGTGAAGCGAGATCTTTGAAGTCGATGTCGACGGTCACAGCCGCGGGTTTCTTTTCTGGACCGGTCTTGGAATCGGCCGTCTTCTCCGATTTGGGCTCTTCCACCTTCGGCGGTTTGTCGGGATGGAGTTCGTCGGGCGGCGCGAACGGCGAGCGCAGGCCGGGCATCAACGCGAGTTCGTAGATTTTGATGGAGCGGTCGAAATTCGGATCGGGCTGGCGCGGGCCCCAAGGGGAACTCACGGTGGACTTCAGCATGCGGTCGGAAAGGAAGTAAATCCATTTGCCATCGGCGTTCCAACTGGGACTCCCGCTGTTATAGCGGTCGTCGGTGAGCGCCTGAATTGCGCCTGTGTTGACGTTCAGCACCTTGACCTGGTCGAACTGGTTGTCCGCGGATTCGACGTATGCAAGCCACTGGCTGTCGGGAGACCAGGCGAAGTCCGAAAAACCCCCGACCATAGACTGCGCGATTTTCTTCTGCTGTTTGGTCCGGAAGTCGTAAAGCCAAAGCTGCTGATCCTTATCGTGGAAGACGATCCAGCGGCCGTCGGGGGACGGAATGCCTTCCCAGCGGAGCACTTTCGCGCCGGAGGTCAACTGTTCGGGCTGGCCCTCGCCATTCGCGGGGAATTTCCAGAGTTCCGTTTCACCGGTCCTGGTGGAGATCGCGATGATGCTCTTGCCGTCGGGAGTGTAGCGCGCCGCGCGATAACGGACGGAGGGATCGCCAGCAACTTTCACGATTCTTCCCGGCGTGGCGGGCAGCGTGAAGACTTCTCCGCGCGCCGTGAATACGGCGGCGGAGCCGTCAGGAGCGATGTGCGTGGCGGTGAGATACTCGAGCGGCTTTTGCACCCAGTAGTCGCGCATCTGGTCAAAATCGGAAGTAAGCGTGATGGGAATGACGGCGTCTTTTCCGGAACGGAGGTCGAGGAGCCACAAGTCCGCGCCGCACTGATACACGATGCGGCCATCGGAGAGCGAGGCCGAGCGCGCGTCAAACCCACGATGGTGGGTGTGCTGTTTCAGATCGTGGCCATTCTGGTCCATCGAGTAGACGTTCATGACGCCGTCGCGGTCGGAAAGGAAATAGACGCGGCCGTTCCAGAACATGGGGTCGTCGGACGTGCCGGTATAATCGCCGGTCAGCTCAACTGCTTCTTTACCGGCATCGTAGCGCCAGATATTTTCGGCCGTGCCGCCTTTGTAGCGCTTCGTCCAGCTCGGCTGACGATCATTTCTCGTGAAGAAAAGCGTGTGGCCGTCGGGCGTGTAGCTGCCCTGGGCGGCGGAGGCAAGGGGGATGATTTCGCGATGGCCGTTGGCGTCGATGGCGACCAGTTTGGGGTCAGGGAGCGTGGAGTAGCGCTCGGTGTGAACGAGGACGCGCCCGTCGGGCGTCCAGCCGGCAACCAGGGCGTCGCCGTCCCAAGTGCGGCGCTGGGGCAGGCCGCCGTCGATGGGCATGGTGTAGACGTCCACGGGGCCCTCATACTCGGCGCTGAAGGCAACGGTGGGGCCATCGGGAGAAATGGAAGCGCGGCTTTCTTCACCGGTGTTGGAGGTGAGGCGCGTAGCCGGGCCGCCTTTTGCATCGACCTTCCACAGATCGCCCTCGGCGGTGAAAACAATCGTCTCGCCTTGGATCGCCGGATAACGGTAGTAGCCGGGACGCGCGTTGCCGGCGTCGCCGGCGCCAAGAGAGAGGAAGAAGACGAATGCGAATGTAGCCGTGACTGCGACTGCGCGCAGAATTTTCCTGCCGACGTGCCTCATAGGGATTTGTATCCTCCTCGCTCGCAATTCCCGCGGACGGACGCCCGGCTTGTTTTCGACGCACTGGCTGAAGCCGCTGGGTTGAGCGGACGGCGATAGTAACACGGCGCATGACCTTTCGCTTCCGCGCTGGCCGGGATCACGTTCAGGAACGAAATGGTAAAACAATCTGCGGCCGGATAGGCGGCAGGGGGTCAGGCTTGATTATGCGGTGGTGAGACTGAGGTGATCGAAACTCGCGTCGAAGCCGGGACCCTCCGGAGCGGCACACATGATTCCAGCGTCGACTTTCGCGTTTGGCGGGAAATAGCCCTGACGAACGGTGGTGAACGCTTTTCCGTCGAGCGAGCAGGAGCACTCGATTGAGTCCTTCTTCCGCGCGGCGCGCCACCAGACGGCAGCGGTATCTGAGAGATCGGGCATGGTCGACCAATCGGAGAAATCGCGCGTGAAGACGACGCTGGCATGCCGGCGTCCATCGAAAAATTCCGTGCCGCACTTCATCCAGTTTTCCGCGTCCAAACGGACCATGAGCCCGGCCTGATCGTACAGAGCCGCATATTTCCCGCCGACTCGCGCCTGAAACGTGAAATCGCCGCCCGCCGGGAGATGGAAAAAGTGTCCGTTATCGGTAATGTAGCCGTAGAACGTCTTGCGCCAGAAATCCGTCTTGGCGCGGCTGTGCACAATCAGCCTGTCGCCGGATCGCTTCGAGGATGCGGGAGGATTCATCCAGGACATGCGGCCGATCAGGTCGGCGCTGCTTGCGACTGACGAGGCAGGGGCTGGCATCGCGTCGAGCGGCGAGGCGATCAGCACCGCGCAAACGGCCCCTAAGGACTGCTGAAGAAAGTGCCGCCGGTCCTGAGTCACGGAATCCTCCTGGGAGTTCAAGGGGAAGGAACGGAAAGGCGGCCTCGAATGGGCTCACTTTGGCGTGAGGGGTTCCCAGAGTTCGATCTTGTTGCCGTCCGGATCATAGATCCAGGCGAAGCGGCCATAATCGTAATCCTCGCGCTTGGGATCGATCCGCACGCCCCCGTCCGCCAGCTTGGCGAGGATGGCGTCGAGGTCGTCGACCATGTAGTTGATCATGAAGGGTGCGGAGCCGGGGTCGAAATAAGTCGACGCGCCCGGGAAAATACTCCAGATGGTGAAAAGCTCGTTCTCGCCTGCGGCGCTCGCCGCCGATGCTGAGCTCGACGCGGGCCGCCACTTGAACATAGCCCCATCGTTGCCATGTTCGATTCCGAGATGCCTAGCGTACCACTCGCGCAACCGCATATGATCCGGCGACTTAAAGAAAATACCGCCGATTCCGATCACCCGACCGCGTTCGTCGCTATAAGGCATGCGGGGCCAATGCTAAGCCCTTTCAGCCGCGGATGGCACGAAAATTGACAATCAAGGCTGCTCGACAGGAGTATGATTGCTCCAGATGCCCCGGTCTTGGAGGTGTCCCATGCCCAATCGGAATTCCGCGACGGTTTCTTTGGTAGCCTCGATTGCCTTGCTGATGGTGCTGGCGCTGTGCGTGCCTGCGCGCGCTGGAGACAACCCGACGAGCTACAGCTATGCCCGGATCGTGCGCCTGAGCTACGTCCAAGGCGACGTGCAGATCGTACGCGCGGACAAATCGAACAAATGGGAACCAGCCGTGATGAATATGCCGGTGGAGCAAGGATTTGCGATCGGCACGAACGACGGGCGCGCCGAGGTGGAATTCGAACACGGGAGCATGCTCTGGCTGGCGCCGAACTCTGTGGTCCAGTTTACGGAGCTGGCACTATCGAGCGGCGGCCGGATCACGCGGATCACTCTTTCGGAGGGCGTAGCGACATTCGAGGCCAGCCTCTCGGCAGGAGATACGTTCGAAGTGATGACGCCTACGTTCACGGTCATGCCCGGAAAGAGCGCTGAATTCAGGATGGGCGTGCGCCAAAAGAACGCTGCAGTCAGCGTGGTGAACGGCAAAGTGTCCCTGGGCGGGACCTCGGAAAACAGACAACTGGCCAAGGGCGACATGTTCGTGGACGAACCCGGAAAGAAACAGGCGATCGCTCTGATGCGAAGCCCCGCGCCGGACGAGTGGGACCACTGGGTGAATGGCCGGCTAACGGCGGAGAAAAACGGGCAGAGTACAGCAGCGCTGAGCGCGAACGCGCCGTTCAGTTACGGTATGGCGGACCTCGCCGATTACGGGTCCTGGAGCAACTTCCCGGGCTTCGGTTACGGATGGCAGCCGTTCGGGATGGCGGCAGGATGGGCGCCCTTCACCGACGGACAGTGGATGTTCTACCCGACGTTCGGTTGGACCTGGATCAGCGGCGAGCCGTGGGGCTGGGTGCCGTATCACTTCGGCGGATGGGAGTATTCGCCGGCATTCGGTTGGATGTGGATTCCGGGAAATTACGGGATGTGGGCGGCGGCGCCGGTGCAGTGGTATGGCTTCGGCAATCGAGTTGGCTGGTCGCCGCGAGGGGTCGGCGTGGTACATCCCGGATCGGTGGCGACGCCGGTGATCATCAGCACGAAGAAACTTGGGAAAGAGGGCAGGAATCAGGTCTTCAGCGCGAGCGAAATATCCGCACGGATGCAACGCCTGAAAATGCGGAGCCTCGCGGCTGCACCGGAGCAAAACGGGAGATTCCTGGCTCCAGGCGCGGCGCGAATCAGCAGCGCCCGCGTTGTGGTGCCCACGGCGGCAAACCTGCAAGGTCTGCGCGCGGGGCTGGCCGCGAGCACTGGAGCGAAGATCAACGTGAATGCCCTGCATGAAGCCGCGACCACGCGGACGACCATCAACGGATCTCCCACGCGGGGGTTTACGGCGGTGAATGGAGCCGTAGCGGCGCCGAGACTTCCGGGCCGGCCACCCATGCGGGCGTCGTTCGCGTCACCAAGAATGGGCGGCTTTGGAAACTCCGGGAACTACGGCGCGGCAGCCTCGACGCCGAGCATGGGAATGCAGAGTCCGGGGCGGGTCGCCGCACCGGCCGCGCCGGCTACAACGGCGCAGCCCTCGGGAGGCTCGGGAAGACCGCGCTGAGTCGAGCTTGCTCGAGCGTTATTGAGGCAACGAAAGCAAAGAACTTCTGCCCGAAGACAAAGATGACGCGGGTCGCGGGTTTGGGCGGCCCGCTCCAACCTTGGAGACAATCCACACCGTCAACTGGATGAAGCAGGTGGCGCGCGCCGCGCGGGCCGGAGAGCACATCGTTGGGCTGGTACCGACGATGGGCGCGCTGCACGAGGGACATTTCTCCCTGATCCGCGAAGCGAAGAGAGGGTGCTCGCCGGTTGTGGTTTCCATCTTCGTCAACCCGACACAATTCGGGCCGTCCGAAGATTTTCGGAAGTACCCGCGGCCGATTGAACGCGACCGGGCGGCGCTCGAAGAAATGGGTGTCGATTGTCTGTTTGCGCCGGGCGTCGAGGAATTGTACCCGAAGGGATTCCAGACGGCCGTATTGGTGGAGGGCTTGAGCGAGCGCGTCGAAGGCCGCTCGCGGCCGGGTCATTTTCGCGGAGTTGCGACCGTAGTGCTGAAACTTTTCGAAATCGTCCAGCCGCGTTTCGCCTTTTTCGGGCGCAAGGACGCGCAGCAAGCTCGCATCATCCAGCAAATGACCCGCGATCTCGACCTGGACCCGTCGATCGTCGTTTGCCCCATTATTCGAGAGCCGGACGGACTGGCGATTTCCTCGCGCAACGCGCATCTGAATGCGGATGAACGCCGGTCCGCGACGGCCCTTTACCGGTCTTTGGAATCGGTTCGAGGGGAGATCGCCAGCGGGGAGCGGGACGTGGCGCAATTATTGACGACATTGCGCGGCGTACTCGGCGCCGAATCGGGAATCAGGCTCGACTACGCGGAAATCGTGGACGCAGATACGTTCGAGCGCGTGACCAGCCTGCGCGGCAATTGCTACGTCTTGCTTGCGACCTTTATCGGCAGCACGCGACTGATCGACAACGCGCTGATCGAACAGGACGGCGACAACTTTCGGGTCACTGTTTGATGGTCTGACAACGAGCCGGGAAGGTCTAGCCCTTCGAATCCGTCATCGCGGCCAGCACTTCGGCGGCATGGCCCTTCGGGGACACCTTGTCCCACACTTCTTTGATGTTTCCGTCTTCTCCGACCCAGAACGTCATCCGCACGATCCCGAGGAACGTCTTCCCGAGGAACGACTTCATGCGGCGAGCTCCGTAGGCCTCGATCACGCGAAATTCCGTGTCGGCCAGCAGCGGAAAATTCAGTCCATGCTTGGCCTTGAATTTCGCCTGTGCCTGCACGGAATCGGCGCTGCAGCCCACCACCGCCGCGTTCCGTTTCTTGAATTTACTCATGGCGTCGCGAAACTCGGACGCTTCGTTCGTTCAACCGGGGGTGTTGGCTTTGGGAAAGAAGTAGAGAATCAGGTCTTTGCCCCGAAAGTCCGCGAGCGAGATCGTTGTCCCGTCGTCAGACGTCGCCTGGAACGCAGGCGCCTTGTCGCCTTGCTTTAGCATCTTGTTGTCTCCGGGCATATACGGGTACTACGCAAGCACGCGCCTGAGGATTTCATTTACGAGCTGGGGATTGGCCTGACCTCGCGTCTCGCGCATCACCTGGCCGACGAAAAACTTGAAAACACCTTCATTCCCGGCGCGAAACTTCGCCACATTGTCCGGATTTTTCGCAATCACTTCGCGAGCGATTTTCTCGACGGCCGCCGAGTCGTTGATCTGGGCAAGTCCTTCCTCGGCGATCACGGTCGACGCGGTCCGGCCCGTCTCGAACATTCTGGCGAAGACTCTCTTTCCGCTGGCCGCGGTGATCTCGCCACTTTCTACCCTTTTCAGCAACTCCGCAAGGTTGGCGGGATTGAGGGGGCTTTCCGCGATATCCCCACCGGCATCCTTGAGGCGGCGAAGCAATTCGACGGAAATCCAGTTCGCGGCCGATTTGGCGGGCGCGCCGGCCTTCACTGTCGTCTCGAAATAGTCGGCAAGGGAGCGCGTTGCCGTCAGCACGCCGACATCGTACGACGTGATCTGGTAATCCCGGAGGAAGCGGTCGGCCTTCGCGGCGGGCAATTCCGGCATGCGGCTGCGCACGCCGGCGATCATCGCTTCGGAAACCGTAACGGGAAGGAGATCGGGCTCGGGAAAATAGCGGTAGTCGTGGGCGAATTCCTTCGAGCGCATGGGTTCCGTGCGCCCGTCGGCAACGTTCCAAAGGCGCGTCTCCTGCGTAACCGCGCCGCCTGATTCGAGCACGCCGATCTGGCGCTCGATTTCGTACTCGAGCGCGTGCGAGAGAAAGCGGAAGGAATTCAGATTTTTCACCTCCGCCTTGGTGCCGAATTTCAGAGCGCCGCGAAGGCGCACGCTGACGTTCGCATCGCAGCGCAGCGACCCTTCCTCCATGTTGCAGTCGCTGACCTCCGTGTACAGGAGCACCTGCTTCAGGGTGTTCAGATAGGCGTACGCCTCGGCGGGCGTGCGCAAGTCCGGCTCCGAAACGATTTCGATCAGCGGCACGCCGCAACGATTGAAGTCGATGTAGCTCCAGCGGTCGGAATCGGCGAAGCCGTCGTGAAGGCTTTTGCCAGCGTCGTCTTCCATGTGCACGCGCGTGATGCCGATCCGGGTGCGGCGGCCTTCGATCTCGATTCCGAGCGAGCCACAGGTAGCCAGCGGCAGCTCGTACATTGAAATCTGATAGCCCTTGGGCAGGTCGGGATAAAAATAATTCTTTCGCGCAAAACGTGAGCGCGGCTGAATTTCGCAGTTCAATGCCAGAGCGGTGCGCATGGCCAGTTCGAGAGCGCGTCGATTCAGAACCGGCAAAGCGCCGGGTAAACCAAGGCAGACGGGGCACGTGTTGGTATTGGGCGGGTCGCCGAATCGGGTAGAGCAGCCGCAGAAAACCTTCGTGCGCGTCTGGAGCTGCGCGTGGACCTCGAGACCGATCACGGCCTCGTATTTCAGGAGGGTTTCCGGGGCCAGACGTGGCGCGTCTTGCGTCGCTCGGCTCATAAAGCCGCAATTATAACATCGGAGGGAGAAGGCTTATCGCAGCTCTTCCCCCGAACAGGCGGCAGAACGGAGACGGCGGGCGATGCCCCGGTGAAAATTCGTGCGAATGCCGCCATGCCTCTACTCCCGCCCCCACGTGTACTTCACGCCGAGGCGATAGTTGAGGCGCAGCGCGGGATATCCGACAGCATCCTGATAATGGCGGTTGAACAGGTTGTTCACGACCGCCAGTGTTGAGAAGCCGTGGCCCAGGTCGATACTGTTGGCGAGGTCCCAGCGAACGTAGCTGGGGTCGCTCGAGATGCAGAATCCGGTGCAAACGCCATTCACGGTGAAGCTGTCAAAATCGCTATCCGCGCGCCGGCCCACGTAGTATCCCGCCAGATTCCAGTTCATCCGACGGAAATGAGCGTTGGCGATCAGGCTTGCCGAGTGAAGAGGGCGTTTGAAAAGGCGGCTGCCCGGGACCAAAGCAGGATCGGTGGCGTTCGGAGATCGAAGGATTTTCGAATCATCGTACGTGTAGTTCCCCACGATCCGCAGCCAGGCGGTGATTTCCATTTCGACCTGCGAGTTGGCGCCGTATGCGCGAGCCGCGTCCGTATTGAAGAAACTGCCGAAATAAGCGGGGCAATTGGGATTGGAAGTCGCGCCGGCGAAACTGACGATATCGTGAAAGTCGTTATGGAAATACGTGACCGACACGCGCGCACGCCCGGATGCGAAATCCTGGTCGACGCCGGCATCGAACGTTGTGCTTCGTTCGGGATCGAGCTGGGGACTGCACCCAGCCGGCAGCATTTCCGGCTCTTTGATGCCGAGGCCGAACGAACTCCGCAGCCGCGTAGCGCCCCAGAAAGCATTTCCCCGATGCGCGGTGAAGGCTGCGCCGACACGCGGCACGGCGCGCGTCCCGAAGAAGCCATTGTCTTCCACGCGTCCTCCGGCAATCGCAGTCAGCCGGGAACCAAATTGATAGCGGATCTCAAGATAGCCTGCCTGATTGTGGCGGCCTTCGGTGGGCCCGTTCTCGACTTCGTAGTGATACCCGGCCGTCGCGCTGCCACCATGGAAAAGATAGCTAGACTGCGCGTTGAGGCCCGCACGATTGAACTCGCTCACGAACGTCCCGAACAGGGGCGAATAATCGACCGATCGAAAACGTGATTCGAAGCCGGACACCTGGTCCTGCCAATGCGGTCCGGTGGGAAAATCCCAGCGCAGGTCGGAAGAGAAATCATGGATGCCGGTACTCTGGCCGACGACGGCTTCGCCCGGCAGGAGAGTTTGTCCAGGCTGTCCCGCATCGCTGGAATTGTTCTGGAGGGCGAGCCGGAGATGACTTGTATCGGAGAATTTCCAGCCGAAATTGCCGGAAAGGGTGGTGTCGCGAAAGAAATTGCCCGGCCCCTGGCCCTGGCTGGAGAGATACGCGGCGTCAACAGAGTAGTCGAATGCGCCAAGCAAGCCGCTGATCTGGGCGGAACTGTGGCCGGTCCCGAATGTTCCGCCATCGCCTTGCAGCACGATTTCCGGAATGCGCGTTGTTCCGCGATGGGTGAAAATCTGGATTACGCCACCCATGGCGTCCGAGCCGTACAGCGCGCTCGCCGCCCCGTGCACGACTTCAATCTTATCGACGTCATCGAGGGTGAAATTCGAAAAATCGACGAGGCCTCCGGGCTGGTTTACCGGCGCGCCGTCCACGAACACCTTCGTATAATTCGAATTTCCGCCGTCGAGAAAGAAAGTTGTCGTGCCACCCATCGGACCGAGCTGTGAGAAGCTCGCGCCCGGAACCGACGCGAGAAGCGGCGTAAGGAAAACGTCTCCGCGCTGTTCGATCTGTTGGCGCGTGATGATGTCGACGCGCGCCGGAGCCGCGCTGGCGAGTTCCGGCTCGGCCGCCGCCGTCACGACAACCGTCGCAGCGAGGCGGCGAAGCTCGAGATGGAAATCGATCTTCCGGGTCTCGCCCGGCGCGAGCGATACCACTTCTTCGACCCGCGCAAACGATTCGTGGTCGATGCTGAGCCGATAGCGGCCCGGAGCAATCGTGAGGGAGAATTTGCCCTCGTCGCCACTCCGAGTTTCGCGGGGGTTCTCTTTGGAATCGATCCGTTGCGCCACAATTCTGGCGCCAACGACGGCCGAACCGCTGGGATCGGACAAGCTGCCTGTAATCGTGGAAGCTGTTTGGGCCCGACTCGAAGCGACGCAGGAAAATGCCAGCAGAAGTCCGGCAACGGCCGGAAGGCGGTGCAGTCTCATGATGTCCTCCTTCCCTCTCGCGCGGGAATTGAAGGCTATCCTGGCAAGCGCGCAGGGCACGCTCGGCAGGCTGAGACTCCGCCGGTCTCCTGGCTTGGCGACTTTTCCCGTTCCGCAGGACTGCCGGATCACCGCGAATTTGCGATCGATCGAAGCAGCGGAACGGCCTTCCCGTCTCCACATCCGAACTTCGATGGGACAGTGGCCGTGCCGAAAGAATTTCGCCTTACAGTCGCGCGGCGGCGACGGAATTTCACCGTCTTCCCGTGCACGGAGTCTCGGTGAATTTTTGCGGCGCCGAAGCGCATCACGAAGTCAAATGAAGCGTTTCAGGGCCGTTTGCGGAGGCCTCGCGGCTTCGGGCATGCCGTCAGGAGCCGATCAAGCCCTGGGCCTCGAGGCCACCGCGGTGTCACGGACACAGCGAACTACTCGCTCGCGCGCAGAGTAACGCGCGGGCGTCCGTTCGGACGAATATCTACATCCAGGGGAGCGTCGAAAATCTGCTGAAGAAGCTCGCGGTCGTACACTTCGGTCGGCGAGCCTACCCGCAGGCACTTTCCCTTGTGCAACAAGACGATGCGGTCGGAAAATTCGGCCGCAAGATTCAATTCATGCGTGACGACGATTACCGTGTAGCGGTGCTCGTCCGCCAGCCTGCGGAGGCGGCGTAGCAGTTCCACCTTGCCGCCTACGTCGAGGTGCTGGGTGGGCTCGTCCAACAGGAGAAGAGACGGCTGTTGCGCGAGCGCCCGCGCCAGAATCACGCGCTGCTTTTCGCCGCCCGACAATTCATTCATCCAGCGGCCCGCGAGCGCATCGGCTCCCACTTGCGACAACGCATTCCCGGCCAATAGAGAATCCTTGTCGGATTCGAAGCGAAGCCGGCGCCCGTAGGGATAGCGTCCCTGAAGAACGAATTCCCAGACGCGCAGCGGAAAAAGGAGCTCGCTCTCCTGCTGCACAAGGGCGATTCGCTGGGCGCGCGTGCGCAGATCGAGATCGGCCAGGCTGACGCCGTCAATTTCAATTCGTCCGGAAAGCGGCGCAACCATGCCGGCGAGCAGACGAAGGAGCGTGGATTTGCCGCTCGCGTTAGGCCCGAGAACCGCAACGATTTGCTGCCGGCGCGCCTCGAAGCTGGTCGCGCCCAGAGCGAAGTTGGGCGCGGAACGGTCCGCGGCAGCATACGCATAAGTCACCTGCTCGACTTTCAGACGAGGAGAAGCCGGGTTCACCACCGGCCTTGCCGACGCGAGCGAGGTTCCGCTGTTTGCCGCGGCGCTCATCGAACCCTCCGGCGCAGCAGGTAAATGAAGACGGGCGCGCCTGCCAGGGCGGTCATCGCACCCACCGGCAACTCCGTGGGAGCCACCACGGATCGCGCCAGTGTATCGGCGGCGACGATTGCGATGGCGCCGCCCAGCGCCGACGTGGGGATGAGCAGCCGATAATCGTTGCCGAAAAGCATGCGCATCACGTGAGGGATCAGCAGGCCAACGTACCCGATGGCGCCGCTGACGGAAACGGCCAGGCCGGTGAGGATCGAGGCGGACAGGTACACCACGAGTTTAACGCGATGGATATTCACGCCAAGATGCTGAGCCTCTTTTTCGCCGGTCAGAATCAAATTCAGATCGGAGGCGGTCAAGTAGATCGCTCCGGCGGCGATCGCGAATACCACGAAGAGAAGAACGAACCACCCGCGCACGTTCTGAGTCGGCGGCGGAGAGGACAGATCGCCCATCAGCCAAAAGGCCATGCCGCGGAGGTCGCGTCCGGGAAGCGTGGTCATCAGGAACATGATGCCGGCCGAGAGGAACGAAGCCGCGACAATACCCGCGAGCAGAAGAGTGGCGCTATCCAGTTGGCCGCCGCGCCGTCCCAGAAAATAGACGGCCGCGATCGTTGCCGCAGCGCCCACGAACGCAGCGATCTGGATGGCTCCGGGCAGATGCGGAACGAAGATCAGGCTCAGAATGGCGCCGAGCGCCGCACCGCTCGAGACGCCCAGAACATACGGATCGGCGAGAGGATTCCGCAGCAGCGCCTGAAAGCCGGCGCCTGCGGTCGAAAGCGCCGCTCCCACAAGAATGCCCAGTGCGATTCGCGGGAGCCGCAAGCCAAAGACCACGAGAGAAAATTCCGATGGGATTCTTTCTCTCCGGCCCAGTGCGCCATTGAACAGAGTCGCCACGATGTCGCGCACGGAGAGCGGGAAGGCGCCCATGCGCAGCGAAATCACCACGACCACGAACAGCACGGCCAGCAGCATGGCGCAAACGCCGATGACACGCCGGGCGGTCAGCGTGCGCATGCCCTGCACCTGATGCTCAACTTGGATGGCCACAGAGCGCCTCGTCCTTTCGGGTACTTGCTCGACCGGAATTTTTGCCGTGCGACTCGGCGGGCGCGGTACTCGTCCGGAACGCGTCAGGATGGAGTTCGCGCGCGAGTTGCTCGATTGCGTCGATCAAGCCAGGAGCCGGGCGGTCAATTTCGTCGCTGATGATCGCAATATGGTTCTGCTCCACGGCGTGAAGATCCTTCCAGACGGCCCGGCTGCGGAGGTCCTTTGCCGTGACCGCGCCTTCGCCCGAGTGGCTGGAGGCGAAAACGAGATAGTCCGGCTGAAGACGGACGACTTCTTCGAAGCTCAATTGCGGCCAATTCTGGTGCGACACGACCACCGATTCGGCGCCCGCCCAATGCAGCGAATCGGCGATGAACGTGTTCTGCCCGACGGTGATGAGCGGATCGAGCCAGACGACAAAAACAACGCGAACCGGGGGCAGACTGGCGAGGCGCGCGTGAAGGGCGTCGAGTCTGGCGTGGAGGTTTGCCTTCAGCGCCGAGCCCTGCTCACCGGCTCCCGCCAGATCGGCGATGCGGCCGAAGGAGTCGATCATGCCTTGCACGGTGTGCGGGTCCGTGGTGTACACCGAGACTCCGAGTCGCTCGAGCGCGTCCACGGTTTCCGGACGATTGATCGAAGTGGTCGCGAACACCAGGTCGGGGCGCAACGCAACGATCGCTTCGATGCTCGGATTCTGGGGCCCGCCAACGTGAGGCTTCAACTTCGCTTCCGGCGGAATATCACAGTAGCTTGTGTCGCCGACCAGCTTGTCTGCGAGGCCAAGGGCATACAGAGTTTCCGTCAGGTTCGGCGCGAGGGAAACAATTCGATCCACCTTGGCCGGAATCTTCACGCTCCGACTGGCCCCGTCGGTGACCGTCCGCGTTGCGCGTGTCTCACCTGCCGAGGCGTTGGGTGACTGAGAGAAAGGCGCAAGCGCAAATGCCGCCTGGCCCGGCAAGATGAAGACCGGCGCGAGCAGGAGCAGCAGTCGGGACCATCGAGCGCGAATCACGTCGCCTCCGGGTAGCCGTCGCCGAACCTACACTTTCTCGGTCCAGCCACCGCGCAACAAAAAAGCCTCGCGGAGAAAGCGAGGCTTGTCGCCACACCCTCTCTCGCGAAGAGTGTCAGCTTCTACCGGTCCGGGTATGTTTCCTGACTTTCGGCCCCTTCGCAATTGCCGCGCTCCGAGGCGAGGCGCCTTGGCGAAGATTCGAGGCGCTGCCGTCCCGTTTACCTCGGGACACCCTTCCCGGCCTCGCATGCGAGGCCCGTGGGCGGATTCTTGCAGCGCCGGCCGATCACAGTGGCGGGACCGTGGCCGATTTTCACGGCCTTCCAATCTCACCCCAGCCAGCTAAGTTGTCACGGCGAGTGTAAGCGCCGCCGCACCAAGTGTCAATCAACCGGTACCGGCTGTCGCCGCAAAATGAGAATGTCCGGTTTGTGCAAAGTAGAAATGTCCGGTTTCATCCTGGGTGGGAGGCGGGATGGAAACGGAGCGGATGGAGTTGAGCGCGAGAGAGCGGGAGCGGTTGAAGGTGCTGCAACAAGTGG
>DATGHM010000208.1:0-8231 GCA_035307985.1 Candidatus Acidiferrales bacterium
TCATGGACAGCCGCGGTGGCATTTTGCAAGTTCCCGTCTTCGTCAAGATCGGCGGTAAAAGACTCGAGATTCCGTTGGCCGTTGATATTGCCCCGGGCGGCAGACAATTGATACCAGCTCAAGGCCCAGGCATCGTCCTGCTGTACGCCTTGCCCATATTGATACATCCAACCAAGCTGGTTCTCTGCGTCGCCGTTGCCCTGAGCCGCGGCTTGGTCATACCAGGACATGGCGTTCGCGTAGTCTTTAGGAACGCCGGTACCGTACTGAAACATGTAGCCGATGTTCTCCTCGGCTTGGGCGTTGCCCTGGGCCGCGGCTTTGGAATACCAGGAAAGAGCATCGGCGTAATTCTGCGGCTGGCCCCATCCTTCCCCTGCCATGAAGCCTACCTGGTTTTCGGCGTTGGAGTTGCCGTGGTCGGCGGAGCGGCGGTACCAAACGAGAGCCTGGGCGTAATCGCGCTTCGCTCCAAGTCCCGACTGGTAGAAGTACCCGACTTCCTCCTCGGCATCGGCAATGTTCTGGTCGGCCGCTTTGAGGTACCAAGCGAGGGCTTGCTTGTAATCCCGATGCACGCCGCGGCCGGCCTCGAACATAAGCGCCAGATTGTATTGCGCGAGCGCGTAACCCTGGTTTGCGGCGAGACGATAGTACTTTACGGCGCGCTTGTCGTCCTGCGGCAGACCGGTGTTGTTTTGATACATGCTGCCGAGCTGATTCTGCGCAGGAGCAAAGCCCTGCGCAGCCGATTTGCGGTACCAAGCCAGGGCCTGCGCGTAATCCAGGCTGACATAGCGCGTGCCAAAATAATAATTCCCGAGGGCAAATTGCGCTTGTGCATCGCCCGCAGCGGCCGGCGCAAGAAGAGAGTTGAATTCTCCATTGCCCGGGGGCGCAGTCGGTTGAGCCGAAATCTGCGCTGGCGCCTGTGCTCGCGCAACGGCAGCCAGTGCGAACACAAAGAAGGCCGCCAGCCTGGCCGTAGTCCGAAAGCTCATGGAGATCAGCCCCTCGAGGATTTTCGCAGGACGGCTCCCACCTGTGTGCAGCCCGGCCTCTCGCCGCGAGCTGCAAGATCGCATCACACATCTGCCATCCTCCAGTAGCCTGGCAGACCGAGGCTCATATAACGATAGACTGCTGGTACTAAGGGGACACAATGTGCTCAACGTTGTAACCGCAGCCGTAATGAAAGGATGGAGGACAGGCCTTTTTCGCGGAGCGGGGTTGCCTCCAAACCTCTATGGCAGGGCGGCCGAGTCCCCAAGAACGCGCTTTGGGCGGCCTTCGGACACTCACGATCGGATTAGATTGACGTTATCGCTCGGTGGCATCGGCTGCCGAGAGCGGGCTTTCCAGGTCGATCTGCCACACCGGGCCGCCCGGATAGAGAGGTCCTTCCGACCTGATAAACGCAGGTGCTTCCCCATCAAGGACCCACACATCTACTGGCGGAGGCTCCTTGCCCACCAACGGCGCGACAAGTCCTTTAACCCCACCAAGCTCGATTTTCACTACGAAGTGGGCCACTTGACGCTTCTCGCCGCCGATCGAGAACGCATCTTCAGGTTGGGGAGAAAATACAAGGGTGACCAAACGCGGCTTGGGCGTTGTCACGATCATGGAGGCCTTCGTCTCTGATCTGTCGCGAGGCAGGTTTTTCAGTAGAGTGAAGATCAGACCGTTCGCCAGGTCCGCGGGCAGCTTCATGCGCTCGGCCAGGACTTTCTCTTTCCCGTTCTCATCTGTGTATTTCACGGCGACCCGGCCCGCAGAAGCGTCGATCGATGTGTCCTCCGGATGTGGAAATGACGGGCCTTTTTGTACCAGATGGTCGCGCATCAACCGAAAACGGCGGCGCTGAGAATACACGGTCACCTCGTCTTGCAGCGAGCCATCCCGGAAGTGGAACGCGAGGTGACTCGTCACCACATTGCCGCGAGCGACTTGGGTCAGCTCGCCGTGAGCCAACGTTTTGCCCTGCAGCGTCCGCAGCACCAGAAACCCATGCGCGAGCCCTTCCGTGTAGCGAACGGAGACGGGTGCCCGGGACTCATGGACTGGCACGAGCAAAGCCAAGCCTGAAAACACCAGATAAAGGATTCCTGAGCGCATGATCTTCAGTCCTCTTGTCCTAGGGCGAAGCAGCTGTCGATGGTTTCGACGGAATCATGTTACGAAGGATACGCCCGTTCGGGGTGGCTGTCGGCGTTTGTGGGCAAACTCTCGATAAAACGGGGTAACCGTTACCCTGATTCCGGTTTTCCACCCTTGGTGCCTCGCGGTAGACTGGCCGTTCGAACAATCATGGAAATCATCGATTCGCACGCGCATCTGGAATTCCCTCAATTCGACGATGATCGCCCTGCGATGCTCGAGCGGGCGCGCGCGGCCGGCGTCTCGACGTTGCTCGCCATCGGGAGCGGCACCGGACCCGAGCGGTTGAACGCGGCCATCCCCTTCGCCGAAGAGCACGACTGGATCTACGCGACCGTCGGAATCCATCCGCACGAAGCGAACCTCGCCGCGGAAGAACACTTCGCGAAGCTCGACGAACTCGCGAAGCACCCGAAAGTAATCGGCTGGGGCGAAATGGGCCTCGATTATTACTACGACCATTCGCCGCGTGACGTGCAGCAACAGGTCTTTCGGCGGCAGCTCGGACAGGCGCGCGCCGCGAAACTGCCGATCATCATCCATTGTCGCGACGCTTGGCCCGATTGCCTGGAGTTGATCGAACGCGACTGGCGTTCGAGCGGTCTTGGCGGCATCTTCCATTGCTTTACGGGAACGCTGGAAGAAGCGCGGCGCGGACTCGACATGGGATTCATGATTTCATTCGCCGGCAACGTGACCTACCCGAAAATGCAGCACTTGCGCGACGTGGCCCGCGAGTTGCCGCTCGATCGTCTGCTCACCGAAACCGACTCGCCCTTTCTGCCGCCGCAAGGCTGGCGCGGAAAAAGAAACGAGCCGGCGCATGTGGTTGAGGTAGCGAAAGCGCTCGCGACTGTGAGAGACTTGGCACACGATGAGATGGCGGCCATTACGGCGCAGAATTTTCGCCGGTTTTTCGGGTTGGACGCGCGGGAATCGGTCGCGCGGCAGAGTTGATGGGCTGCAGAAGAGCGACGCCCGCGTTCGAGCGATTGCTCCTTTCAAAGATCAAGGCCGTCGATATTCCGTACAGCTCGACCCCGTAAGCTGAATAAGGGAGCGGATTGGCATTCGCGGTCCAAATCGCCAAAGGAATTTTCGATCTCGTGCGCGAGGACCTGGCGCTCGTCGAGCGCGAGATCGCGGCGCAAAGCGGCGTGGCGATCGAGCCCGTCGCGGAGATTTCCAATTATTTGCTCGAGGGCGGCGGGAAGCGGTTGCGTCCCGCTCTGCTGCTGCTGTCGTCGGGCGCAGCGGGATACCGCGGAGCCAGCGCAATCCGTCTGGGCGCGGTCGTGGAACTGATCCACAGCGCGACGCTGGTTCACGACGACGTGATCGACGGCGCGCTCACGCGCCGCGGGCGTCCGAGCACGAACGCGCGCTGGGGCAACCACATGAGCGTCCTGGCGGGCGACTGGCTCTACATGCAATCGTTCGAAATGGCGCTGCGGGAACGCAATTTCGCAATTCTCGATATCCTGATCGAACTTACCCAGAACATGGTGGAAGGCGAACTCCTTCAGCTCACCTGCCTCGGCCGGATGGATTTGAACGAAGCCGACGCCACCGATTTGGCGTATCGCAAGACGGCTTGCCTCTTCAGCGGCTGCGCGCGACTCGGCGCCGTGCTGGGGAAGCAGCCAAAGGAAGTTGAAGAATCGATGGCCGAGTATGGTCGGAACGCGGGACTTGCGTTTCAGTTGGTCGACGATCTGCTCGACTTCACCGCTTCGCCCGAGCAGCTCGGTAAACCCGTGCTGAGCGATTTGAAGGAAGGGAAGGTCACGCTGCCCTTGATCTTCGCTTTGGAGAGTGACGACGCGCGGGCAACGGCGAGCGCCGGAAGCAACGGCCGCGCGAATCACGACGGGCGTCGGCTCGTCGCGACCGTGCTCGAAGAGCGCGGATTCCGGACTGTTGCCGCCGAGGAGATCAGCGATCTCGTGCGAGCGACAGGCGCGCTTGAGCGTGCCGCACAATTAGCACGCGAATACGCAAGTCGCGCCAAGACCGCCCTCGAAGGTCTGCCCGATACAGAGTACCGGCGAGCGCTTCTTGCCGTCCCCGATTTCATCCTCGAACGCCAGAGCTAGCGAATTTCCGAAAAGGTTTGAGTCAGGGCTCAGCTTTCCAAAAAGCTGCGGGCGAAGCTCTTTTTGTTTCGGCCTCCTGCGGCTGCCTTCCACGCCGGGTCAGCTTCCCGACGTCCGCCCACGATTCGGAGTTGTCGCGTTGGCGTGTTGCTCGGTTGCGAGGGCTTTGCTCGCGTCGGCGACCAGATCGGCGGGCTGCCAGTCGTTGTCGTGGAACCAACGGACGATCTTGCCGTCCGGCGAGATCAGGCTGGTGCTGAGCGAATGAACGATCTGACCGTTGGTGTCGCTGAAATATAAGCCGAAGAATTTCGCGATGGCCGGCAATTCCTTTTTGGGTGTCGAGGCAAAATCCCAGTGGGTGAAGGGCCGCGTTGTTCCGGTGATGTCATGAAACGACGCTGCGTAGGAGCGCAGCACCGCTGGCGTGTCGTGCTCGGGGTCGAAGCTGACGCTCAGCAGGCGCACGTTCGAAGCCAGCGCCGGGTTTTTCAGCACGTCCGCGTATATCTCAGCAAAGTTGTGCGAAATCCGCGGGCAGTAATTCGGAAAGGGGCAGCGCGTGTAAACGAATGTGATGAAGAGAAAATGGCCGCGAAACGATTTGAGGTGCAGGCGCTTTCCGTTTTGATCGGTGAGGACGAAATCAGGCACCGCTTCTCCGGGCTTTGGCATGTGGAATGTTGATGCGGAAGGCGGCGGAGGAGGCTGGCCCGATTTCTTTACGATGACCACGTTTTCGAGATGCGGGCCCTGGTTGGTGACCACCAGGTCCGCCGTGATTTCGTCGCCGGGTGCAAGCGTCGAGAGCACGTGGGCGTCGGGAATTGGGTACGGCATGGTCATCGCGGCCATGTAGCCGGGAATGTCGTCGCCCGCGACGTCGGCGAAGCCTTCGCCGGCGTTCACCGCCGCAATCGTTCCGTGGAGATGAAATCGCTGCACCGATTCACGCGGCCGGGAGCTGCACGCGCTCAGGACAACTAGAACCATCGCGGCAAGACACAACGCGGCGAGTCTTGCGCGGCAGTATCGAGGCTTTTCTACTTCGCGTTGCTCGGACATTTTTTGCATCATAGAGTGTTCGTCCATCCTTGGAGGAATTCAATAGTGAAAATGGTAGTGAAGCTCGACGTAGATCTGCCGTGGATCGTTGAAGTGAAGGCCGCCGAACGTCAGGCTGTTGTCGATCAGGAGGCGCCGATTGGCGATATTCAGCGCCGTGACGGACAGCGAGAAGCGCTCGCCGAAATCCTTTCCGAGCGCCAGATCGACGGTCGTGTGGCCGGGAAGATAATCGGGCGGCGGATCTCCGTTCACGAACCCGGAGCCATAGTAGACGTTTGTCGAAGCGTAAGTTTTCCACGGCAGGCGCGCGTCGAAGCCGGCGTTCAACGTGTTCCGCTGGTCGTGATCCAGAGGCTCGTAGTCGGCCGACGGCGCACAGAGCGGGCTCGTCGGCGGAAAGCAGATCAGGCCTCCTGTCAACGCGCCCCGCGCCAGCGCCAGTTGATTCGAGTAGGCCAGGTGAAACTGGCCGGTATTCCAGACGCGCGGCGAGCGCAGAGTCAGTTCCCAGCCGCGAATCAGAGCTTCCTGAATCGTGACGGGGATGAAGATGTTGGATTCGCCGACGTTGTTGTGATCGAAGAAATTGCCGGCGCGCGTTTCGAACGTGTCGGCATCGAGCGTCCACCCGCGGATGGGAATCGTGATGCCGAACTGATGCTCTTCATCGCGTTCGCCGCGAAGAGGCACGAACTCGGTGGGAACATTCGCGAACTGGGTTTCGTAGCCGACCAGCGGGCCGGAAATCGAAGCGAGGGGCGGCTCCTGATAGTAGTGCCCGTAAAACGCGCGGAACGCCCAATTCAAATGCGGAATGCGAAGCGCGGCGCCGAAGCGAGGGCTGACTGCATTTTCGGAAATCGGACCTGAGAAATACGTCGGGCGCATTCCAGCGATCAGTGTGAACCAGGACGTAACACTGAATTTGTCGTCGACGAAACCAGAGACGACACCGCCGCCGGCCGGTTCGGTTTCGCCGACGGGCTGGCAAAGGCCATTGGGATTAGACGCCGTGACGGGGCACTGGTCGGGTGGGTTGAAAACAGCTCGAAACAGCTGGCTATCGCGCTGTCCGAATCCGTAGACGCCAACCTGGATATTGTTGCGCGGCAGCGCCGCGGTGAGCGTCGCCTGCAGCCCGCCGTAATTTGAGACGCGATGGTCCGTTGTGACGATCGGGGTGTCACCGGGCGAGCTTTTGTAGTCCGCGCTGTTGTAGTGGTAGAAAGGCGAGACGGTCAGCAACGTATTTGCGTTGATCGTGTGGACCCAGGAAAAGATGGTATAGCCGTCCACTTCGGATTCCGCGTCGCGCAGTCCAGCGCTCGCGGGGTCATTCGGGTCGTAAGGAATCTGGTAGTAATCGCGGCGGACGGAACTGACGACGCGCAGCTGATCGTCGGGGTCGGCGTTGAAAATCAGCGAGCCGAATCCGCCGAAGCCGTTTTCCGCGTCGTGATAAATCCGGCTGACGGGAGTTTCCAGCCCGAGATTGCTGCGATTGCCGTTCGCGCTGGCGTAATAGGCGAAGCGGCTGGTGTGGCCGCCGAAACTCAGGTCGTCGTTGGTCTGAAAGAAATTGCCGAAGCTGGTGACGAGTTCGGCTTCATTGTCGCGTTCGAACCCCGTTCGCGGCACGGCGTCGAAGACGCCGTAGGTGCGGTCGCCGTAGGATGCGTTGTACCCGCCCCGTTGCACTTCGAGGTAATCGATGTCTTTGGGATCGATCTGTGGGCCGACGTTGCTGGCGATGTTGGTGTTGGGGACGGGCACGCCGTCGATCAGCCAGCTCACCTGATGGCCGCCGCGGATGTGAAGCTGATCGTGCGTGATGTACGCGCCGGGAACGTAGTCGGTGATCATTTGCAGGCTGTTGGTGCGATCGGCTCCAGGCGTCCGCTGGATTGCGTCGCGAGCCACGAGAGTGGTCGGCGAAGTGGATTGGAGATTGGCGACTTCAGGCTGCGCGGAGACGATGGCTGTTTCTTTCATCGAGGCCACGTCGAGAGGGAAATGAAGAACCGGCGAAGAATCCGAGACGACCGTCAGCGTTTGTACGGACGTCTCGAAACCGGACGCGCTCACCGTCACAGAATAATCGCCGATGGAAACGGCTGTGAATGTGAACTCTCCGTTTGCGTCGGTGTGCGTCGTTTGGGTCCACGCGGACGTCTTGGCCTGCAGCTTCACCAGCGCGCCGCTGATCGGACGGTGCTGCGCATCGTGGACGACCCCTCGAACGCTCCCGAAAATCGTGGCCCGCGCAACGCCCGCAGCGCAGAAGAGAGCAACAGCGAAGCACAAGAATTTCGGCTTAACCATGAACGAAACTCCGAATCGGTTGTGGGCGCGGAGCGACGACGCGCACCATGAGTCAGGCACTCCTCACAGTCCAATGCCCGAGGAAAAGGTTCGCGAACGCCGGCGACGCAAAGCGCGACTGCGGACGAACGCTCAAGCTCGCCGGGAAGGTCAAGGCCATCCAAGGCCATCCAGCTATCGCCGAACAGGCGAAAGCCGAAGGATTGAAAAACAGGCGTAGAGGAAAACTGGCTAGGCGCGCGGAGGCTGGAAGAGATCCGGCAAGAAGCCGGAGGCGGGATGTTGCGCGACGCAGGCTACGTCGGACGGAACGAGCGAAGGAGGCACCACGCCTGCGACGGACGGCAACATGGTCGGAGGAATCGGAGCGAGCATGACGATGTTGCGGTGTCGCGACTGCATACCGCATTGGTACAAATGGCCGGCAGCGTCGCGATGGCAAAACATTCCTGCGTGGCGCATGCCGCGCGCCGAAGCTTCGGAGTGCATTGCATGCCGCATGCAGCAAGCACAGCTGCATGTGCAGGCCGACATCTGGGCGGCCTGCGCCAGCGGAACGAGCGGCAGCGTGGCAAGCGTGAGCAG
>DATGHM010000209.1:0-3661 GCA_035307985.1 Candidatus Acidiferrales bacterium
GAGAGCGTCCACTCGCGAGGCGGACGCTGGTTCTGGATGGCGGCGTTTTCGGCGGGAAGGCCGAACGCGTCCCAGCCCATGGGGTGCAGCACGTTGTAGCCGCGCATCCACATGTGGCGGGCGAGGGCATCGCCGATCGAGTAATTGCGGACGTGGCCGATGTGCAGCGCGCCGCTGGGGTAAGGCAGCATCTCCAGCACGTAATACTTTGGCTTATCGGAACTCTCTTCGGCTTTGTAGAGATCGGTTTGCGCAAGCCACCGCTCGTGCCACTTCAACTCGATCTGGTTATGGTCGTACGTCTTTTCGGGCATCTGCGTCGGGAAACTTTCAGTTTCGCAGACTGAGCCGCTTGAGCGCGTCGACGTTGCGCCGGTCATCGCCATCCTCCTCCACGGGCGTTTCCAGAATGAACGGCTTTGTTCGCAGCGCGGGATTAGTAAGGATGCGGCGAAAGCCCGCCTCGCCGATCTGCCCCTCCCCGATATTCGCGTGCCGGTCGAGATGAGAGTTCAGCGCGCCCTTCGAATCGTTCGCATGAATCACCTTGACGGGATCCAGCCCCAGCACGCGCTCGGCATCCCCGACGGTCTGCTTCAGCCCGGCCCCGCTCGCCACGTCATAGCCCGAGGCGAGAAGGTGACAGGTATCGAGGCAATAAGCCAGCGGCAGGTCCGTCTCGGCGGCGGCGAGGTCGCGGATCATCCGCAACTCCTCGAACTTTCGCCCGATCTGGCTGCCGGAACCGACTGTATTCTCCAGCAGCACGGTCAAACCCGGAGCTCTGAAGCCATGCGCGGCTTCGGCCAGCCCCGAAACGAACGCGGCAATCCCCTGCTCAATCGACTGCCCCTTGAAGTTTCCCGGGTGCAGCACCAGATACTCGGCGCCGATGATCGCGGCGCGATCCAGTTCGCCCCGAAACGAAGCGATCGACCTTTCACGAACCACCGGGTCGAGCGCGGCGAGATTTATCAGGTAGTTGCAGTGGATCGCCAGCGGCGCCAGATCGAAGCGCGCGCGGGCATCGCGGAACCGTTTGACGTCCGCGGGATCGGGAACCCCCGCGCGCCACATGCGCGGACTCGCGGAGAAGATCTGAAAGGTGTTCGCCCCCAACTTGTGGGCGGTAATCGCGGCGTCTTCGAGCGACTTGGCGCGCGACGTGTGAATGCCGATTCGCAGAACGCCATCGTAGCAGGCGCGCCGGGGACAAAGGCGAAGCGCCGACCGGGCTATATCGAACGCGAAATATATGTCCGGAAGTTAACTATTCAAACCGCCTTCTCAGCCGCACAATGAAGGGGTGACCAGAACACTGCCCGCTCTCGTGATGTGCACTTTCGCGCTCTTTGGTTCATCTGCCAGCGCAAGTGCCTCGTCGAGCTGGTCCTGGTCGGGCAAGAGTTCGCTCTACACTGTCGCCAACAACGACATCCTTTCCGGAGCGGCGTCTTTTTCGATGGTGCCGGACGGGGCGGCCTTCGATCTGGTCATCGTTTTGCAGAATACCGCGGCACTACAGCCCTTGGGTACGGCGGATATCCTGACCGGTCTCTATTTCGATCTCAGTTCCGCCACCTCGACGCCGGGAGCGCTTTCCATGTACTCGGCTGTGGCGGACCTCGGCCTGCTGACCACCGGCTCGAACCAGACTTCTCCCACGAGCGGAACAGCGGGAACCAATTCTTGCGCTAAACCGAACTTCTTTGAATCGGCCGCGCGAAATCAACCGGTAAGCCCTTGAGACATCGCTGTTTAGATCCTCGCGGGTAGTGTCGGTTTTTGAAGTGTACCCATGTAATCTACACTATCATATTTGTTATACGTAATTATTTATCGTATAATATTCCCATGTATGTGGAGTTCGTGCCCAACCGCAATTCTCCCCCTGCCATCCTTCTCCGCGAGTCCTCACGACTGGACGGCAAGATCGTCAAGCGCACGCTCGCCAATCTTTCCGACTGGCCCGCCCCACAGATTGCTAATCTCCGCCGCGTGCTGAAAGGCGAATCGCTCGTGCCCGCTGCGGACGCTTTCCACATTCAGCGTTCGACTCCCCACGGCCATGTCGCTGCCGTGCTCGGCACGCTGCGCCGCCTCGGTCTGGAGCGTATCCTCTGCCGCACGGCATGCCCCGAGCGCGATCTCGTTGTCGCCATGATCGTCGCGCGCATTCTCGAACCCTCCTCCAAGCTAGCCACCACGCGCGGTCTGCGACAGGAAACCGCCACTTCGTCACTCGCATCGCTGCTCAGGCTGGACCCGAATCCCGATGAGGCTCAGCTCTACCACGCTCTGGACTGGCTACTGGCGCGGCAGCCGGACATCGAGAATGCACTTGCCAAACGGCATCTGGCGGAAGGTTCGCTGGTTCTGTACGACGTCAGTTCCACGTACTTCGAAGGCCGCCGCTGCCCGCTGGCGCGCTTCGGTCACTCGCGCGATGAGCGCAGCGGCAATGCGCAGATCGTCTTCGGACTCCTGACCGCGCCGGAAGGTTGTCCTGTGACTGTGGAGGTGTTCGAAGGGAACACGGGCGATCCCACCACGGTCGCGCCGCAGGTCAATAAATTGCGGCAGCGTTTTGGCCTGAAGCAGGTGATCCTGGTGGGCGACCGCGGCATGCTGACCTCAGCCCGCATTCGCGAAGACCTTCAGCCGCAGGAGGGCCTGCAATGGATCTCGGCGCTTAAATCCGTCCAGATCCAGCAACTGGTCGCCGGCGGGGCCTTGCAGCTATCGCTGTTCGACGACCGGGACCTGGCCGAGATTCAGCATCCGTCTTACCGGGGCGAGCGATTGATCGCCTGCCGCAATCCGCTTCTGGCCGAGGAACGAAGCCGCAAGAGAAAAGAGTTGCTGGAAGCCACCGAAAAGCAGTTGAACAAGATCGTAGCCGCTACCCAGCGCAAGAAGAAACCGCTGCGCGGCAGGCGGGAGATCGGCCTCGCTGTGGGCCGGGTGCTGGGGCGGTACAAGATGGGGAAACATTTTCGCTTATTCATCGAGGAAGATGGATTTCGGTGCGAGCGCAAGCAGGACAACATCGCGCGCGAAGCGGCGCTGGATGGCATCTATGTCATCCGCACCAGTGTTCCGGTGGAGACTCTCAGCAGTGAAAAAGTGGTGGAGCGGTATAAGGGATTGTCGGACGTGGAGCGCGCCTTCCGGAGTCTGAAAAGCGTGGATTTGAAGGTTCGCCCCATCTATCATTACCTGGCAGGCCGGGTACGGGCGCACGTGTTTCTCTGCATGCTGGCCTATTACGTGGAATGGCATATGCGGCGGGCCCTGGCGCCGATGCTGTTTGACGACGACGATCCCGAAGCCGCTGCGGCGGAGCGCAAAAGCATCGTCAGTCCGGCCGCGCGATCGCCCAAAGCCAGGCGCAAGGACACGCTGAAGCGCACCAGCGATGGGATGCCCGTACACAGCTTTCAGACTCTTCTGAAAGACCTGGCCACGCTGACTTTGAACGAGGTCACGGTCGGCGAACAGACGATGCAGATGCTGGCTGCGGCAACGCCCGTACAATTACGCGCCCTGCAACTGCTCCAGGTTTCCGCATCCGTGTAGCTGTACCCAGTAACCGACACAGCCCCGTCGGTTAAGCACAGCTACTACACCCGATTACGGCCCATCGAGAAAAGAAGTTCGG
>DATGHM010000210.1:0-36693 GCA_035307985.1 Candidatus Acidiferrales bacterium
GTGAAATTCTTCGGGCGGATCTCGCCGGAGGCCGTTACGACCGAGGTGAGGTTCTGGCGGACCACCTGGCCCGTCTGCACGGTCACGACGCCCTTGTTCACCTCGTATACGCTCACCAACACGATGGTGAGGAGGACCACGGCGGCCACGGCGCCAATGGCGATCTTACGGCCTGTTTTCATTCGTACAATCCTTCGCTAACCGGATGAAAATTCCGATATATGCGGTTTTCCCGGCCCACTTATGCATACGTCGAGGGGGGCCAAAATGTTTCGGTGCCCACGCAACACAATGGGCGTTCCGGCCAAGGCGTCCACGAGAATAGACACCAGTTCTAACGCTTAGACGCAGAGCGAAGGAGAAAGAGAGGAAACGCGTTTCTTGCTGCTCAGATCCTGCACTCCGGGTTTCAGACGTCGCACCTGCTCGGTCGGGAACGAGCAGCCGCAGGCACACAGCTCAACCGTACTCGTTCCATACCAGCGACTGATTATTCTAGTCTTTTTCTCGCGCGCGGGAAACAAAAACCAGCCGACGAACTGGCCATCCGCCGGTCCCGAGTTTCGTGCCACGAGCCGGGTTCGGGAACTCCGGAAACGGGGTCGGGAGAGCCCGATGCCGGTGCGAAACACGGATATGCCAATCATCCGAGCGGGCGTGCCGGGCAACCTCTGTCGTTCGAGATGGTTCTTACGCTGTAAGGGAAAGGCGCGGAATTACGCGCGAAAGCGCGATCGGGGTTTCGAGTGGTCCCGTAGGGAACATTCAATTGACCTGTCCGCGAGGACAGGCTAAGATTCCTAGCCATCAGGGTAGGTGTAAATCAATGAATCGCTCGGCCAAGGTGCTCCTTTCCATCATTTTGGCGGAGGTACTAGGGTTTGTACCTCTGGCAGGGGCCAAAGCGGCCCGGCAAGACCAGGATGACCAAGCCAAGAAACAAGCCAAGGAACTCGCCAAGCAGAACAAGAAGAAAGAGAAAGAGCTCTTCAACGAGCTGGATTCGCAGTACAAGAAGTGGCTGAACGAAGACGTCGTTTACATCATCACCTCTGAAGAACGCAACGCTTTCCTGCACCTTTCCACGAACGAAGAGCGCGAGCAGTTTATCGAGGCGTTCTGGGCGCGCCGCAATCCCGATCCTGACTCCCCCGAAAACACCTACAAGGAAGAGCACTACCGCCGGATCGCGTACGCGAATGAGCATTTCTCGTCGGGCATTCCGGGATGGAAAACAGACCGCGGCAGGATTTACATCATTTGGGGCAAGCCGGATGAGACCGACTCGCATCCTAGCGGCGGCACCTACGAGCGTCCACCGGAAGAAGGCGGAGGCGAGACCACCACATATCCGTTCGAGGACTGGCGGTATAGGTACCTCGAGGGAATCGGGGAGAACGTCATTTTCGAGTTCGTTGACCCGACGATGACGGGCGAGTACCACCTGACCATGGATCCGAGCGAGAAGGACGCGTTGACCTACGTTCCCGGCGCCGGGCTGACGATGGCCGAGTCGATGGGTCTGGCCAACAAGTCGGACCGATTCCAGAATACCGACGGGACGCACATGGATGAGAAGAACGGAATCCAGTCGGAAAGCTATAACGAGTTTTCGCGCCTCGAGCTCTACGCCAAGGCTTTCCAGCCGCCGCCGGTGAAATTCAAGGATCTCGAAGAGGTGGTGACGTCGCGGCTGGTGAAAGACCAGATCAAGTTCGATTACCGGTTCGATTTCCTGCGCATCACGTCAGACACCGTTCTGGTCCCGATCACGGTGCAGATTCCGACGCGGCAGTTGAGCTTCTCCGAGAAGGATGGTGTAGACACCGCGACCCTGCACCTTTTCTCGCGAATCACGACGATGACAGGGCGGATCGTCCAGACTTTCGAAGATACGCTGACGGATTCAACGCCAGCGTCTCTGCTGCAACAATCACTGAAAACGTCGCAGATTTATCAGAAAGCGGTGCCGCTGAGCCCCGGCCTGTACCGGCTGGACATCGTGATCAAGGACACGACGAGCGAAAACGTGGGCGTGGTGAACGCGAGGCTGGCCGTGCCGCGTTTCCAGGATGACATGCTGAGCTCGAGTTCGCTGATTCTGGCGGACGAAATCAATCGCGTTTCGTCGAAAGACATCGGCCTGGGCCAGTTCGTCATTGGCGACGTAAAGGTTCGGCCGAAGATCAACGGCTCGTTCACGCAAAACATTCCGATGGGCGTCTTCCTGCAGATCTACAATCTGAAGGTGGACGACAAGACCCACCGGGCAAACGCGTCGGTGGAGTACCGGGTTATGAAGGGCAAAGACCCGAACCCTGTATTGAAATTCGACCTGCCGCCCGACAAAATTGGGGAGCATGGCGAGCAGCTCACGCTGGAAAACAGGATCACTCTGGGATCGCTCGCGCCCGGAAAGTACAAGCTGGAAGTCGCTGTGACGGATAACCTGACAAAGCAGACGATCACGCCGTATGCGGATTTCTCGGTACAGGCCCCGCCCCAAACTCAGGGTTCGCCAGGGAGGTAAAAGGCGTGAACTGGAAACTCCTTCGGGTCCCGTGCTTGATCCTCACGGCCTGTTGTGCGCTCGCGCCAATCGCCGCCGCCCAGCACGAAGGTAAGATCTCCGGGCTCGTGGTCGACGGGCAAGGTATCCCGCAAATGGGCGCCACCGTTCTGGTCGCCTCGGAACACGCTCTGAATCCCGGGTCGCTCAACCTCCTGACGAATGCAAGCGGCCGCTTCTCGACGGCAATCCTGCCGTCGGGTTCTTACACCGTGAAGGTGAGTTTGGCGGGCTTTCTTCCGGCACTCGAGCAGCACGTGGAAGTAAGCGACCAGCACATCACGTTGCTTCAGGTGATGATGGGCTCGGTCTTTTCCTCATTCGGGCAGTTGCGCCGCACGGGAGAGGAAAAAGTGTCTTCCGACGACTGGACCTGGGTTCTGCGAGAATCGCCCGACACGCGTTCGGTCCTCCGATGGACCGAGGGCCCCGCTCTCACCAGTGCCAGCATGAACGGCGCGGAAGCCGCCGCCCAAAAGCAAGCGGACCACGTGGCCATGCAGGTGACGTCCGGCGGAGACCATCCGGGCTCGATTGGAGCAGCAGCTGCGGATTCTCCCGCGACGACGCTGGTGTACGACATGGGCGTGGGAGACACGGCGCGCTTGGTGATGGCGGGCCAATTCAGCTACAGCCCGGCGGCACCGGCGGGCGGCTTCGTCGCGGAATGGCTGCCGTCGGGAGCAACCGGCTCGGGGCACATGATGGTGCTCGAGGCGCGGCAGGCGCGGTTCGGTCCTGTGGGTCCGGTGTTCCGTGGCGTTCGGTTGGCTGATTCCAACAAGCTCGCAATCGGGGACCGCGTCAGCCTTCGGTACGGCGCCGAGTTCGTGGTAGCCGGGTTCGACAACGGCACCACGCAATCGCTGCGGCCTCACGGCGAGGTCGCGATTCATGTCGCGCCGACTTGGCTGGTGTCCGCGATTGTGGCGGCACAGTCTCCGGAAGGCCCGGAAAGCCAGGACGCGGTCCAGTCGGCGCTGAATAATCTGGACGATTTCCCCGTGCTCATGATCCGGGACGGGCGTCCGGTTCTGGAAAGCGACTGGCACGAGGAATTTTCCGTGGATCATGCGGTGACGAACGACTCGGATATCAGTGCGGCCGTCTTCCACGACCGCTCGTCGCATACGGGCGTGATTGGACACGGCGACGCGAACTTCCCCGAGTTTCTGCAGGATTATTTCTCCGGCGCGTTTGCCTATGACGGCGGAGTTTCTTCTTCGGGGGGCGTCCGCGTGGCCTATCGCCAGAGGTTCGGCAGCGACTTGCAAACGACTCTGATCTACGCCTATGGCGGCGCGCTCGCGCCCAACGGAGACCGCGGGGCGGCTCTCCGGGAGGAATTGTCCACGGTGTACGAGCATAGCGTCGGCGGCCGGGTGACGGCGCGGGTGCCACATCTCGGCACCCAGCTGAGCGCCGGCTACAAATGGATCAGCGGGCCGGCTGTCTCGCAGGTGGACGCCTACGGCGAATCCCTCTACCAGATCGATCCCTACCTCAGCCTGGAACTCCGCCAGCCCCTTCCCAAGGCTCTACCGTGCCACATGGAGTTCGTGGCCGACGCCGGGAACCTCTTGGCGCAAGGGTACGTGCCGCTGTCGACGACGGACGGCCGCGTGGTGCTGGTTTCCTCCTACCGGTTCTTCCGAGGCGGCCTGAGCTTGCAATTCTAGGTGTCAAGAGCACCTACCGGAATTGGGAAGATGTCTTCCACAAACGGAATACCAGCATCACCGGCTCCTGTCGAACTCGTGCAAGTGACTCTAGATAAGGCAGATACCTCTTCTACAAAAAGTCCTATTTCTGGAAACGGACGTGCTGGTATTCAGGAGCACGCGGGTGTGGGTGTACCTCGGATGAGCGACGGCCTACGAATGCGGTTGGGAGCGGTTACCCTGGCACTCCTGACCTTTGCGGCCATCGTCTTCGCGATTCTCAACTTCCAGCAGAGTTCCCGCGTGGTGCTGCCCGATGACGGCGTCAACTGGATCGAGACGCCGCAGGGCGTTGTGGCCCGTCATGTGGCTTCTGGCTCTCCCGCTGCCAATGCGGGAATCGAGCAGGGCGACGTCCTGGAGTCCATTCACGGACAGCCCGTTCGCAGCGGCGCCGATGTGGCGCGAATCCTCTGGCGGGTGGGCCCGTGGGTCGAGGTTCCTTATCGTATTCGCCGCGCGGGCGCTTCGTTCACGCTTCCTCTGATCGCCGCTCCGCAGAAGGATCCGGGCTCCAGAGCGACTTACCTGCGCGCGACCGCGCTTCTGTATCTCGCCATCGGACTTTTCATTTTCATTCGACGATGGAACGCTCCGCGAGCTATTCATTTCTACGTCTTCTGCCTCGTCTCGTTCATTCTTTACGGCTTTCATTACACGGGTAAGCTCGACGCGCTGGGCCACTGGTCCATATTCGATCAGGAAATATACTGGGGCAACGCAATCGCCCTGCTGCTGCAACCCGCGCTACTGGTTCATTTCGCGCTGGTCTTTCCCGAGCGCCGGAGGCGTCTGACGCTGTTTCTCGCCGGCATTTATCTGGTTCCTCTGCTGCTTTTGGGTCTCCATCTGGCGGTCGCGCGGAACTGGCTTGGTTTCCAGCCCTGGCTGGGCGCGCGGATCACGCTCGATGAATACGAACTGGCATACCTCGGACTCTATTTCGTCGCGGCGGGGGCAATTTTCCTGCGGAGCTATCTGCGCGCACCGAACGGCATCCTTCGGCAACAATTGAAGTGGGTCACAGCCGGCACATTCGTCGGAATCGTGCCTTTCCTCGCCGGCTATGTGGTGCCTTACCTGGCGACGGGCGGAGTGGTACCGCCGTGGACGAAGTTCAGCGTTTTCTCGCTGGTCCTGATTCCACTCTGCTTCGGCTACGCGATCATTCGTTATCGTTTGATGGACGTCGACATCATTTTCAAGCGCGGACTTGCCTACACGTTTGCAGGGGCGGGCGTACTCGGCGTGTATTTTGGAACGATCGCGCTGATCGGCGTCCTGTTCCACCAGCGGCTGATGGCGGCTGGTCCGGGCGGCGAAGTGATTGCGATCGTGGTGGCGGCGTTTCTCTTCCAGCCGATTCGTGACTGGGTGCAGGCGCGTCTCGACCGCTTTTTCTATCGCGACCGCCTGGATTATCGCCGCACGCTGATCGAATTTGGCCGCGCGCTGACGAATGAAGTCCACCTCGACCGCCTGCTTGGCTCGGCGCTCGACCGCATTTCGCAAACGTTGCTCGTCGACCGACTCGCGATTTTTCTCGAGAGTGAGGGCGCTCCGGGCCAGTTCGCTCTTTCGCGTTCGGCGGGCATTCCATCGGAAACTGACACCTGGATGGCAGGCGATCTGGACCTGAGCTTTCTCGACGCGCAGAGGCCCGCGCTGGCGCAGGGCTGCCTGTTCTACGAATCGGCACGCTCCGCGACGCGTGAAACCGAGAGCGTCCGCCGGTCGCTGGACCGCCTCGGCCTGAATTACTTCATTCCCTGCCGATTCCACAACCGCACGGTCGCGGTCCTCGGACTGGGCAAGACCGTCGACGGCGATTTTCTTTCGAGCGAGGACCTGGAACTGCTCTTCACGATCGCCGGCTATGTGGCCGTGGCCGTCGAGAACGCGCGGCTCTATCAGTCGCTCGAACAGAAGGCGTTGCAGATCGAGCGGCTGAAAGACTTCAGCGAGAACATCATCGAGTCGCTGAAGATCGGCATCGTCACCGTGGACCTGGAGAACCGCGTCGAATCGTGGAACCCGCCGCTCGAATATCTGCTCGACGTGAAACGCAGCGAGGCGATGGGCCGGAACCTGCGCGACGTTCTTCCCGCGGACCTGGCCGCGGAGATTTACTCTCGTTCCGAAGACGGCCATGTTTCGGGGATTTACAAATTCGCCCTGAACATGCGCGCCGGCCGGCGGTTCGTGGTGAACGTCTCGATCGCGCCGCTGGTGGGCAAAGACGGAGCGCGTCTGGGCCGGCTGGTCCTGATCGACGACATCACGCAGCGCGTGCGGTTGGAAGAGCAGTTCGTGCAGAACGAGAAGCTCACCTCGCTGGGATTGCTGGCCGCGGGCGTGGCGCACGAAGTGAACACGCCGCTGGCCGTGATCTCCAATTACACGCAGATGTTGGCCAAGCAGATTTCAGGCGACGATCCGCGCCAGAAGACCATCGAACGAATTGTGAAACAAACGTTCCGAGCGAGCGAGATCGTCAACAACCTGCTGAATTTCTCGCGCACGGGCGGCGCCGACTTCAACGAGGTGAACCTAAATTCGATCCTCGATGAAACACTGACGCTGGTGCAGCACCCGTTCCGCACGGCGCGCGTGAACGTGCTGCGGAACTACGGCAGCGACCTGCCACCCGTTCTCGGCTCCACCACGCGCCTGCAGCAGGTGTTTCTGAACCTGTTTATGAACGCGCGCGATGCGATGCCCGGAGGCGGCATGCTCGAAGTGCGCACGGGCGCGCACAACGGTTCAGTCGAGGTGGAAGTCACAGACACTGGCATGGGGATTTCGGAAGACGATTTGAACCGGATTTTCGATCCATTTTTCACGACAAAGACTGCCGGTCGGGGAACCGGACTTGGTCTTTCAGTCAGCTACGGCATCATCAAGGAGCACGCCGGAAAGGTTGACGTGCGCTCGACGCCGGGCAAGGGCACTTCCTTCCGGCTCGAGTTTCCCGTGGCGAGGAAAGCCGCCGTCCATGCCTAGAGGCTCGGTCCTGGTTGTCGACGATGAGGTAGAGATTCGCGAAGGGCTCGAAGCGCTGCTCAGCTCCGAGAACTTCGACGTGTCCGTCGCCGAAAGCGGCGAGGCGGGGCTGCGCAAGCTCGACAATCAGCCCTTCGACCTGATGCTGCTCGACGTCAGCCTTCCCGACGGCAACGGCATTGAGCTGCTTCGCGAAATCCACAACCGCGATCCGCATCTCGCCGTCATTCTGATCACCGCGTTCGGCTCGATCGACATGGCGCGAGCTGCCTTCAAAAACGGCGCCCAGGACTACATCACTAAGCCATGGTCGAACGACGAGCTGGTGGCGCAGGTTTCGCTGGCCATCGAGGGCCGCCGCCTCCGCGAAGAAAACGTCCACCTGAAGCGCGCGCTTAAGGAGCGCTACAATTTCCCGAACATCGTCGGGAAGAGCGAAAAGATGCTCGCGGTGCTCGACCTGGTGACCCAGGTGGCGCCTTCGCGCTCCACCGTTTTAATTCAGGGCGAGAGCGGGACCGGCAAGGAGCTGATCGCGAAGGCCATTCATTCCGCGTCGACTCGCGCGGAAAAAGCGTTCATCCCCGTCAACACCGGCTCGATTCCCGTCGATCTGCTTGAATCCCAGCTCTTCGGGCACGTCAAAGGCGCGTTCACCAGCGCGATCGCCTCGAAGAAGGGGCTTTTCGAAGTCGCCGACCAGGGCACGATCTTTTTCGACGAGATTTCGACGGTCAGCCCGGAAACGCAGGCTAAGCTTCTGCGCGTCATCCAGGAACGCGAGTTCATGCGCCTGGGCGGCACGGATACGATCAAGGTGGACGTGCGCATTCTCGCAGCATCGAACGAAGGTTTGATGAAGCTCGTCCGTGAAGGCCGCTTCCGCGAGGATTTGTATCACCGGCTGAACGTCATCTCCATCCAATTGCCGCCGCTGCGCGAGCGCAAAGAAGATATTCCGCTGCTGGTTGAACGTTTTCTCGAGCACTGCTGCCGCGAAAATGCGAAGCCGGCCCGCCACTTCACGAATTCCGCGATGCGGCTCCTGATGGACTACGACTGGCCGGGCAACGTGCGCGAGCTGGAGAATGCGGTTGAGCGCGCCGTGGTGCTCTCGACGAGCGAATTCATGGACGCGGATCTGCTCCCGGAAAGCGTGTGCACGCGCGAAATCGTCAAAGGGGTGCGTCTGGAGCTGGCCGAGTTCATGCCTCACGCGGCCGGCGATGCTGGATCGCAGCACGGCGCTCATCCCCTCTCGCTCTTCGAGATCATCGAGGAAGTCGAGCGCCGCCTGATCGTGGACATGCTCGAGCGCACGAACTGGAACCAGACGGAAGCCGCCGAGCGGTTTCAGGTGCCGCTCTCGACGCTCAATCAGAAAATCAAACGCCTCGGCATCGAAACCCGCCGCCGGACGACTGGCGCTGCCCGCAGCGCCGCGGTGGGCTACACCGAAGATCCCGCCGAATTCCCCGCCGGCAAGTGAACCAGCGACGATCCAGCGGCAAAGGCATGTGGAGCTGCTGGTCGATTCGCAGTGACGAATTCACATCGTAGACAAGCGAGCTACGGCGAGGTCCCGAATGGATTTACCACGCGGAGTGAGCCGTACGTCTGGTCCGGCGAGAGGTCCTCGGAATACAGAATCGACGCACCCGCAGTTTCCGCTGCGCAGATGATGAGCGCGTCCCAAAAGGATAGTTGGCGGCGCTGCTGCGCATCGAGCGCCTCCACGATCGTCGCTGGCGTGTTGGTAATCACTTTCCAACCCAGATAATCGCGGATTAACCTCCTAATTTCGTCACCCGATCCCGGCCGGGTGGTTCTTCGCCGGAGGTTCACACACAAATCCTGCAGGACTTGCGTGCTTAAAACATCCCCGCCGGATTCCCACAGCTCTTGAATGAGAGACGCCGCGCGGTCGTGTTTCGGGCCCGCCGAGGAATCGTGCGCGTAAACCAGTACATTCGTGTCGACGAAGCGCCTACCGCTCATGAAGTTCGTCCCCAGACCGAGGTGGGGTCCAGCCCAAATCCCAGCCCGTGCGGAGGCGCTTCAGGGCGCTTTTCTTCGCGCGCTCGTAAGCCCTTCGCTCGCGCACTAATTCCTCAAGCCGACCGGACAGCAGCGCGCTGACAGAGGTGCCTTCCTCTGCCGCGAGGACGCGAACCTCGCGCAGAAGTCCGGCGTCGAGTTTGAGGGTGGTATTGCTCTTCACGTTCGGAGCGTAGCACGTATCTGTGTACAGCAGACGTCCACGTGCTGCCTTGACTCTTGTCGGAGGGGCGGCTTCCTTGCCCGGCCATTCAGATCCAGCGTGGACAGAAGCTGACCCTCTTCCACGCCTCCGCTTTTCGCAATCTTTCGGTGTAGACTGGTCGGCCGACGTGCGAGCAGTTCCCGGGAGAACTTGATGGCCGATGCGGTCAAGGTTTTCTTGCTCGTCTTCAGCGCGCTCTTTCCCATCGTCGACCCGCTCACGGGAAGTCCCATATTCCTCGCGCTGACGGCGGGAGACCCGCCCGAAATGCGCCGAGCGCTCTCCTGGTGGGTGGCGTTGAACAGTCTGTTTCTGATGATCGGGTCGTATTTCATCGGGGCGCACGTCCTCAGCTTCTTCGGAGTCTCGCTGCCGGTGGTGCAGGTTGGCGGAGGACTGGTGGTCATCTCGATGGGCTGGGGAATGCTGATGGCGAAGGAAGACGTGCATGACGTGACGCGCACAAACGTGCCGTCGCCAGACGTGTTTGCGCGCGCTTTCTATCCACTGACGCTGCCGCTAACGGTGGGACCGGGATCGATTTCGGTCGCCGTGGCTCTGGGCGCGAACTCCACGCATCGCTATGGATTCCACATCCCCACCATTCTAGGGGCGCTCATCGCCATGGTCGTCGTCTCCGTGAGCATTCTCCTTTGCTACGGGTTTGCCGACAGGCTGGCGCGAATGCTAGGCCCGACGGGCATGACGGTGATCGTAAGGCTTTCGTCGTTTCTGCTGGTCTGCATCGGCGTGCAAATCATGTGGAACGGGCTGAGCGCGCTGCTGTCGTCCGTCCAGTTCCACGCCCGATAACCCAGAGGCGGTTGGCCCCGCCAGAGTGTGTGTCCTGGGGGGAGGCTGGCGCATCTGCTTATATGGCCCGAGAACGGTGCACCTTAGGGAAAACCTTTCTGCGGCTCTGCTTGAACTGGACGGCTCGACTGTGACGGAGTTGGAACGAAGCACCAGGTCAAAACACTGCCAAGGCTTGAAGACGAAGGGCCAAAATCAATAGAGCCTTTTGCATTCGGTCTCGTTCGCGCGTCAAAAGCTCGACGACTGCATCCGCTGGGGTCAAGAAGGCATCGGATGCTTTCCGCTGGAGCAACCCCAGGCATTCTCTTTCGAGCCTATGGCAGACACGCCTGAAATCACCGGAAACGGCCCCGAGCGCGCCGCCCCCGCGGACGTCGCCCCGCTTCCGCCGCCCGCCGTATGGCGGCCCAAATTCAATCCCTGGCTGATTGCCGTTGCGGTCGCGATGGGCGCGTTCATGGAGGTGCTCGACACGAGCATCGCCAATGTCGCGCTGCCATACATGGCGGGCAGCCTCGGGGCGAGCAACGATCAAAGCACCTGGGTGCTCACGTCCTACCTCGTTTCCAACGCCATCGTGTTGCCGATCAGCGGATGGTTTGCCAGCCGGCTCGGTCGCAAGCGGTTTTTCATGATTTGCCTGGTGATTTTCACCGTGAGCTCCCTCCTGTGCGGGATCGCGCCGAGCCTGGCAGCCATCATTCTGTTTCGCATCCTCCAAGGCGCGGGCGGCGGCGGACTTCAACCCATGGCCCAGGCGATCCTGGCGGACACGTTCCCTCCCGAACAGCGCGGCCTGGCTTTCGCGCTCTATGGCGTCACGGCAATCATCGCGCCGACCATCGGGCCCACTCTGGGCGGATGGATCACGGACAACTACACTTGGCGCTGGATTTTCTTCATCAACCTGCCGGTGGGCATTCTCACGCTGTTCCTGGTCTATCGGCTCGTCGAAGACCCTCCCTGGATCAAGCGCGCCAAGGGCGCAGGGCTGAAGTTCGACTACATCGGACTCGGCCTGCTTACGCTGGGCATCGGCGCCCTGCAAGTGATGCTGGATAAGGGGCAGGAGGACGACTGGTTCGGGTCGCATTTCATTCTTATTCTTGCGATTCTCGCGGTCGTGGGCCTTGTTTCGTTCGCGCTGTGGGAATGGTTTTACAAGAGCCCGATTGTCGAGGTGCGGCTTTTCAAGAATCTGAACTTCCTCGGCGCTAACGCCATGATGTTCGTACTGGGCATCTTGTTGTTCTCCAGCCTCGTGATGATGCCCTTGTTCCTGCAATCTCTCTTGGGGTACACGGCGGAGTCGGCCGGTCTGGTGCTTTCCGGAGGCGGTCTTCTGTTGCTGTTTATGATGCCCGTCGTCGGAATCTTGTCCTCCAAAGTGCAGGCGCGCTACCTGGTTGCGTTCGGCTGGCTGACGCTCTCCATTGCGATGTATATTTCCAGCCGGCAACTCGACCTTCAGATGAGCTTTGTGAGCGCCAGCATCCTGCGCGTCATCCAGGTGTTTGGGCTCGGCTTTTTGTTCATTCCGATTAATCTCGTGGCCTATGTCGGGATGCCGCTGGAGGAGAGCGGCAGCGTCTCTGGCTTGATCAACTTCATGCGAAACATTGGCAGCAGCGTGGGAACGTCGATGGTCACAACGCTGATTGCGCGCCGCGCCCAGGTTCATCAGGTGTACCTGACGGCACACGTCACGACGGGAACGCCCACGGTCGGCGGTGCTGCCGGCGCTTTGGCCGCCCGCCTGGTCGCCTCGGGCGTGCAGGCCGAACGCGCGATAAAAGAAGCTTATGCGCTGCTAAATCAGACCCTCATCGGCCAAGCGACCACCCTGGCCTATGTTGATACGTTCCTCGTTTTGGCGGCGGGGTCTGCAATCATGTTTGTGCTTTCCTTCGCGTTGAAGAAGAATCAGCCTGGCGGGGGCCGCGTGGTGATGGAGTAGCAGAACGGAGCAATAATAGGGCGGAGCCCTTTGCTCTCCGCCCGGCGATCAGGCGAGTTGCGCAGGAGGACCCTATGATCCGGGTAATCACCATTGAGCGCGAATATGGCAGCGGCGGCGCCGACATCGCCAGAAGACTGGCGGAGCGCCTTGGCTGGAAATTGTGGGATCAGTTGCTCACGAATGAGATTGCGCGGCTCATGGAGTGCGATTGCGGCGCCGTGGAGAAGCATGAGGAGAAGAGAGATCCCTTGTACTACCGGCTTCTCAAGGGCTTCCTGCGCGGCAGTTACGAAGGCAGCGTTCATGCCCCGGCGAAAATCGTCGATACCGAGTGCATCCGCGAGGTGGCGGAACGCGTCGTGAAAAGCGCGGCGGAAAAAGGGAGTTGCGTGATTGTAGGCCGCGGCTCGGCCTATTACCTGCAAACGCGCGCCGACGCTTTCCACGTTTTTGTGTATGCTCCGTTCCACGAAAAAGTTCGGCGGCTGCAAGCTGGAGGAAAGAGCGAAAAGGAGGCCGCGCAACTCGCCGAAACAGTGGATCAAGACCGTGCGGCGTTTATCACGCAGTATTTTGGCGTCGAATGGCCAGACCGGCACCGTTTCCACCTGATGATCAACTCCACGATTGGCGGGGAAGCCGTCGTCGAGACGATCCTCAACGGCATCGCCATGATCGACAAACAGATAACAGGGCGCGCGGCTCCGGCTCAAAAGCGGGAAGCATCGTAGTCGGAAGTGTCTGTGGGTGCGGGCCGATCGGAGAGCAATGAATACGCCAAACGAAGTAAAGCCGCGAGCCGACCTACGCGATTATCTCGCGGCGGAGCGCACGTTTCTTGCCTGGATTCGCACGGGGCTCGCGCTCATGGGATTCGGTTTTGTGGTGGCGCGGTTCGGACTTTTCCTGCAGAGACTTCAGCTTTTCGAGCGGGCCGGACCCGTGTCCTCAGCGGGCCCGTCGGTGTGGTTCGGCACCGCGCTCATCGCCGCCGGGGTCATCGTGGATCTTTCGGCCGCGCGGCAGCACGCTCGACTGGTCCGTCAGCTCGATCGTGGCGCACCTCCGCCCAGCCGTCCCTTGGCGCACACCATCGTGATCGCTTTGTTCCTGGCCCTGGTGGGCCTGGCGATGGCGATATACCTGGTTTCCGTCCGCAATTCCTCGAATGGTCATTCCGAGAACGGCAAGGAGAGCCGCGTGGCACAACCAGCGCAGGCCGGCGGCATTGCTATCGACCTGCCTCTGAAATTACCGGTTCGGGAAGACCCTCACGGGAGAGTTCTCATTCCCTACGACAGCCCGGGATATCCAAGGGAGCGGCATGGTCTGCCGCAAGAACTGCTCCAAAATATCGTCGTGGTGGAAACCCTAGCGACGAACGCCGGCGAATAGCCGCGATATTTCGGGTGGGCTTCGCGACGCCCACACTTTTACGAGACGAGGGGAACGCCGGCGATCTGCTCGAGGATCTTGTACGGCGCGAATTGCGGCGCCACCAGCGCGCCGGGTGGGATCAGAAACGTCTGCTCGATCGCGAACCGGCCCGACAAGACTGCGTGGGCCACCGCATCCGTGAAGACCAGCCACGTAGCGCCCGGCGGAAATTCCATTCGCACCTTGCGGCAGTTCGCCTGGAATTCCTGGTTCTCCTTCAGATAGTCGTGGAAGCGCAGCATGAACATGTCGTAGGGCGTGCGGCCGAATCCGCTGAAGCCCAACTTCGCGCCCAAATCCTGCACCGTGCGGCTGATGAACCCGTCGTCTTCGGCGATCTTGAGCAAGCCCGCTGGTTCCGCGTGCGCTCGCGCCAGCGACTCGAAACTGTCGGTTGTGTTCCAGACGCGAGGCTTTTCCGGATTCAGATTCGTGAAGATTCGTAGGATCCTACCGCCGCGCGTGGGCCGGCTGGGAAACGCGTCGACGTGCAGCAGGTCGTTGCGTTTGTGCAGCGGCAAGCCGCGGCGCTCTTCTTCGATGGGGCGGAAACTCGCGAAATCCAGCGTCCAGCGTTTCGCATAGGGTGAAAGAAAATTCTTCGCGAATTCGATCAGGTGCTCGCTGTAGCCGCGAAAGACCGCGTGGATGCGCTCGATTTTGCCCGAGTCGCCCGAAATCCCGCGTAGAACGTCCTCCCTCGGGCGGTACGACACGTTCTTGTGCATGCGCAAGTCGGTCCATTCCTGGGCCAGGAGAAATTCGCGGTCGACCGGCGGGAATGCAAACGGCAGCTCGCGAAAAAATAAAACGCGGCCGCGCTCGAGCATCTCACAATACGCGCGCGCCCGCTGCTCCTGCTGCTCCGGGCCGACCCAGCCCGCGCCTTCCTTGTAATCGTCGACGACAAACCAGGGCGCGTTCGTCATGACTTCTCTTGCCTTGTGGAGTTTGCGGAGTCGTGGCTTCCCTCTGCCGCCGGGGTCGCTTTCTTCGCGGCTCCCTGCGCCGGCGCATAATTGCGCGGAAGCAGCGTAGTCGAGAGATCGAGCCCGGAAAGATCGACGCCTTCGAGGTTCGTTTCGCGCAGAATCGTGGTCGTCAGATTCGCGCCCGCCAGTTGCGCGCCTTGAACCTGCGCGTCCCGCAAATTCGACGCAGAAAGGTCCGCGCCCCGCAGATTTGCGGCGCGCAAGTCCGCGCGGAAGATCTCGGCGCCCGCAATGAGCGCCTCCGTCAGGTTGGCCCCATTCAAGTTCGCTTCGGTCAGATCGGCCTTCCGAAGATCGGCCTTTGGCATCCGCGCTTCGCTGAAATCGGCGGACGACAAACGCGCCTCGCGCAAATTGGCTCCTTCGAGGTTCGCGCCGCGGAAATTAGCGTACGCCAGGTTGGCGCGGCCGAAATCCGCCCGCGCAAGCTCGGCGCCTGAAAAATCGGCGCGCGCGCCCGTTTCGTCCCCACGAATATACCGCCCGTGGGCTTCGAGAATCTCCGAAACACGCTTCCCATTGTGCCGGATCGAACGCAGAGAACGCAGCCCGGACGTCTTGAAGATGTCGGCAACTGCCATCGCTTTCTTTCCCGCCTCTCGCGAACCAGAATTCTACTAAATTAAGCGATCAAGAGGCAGCCCTCGCTCCGGCATTCGTTCAACGCGCCACCTCAGCCTGGCCGCCGGCCGCTGTGGTACTGTAGCAGCATGCGGTTGCCCAAGGCCCGTACCGCTTTTTGGCGGTTTCTCCCCTCGTGCTTCTTTGTGCTCCTTGCGCTGCCGGCGATTCCGCTTGTTCGGTGCCTTTCCGCTCAACAGAATGGGGAAGCTCCGCGCGAGGAAATCGTCGCGAATCTGGCGGCAGGTCGCGTCGTAATCGCGGTCGTGAAGGACGCGATCCTCGTCGCCACGGTCGAGAATCCGATCGAAGCGCAAACGCGTCCGCCTACGCCGGTCGAACTCAGCAGCGAACGTATGGCCGTCACCCTGGGCGCGATGGATTGGTTCTCGCCCTCGACGCATCAGGATCTCGCAGCGATTGACGTCGAGTTGCCACATTTGCGCACTTCGCTGGTTCCCAGCGGGCCCCATCTGGGTGCAACCGAAGCAGGCACTCAGGCGACGGACATTCAAGCGATCGGGCAAGGCGTCCTGCAACGCCTCAATCAGGTGGCTCGCGGGCTGCACGACAACGTCAACCTTCCGCAGAGCGAGCCGCTCGCCGAACTGATTGTCGCCGACTATATGGCGGGCTACGGACCGGAAGTCTGGCAGGTCACCTACGGACTCGATCAGGAACCCGAGCAGGGGGACTACTGGGACTCGCGCGTGACCACGCCGCAGTACCTTCAATTCTGGCCGCCCGAAAAAGGCCAGCCGCACACTCTGATTGAATTCGCCTACCCGCCGGAGAGCGCTCCCGCGACCCTGCTCGATTTGTTGCGGCAAAAGGATCCGCGTCTACAGAAGCTGATCGCTTCCGATCCTGCGATGGCGGATGTCGCGGCCCGGCTCCTCGAAGGAGACAGCAAGAAAATCAAATCGCAGGATGGAATTCAGTTTTTGCGCGCCGCGCTCGCCGCTATCGCTCCGCCCAACACGCGCCAAACCTTCGCGGTCATCGGAGAAGAGTCGGGATTCGCGTGGGTTCTGCGTCCGCCACCCGGCCCCAAACTACCGGGAAGCCAGCAGGAGCGTCCACCCGGCGCTCCCTCGCTCATCAAGCATTCCGACGCGCCGTCTCTCATCAAGAAGTCTGGATGAGAACAGGCGGCCCTGGGAAACGATCAGCCGCGGTGATACGGCCGGGCTGCAAAAATCCCGCGAGATGAAATGCTGCCTTGTACGTCAAGGCTCGGCGTTCGGCGTTAGACGCCTCGCGCGGGGCTCCTGCAACGCCTACTTGTTCTTCTTCTCGGCGAGCAGTTGCTGCAGGCGTGCATTTTTCTCGGCGACGGACTTCGCCAGATTTTCCTTGTGCGCCACGAGCTTGCGCGCAATCTCAAGATCCGAGAGCGCGAGGATTTCCGCGGCGAAAATCGCGGCGTTCGCAGCGCCAGCCTTGTCGATAGCCATCGTAGCGACGGGGATGCCGCTCGGCATCTGCACCGTCGCGAGGAGCGCGTCCAGGCCGTTCAAAGTGCTCGTAGCCATGGGCACGCCGATCACCGGCAGCGTCGTGTTCGCCGCGACTACTCCGGCCAAATGAGCCGCACCACCAGCGGCGGCGATCAGAACCTTCAGGCCGCGCGACGCCGCTTTCGTTGCATATTCGTGCGCCAGCGCCGGCGTGCGATGCGCAGAGAGCACTTGCATCTCAAACGCGATACCAAATTTTGCGAGCGTTTCGCCCGCCTGGCTCATGACCGGAAAATCCGTATCCGAGCCCATCACGATCCCCACGGCACAGCCCGCGCTCTCGCTCGACACGCCTCTATACCCCCTTTTTGTTACTTACTATGGTACGTAACTCAACATGCTAAAACAGCTCCCGACTGGCAAAATTGGCGCCTTTCGATCGTTCCCCGACGGCTCTCTGTCCCGCTTAGTGCCGACGCCTGGCGCCGCCCCATCCAACTCGGCACACCTTCACGGAGCAGGTACGGCCTTCCGCCCGGCTGCAATGTCAGTGCGGTACTGAGCTCCATCGAAGGTGATCGACTTGGCAACGCCGTAAGCCGAGTCGCGCGCAGCACTCAACGTGCCGCCGGAGGCGGAAACCATTAAAACGCGACCACCACTTGTGTAGTAGGCATTGCTAACTCGTTTAGTTCCAGCGTGAAAGACGATAACATCGGGTACCGTTTGCGCCGAGTCCAGCCCACTGATCGGAAGATTTGTCCCGGGACTTCCGGGATATCCCTCAGACGCCATGACCACGCAAACCGCCGGCTTCGACGACCATTTCGGAACGATCCGCTTCAAATTGCCGGTCGCGGCATCCATGCAGGCCTGCGCAAGATCGAACTCGGCGCGCAAAACGATGACTTCCGTCTCTGGATCGCCCAGGCGGCAGTTGAATTCAAGGACTTTAGGTCCGCCAGGAGTAATCATGAGGCCGAAATAGAGGAAGCCGCAATACGGGATGCTATCGGCAGCTAAGCCCTGCAATGTCGGCCGGACGACCGACTCGATGATTCGGTTCTCGAGGTCTTTCGGCAGGACATCGTCGCTTGAATAGGCTCCCATGCCGCCGGTGTTCGGGCCCGCATCGCCATCGAACGCGCGTTTGTAGTCGCGCGTGGGGGCCATCGAAATGAAGTCCTTGCCGTCGGTCAAGACGATGTATGAGAGCTCTTCACCGCTAAGTCCGTCTTCCAAAATAACATGGCGACCGGCATCACCGAATTCGCGCTTGTCCATCACGCGGTCAACGAATGCCGTGGCTTCATCCGGCGATGAGGTGACGAGCACGCCCTTGCCAGCGCAAAGGCCGTCGGCCTTGATGACGAGGGGCCAATCGACCGCGCAGAGCTCGGCGTAGACGTCCAGAGCTGAATCGAAGATGCCGTAGGCCGAGGCGGTCGGAATGCCGTGCCGTTCCATGAATTTCTTCGCAAATACTTTGCTTCCCTCAAGTTGTGCGGCGGCGCGGGCGGGACCAAGAATCTTCAAGCCCCTGGCCGCGAACTCGTCGGCGATTCCCGCAACAAGCGGGACCTCAGGGCCGACGACGGTGAGGTCGGCCTTGATATTGGCGGCGATATCGGCGGCCGCTTTGACGTCCTTGAGATCGAGAGCAATGCACTCCGCGTCGGATTCGATTCCGCCATTACCCGGAGCACAATAAACCTTCTCTACGATGGGGCTTTGACGCAATTTCCAAGCGAGCGCATGCTCGCGACCGCCACTGCCAATGACCAAAACCTTCAAGTTCCACACTCCGGAATGAAATGCGGGGTAGGCGCGCGGTGTGCTTCGCGCCGGAGATGGAACGATACGGCGACCATTGCGAAGTGTCAACTGGTTCGCTCGAATTGGTCCGTTTGCTTCGGGAAGCACGACAGGGCGTGAACGCTTCATCGGGCTGAACAGTCCACTTGCTGTCACAGCAAAGAATGCATTATGGTACCGCCGATGACGATGCACTGGGACTACGCGGTAATTCTTCTCTTCCTCGGCGCCGTGGCGCCACGGCTCGGCTATCGCCGCGTTCACCGACTGATGCTGATTCCTTCGACGACAAGCCTCGAGCGGCTGGCGCTGTACGGCTCGACGATCGCCTTTCAATGGCTGGCGACGGCAATCATCGTGTGGCGGGTGTTGGCCCATGGCGTTCGGCCATGGCAGCTTGGACTTGCGGTCGGAAACGCGAAGCTGACGGTCTCGATCGCTGTCCTTCTGACTCTTTTGCTCTTGATGAATCAGATCGCCAGCATCCGACGACTGGCGGCGAAGCCGTCCGAAATCAAAGGAATGATCGCGGAATTGGCTCTGAAGATCTTTCCACAGGACAACGTTGAGCGACTCGCCTTCATCGCCCTGGTATCGACGGTAGCTGTTTGCGAAGAGATGATCTACCGAGGCTTTGTCCAGGGGGTTTTTGAGGGCAGGGCGGGCAACTCTGTGACTGCCGGGATCGTGATTTCGGCCCTTTTCTTCGCAGTGGCACACGTTTACCAGGGCCGCCGCGGCTTGATCTCGACATTTATCATCGGGATCGTTTTCGCGGGAGTGCGGGCGGGAACGGGAAGCCTGATTCCGTCCATTTGCGGGCATTTTGCGGCCGATTTGGCGGCAGGGCTCCTCGCGCCCGTCAAACTGGGCCCCGCAATTCGCGCGCGTTTCGGGCAATCCGGAACAGAACAGGTGCCTGAGTAGGGCGACGCGTTCGACTACACTCATAGGATCGTGCTCTCGTGAACCCGCTTCCGGTCGACGAAATCCAAAGAACGCTACGGACGTATGGCTTTTCGGCGAGTCCTACGTATTGCGAACAGGTTAGGCTATACGTTGAGTTGCTTCTGCGTTGGAACCGAAAGGTTTCCCTCACGGCCGTGACTGAGCTCCGCGAGATCCTGAAATTCCACTTTGGCGAGAGTTTGCTGGGAATCGAGGCGGCAGCGATCGAGAACGGTCGGCTCGCCGACCTTGGCTCTGGCGCGGGGTTTCCCGGCATACCTATAGCGATGGCAAAACCAGGGCTGGAGGCGGCGCTGATCGAGTCGAATGCGAAGAAGGCGGCATTCCTAGAGGAAGTGCGCAGGGAGTTGGATCTCAAGAATATAAGCGTGCACAAAGGCCGCATAGAGGAGCTTCCAGCGAGCGAGAAGTTCACTTTTGTGACGGCGCGAGCGCTTGGAAGACATCGAGAGTTGCTCGGGTGGACTCGGAAGAGGCTTTTGGAGGGCGGGCGGGCTGTTCTGTGGCTCAGCTCGGCTGGCTTTGTGGAAGTCAAGGGCGTTCCGGAATGGGACTGGCGCGAGCCAGTACAGATACCGGGAACGAAGGAGCGCTTCGTGGCAGTAGGGCAACCTGGGCGATCGTCACAGGCTGGCGAAATTGTTTCACGTGAAACAATTTTGTGAGCGATGTTTCCTTGATGCGCGGAATCTTTGTTATTCGGTGGACAGTACCGCCATTATGGGTCGTTTTTACCCAGGAATGCTCTGGGCGAAGCAATTTGACCCGTGGCTCCGTTGTGCTCGGAAATCGAAGAACTTGCGACTCTGGGAACGCCTCTGGCGTCGGCGCTAAAATGTTTCACGTGAAACAATTCTGACACCCTATCCTGTCATCTCCTAGGTCGAATTCTGCAGCCTAGTAGTTATTCGCAAGCCAAATGGCTGGGCGGCGCCAAACTACGGACCGGGTATTCCAGACAAAATGTTTCACGTGAAACATTTTCTTGCATCGCGAGAGAGCCTTCTGTTACATTTCGCCCTTCTCGTACCGAGGGGGGCTTGTCCCGAGTTATCGCGATCGCCAATCAGAAGGGCGGCGTAGGAAAGACAACTACAGCCGTTAATCTTGGCGCTTCGCTGGCGGCGGCGGAGAAACGCACGCTCGTCATCGACTGCGACCCACAGGCAAACACGACCAGCGCATTGGGCTTCCCGAAGGACCCCTCGCGTCGCACGCTCTACCAGGCCATCATTCTCGACGAGCCGATCGAGCGCATCGTTATTGACGCTCAGATGGAGTCGTTGTACCTCCTCCCGTCGGACAAGAACCTCGCCGGAGCCGCCATTGAACTGGTATCGGCGGAGCAGCGCGAATACAAGCTGAAGAATGCAATCCGTGGCATTCGCGACAAATATGACTTCGTCCTGATCGACTGCCCGCCAGCGCTCGACCTTCTAACGCTGAACGCCCTGGCCGCGGCAGACGCCGTGCTCGTTCCCATACAGTGCGAGTACCTGGCACTCGAAGGCGTTTCGGAGATGATTGATACGCTGATGCGGTTGCGGCGGACGATCAATCCGTCGCTGGCAATCGAAGGAATTCTGCTGACAATGTACGACGACCGGACCACTCTCTCAAAGCAGGTTTCGGCAGACCTGCGGAGCTTTTTCGGCTCGCAGGTATTCGAGGCGGTTATACCCAGGAACGTCCGTCTGGCGGAGGCGCCAAGTCACGGACTGCCGGTGATGTTCTACGACATACATAGTAAAGGCGCGGAAAGTTACATCCAACTCGCAAAGGAGGTAATCACCAATGCCCAGAAACGCGTTGGGCAAGGGCCTGAGCGCGCTGATTCGGGAGCCGGAGCTGCCTCAGCCGCCAGCGCCGGGAGCGGTAGCACCGGCGGCGGGACAGGCGGCAACAGCGGCAGCACCGGCACTGGCGCCTCGTGAGGGGCTGCTGCAGGTCGATATCGACCTGATCGATCCCAGTCCCTACCAGCCTCGCACGAAGTTTCGCGAAGCGGGGCTTGAGGAACTGGCGCAGTCGATTCGGGCGAGCGGAATCGTGCAGCCGCTGGTTGCGCGTCCGCTGGCCGGGCGCTACCAACTGATTGCGGGCGAGCGCAGGTGGCGCGCGGCTCAAAGGGCAGCACTGAATCGCGTGCCGGTGGTGCTCAAGGACGTTCCGGAAGAGCTCGCGCTGGAAATGACGCTGATCGAAAACCTTCAGCGCGAGGACCTGAATCCGATCGAAGAGGCACAGGCCTTTCAGCGGCTGATGGACGAGTTCGCGCTAACGCAGGAACAAGTGGCGGAGCGCACGGGAACGGAGCGCACCACGATTGCCAACGCGCTTCGTTTGCTGCGGCTGGAGCAGCCGATCCAGGAAATGATCGAGGAGAATCGGTTGACGGCGGGGCATGCGCGCGCGCTTCTCACCGTTTCCGACCCGGCGGAGCGGGTGGAATTCGCGAGGAAGGTGGCACGAAACGGCATGACGGTGCGGCAGGTGGAGCGCATGGTGGCGCGAAGCGGGCGGCCGCGGAGCGCGCCGGCGTCGGCGCAGCCGGATCCCAACACGAAAGCGGCGCTCGAGGATTTACAACGGCACTACGCGACGCGAGTCCATATTCGGGCGGCCGGGGAAAACAAGCCGGGTGAGTTGACCTTCGAGTATTACGACGACGGCGATTTAATGCGACTCTATCAGGCACTGATGAGGTAATTAACTAGTATAGATACATAATACACAAGGTACGGCATGGCCTGGAAGATGCTCGATCGGGGACCGCACGAAGCCGGCGAATGGAGCGGCTTTTTGGACCAGGGCGTCCGTGTGGAAGGGAAACTGGAGCTGCCGGGAACGTTCCGGCTCGATTCGCGGCTGCGGGGAAGTATCACATCGGGGGAGATGCTGATCCTGGGAGAGAATGCGTCGGTTGAGGGAGAGATCGACGGGAATGCGGTGACGATTGCGGGCCGCTTTGAGGGGAAGATCCAGGCGCGCAGCCGAGTGGAGATTCAAGCGAAGGCGATCGTAAGGGCGGAGATCCACACCCCGTGCCTGATCGTCGAGCCGGGAGCGATCGTCGACGGGAGCTGCCACGTGGCGATCGGCGTCGAGGGATCAGGCCCGGTGACGATTCCGATCCGGTCGACAGTCCCGAGAGAGTAGCGGGCAAGCAGACACCCCAGAACGAAACGCCCGGAACACCACCCACCGCGAAGCGAGGGAGCACCGGCGAGCGGATCGAGCCGAGCGCCAGCGGATCGTGCTTCCAATGACTGCCAGAACCAACCCGAAAAGCATTCCGTTCCCACCATGCAGTCCGGATAGCAAGCGGAGTTAGCGCGAGGATTCGGCGCTCCGATTTCGGGGGCGCGGGGCGCGTCATCCGGTGCGGCCTCAGACGAGGCTGCTGTATCTTCGTCGTAAGCTATAATCGCGGGTTCGGAATGAGGAGGAAGATCACCTTGGCGGAACGCGTTCGTGTGCGGTTGACCGAAGCGGCCAAGGCCGCCGGTTGAGCTGCCAAGCTGAGTCCCAGTTTGCTGGACTCCGTGCTGAAGCGGCTGCCGCGGCCGACTGACCCTAACCTGCTCGTTGGGTTCGAAACCAGCGATGACGCAGGGGTGTATCGACTGACGGACGAAATCGCGCTGGTGCAGACGGTGGATATACTGACGCCGATTGCAGACGATCCGCGAACGTTCGGGCAGATCGCGGCGGCAAATTCGTTGAGCGACGTTTACGCCATGGGCGGGCGGCCGGTTTCGGCACTGTCGGTGGTGGGATTCCCGGATTCGCGCGAGCCGGAGATCCTCGAGGAGATTTTGCGCGGCGGGCTGGAGAAGATGGCGGAGGCGTGGTGCACGATTGTCGGGGGGCACTCGATCCGGGATGAGGAATTGAAGTTTGGGTACGCGGTGACCGGAGTGATCAACCCGTCGAAGATTTGGAGGAACGTAGGCGCGCGGGCGGGCGATGCGTTGATTTTGACGAAGGCGCTGGGAACGGGCGTGATCTCGACGGCGCTGAAGCAGGGCAAGGCGGAGGCGGCGTGGGTGCAGGCGGCCGAAACGTCGATGGCGCGGCTGAATCGGGAGGCGGCGGAGGCGTTACACGAGGTTGATGACGCAAACGCAGGTGCACGGCCGGTGCGTGCGGTGACGGACATTACAGGATTTGGGCTGCTGGGGCATGCGCGGGAGATGGCGGCCGGCAGTGGTATCTCGATGCGGATCGAGCACGAGCGGATCGCGTATCTTCCGGGAGCGGTGGAGGCGGCGCGAGGGAAATTTTTCTCGGGCGGATTGAAAAGCAATCGAGAGTTTCTCGAGGGCTGCATCGAGTTTGGGGTGGGTGTCACGGAGGAGTTTCGGGCATTGCTGGTTGATCCGCAGACTTCAGGGGGACTGCTTGCGGCGATTGCGGCGGAAGCGGCAGACGCGGCGATGGCGGCGCTGGGACGGCACGGGGTGGCAGCGACAATCGTCGGCGAGGCGATCGCGAAGCGGTCTCCATTAATTGAGATCGCGTGACTTGCCGCAATTCTTCGTCAAGTGGCTGCGAGTTTGCGGCGGCAAAAAACGAGCAGCAGATCCCTCGCCGCCATCCGCAAAGACACAGCTGGATTCGAGATGGCGTTTTAGAAGAATTGGCGTTTCCGCGGGTCTGAAGGCCCGCACTTCCACCAATGGATCCGATAACGCATGGGATTACGGGCGCGCTGTTGGGGAAGGCCTACTTCTCGAGTGCAGCGCGGAAAAGGGGGCGCAGCAAGCAACGCCCCTACGATGAAGGACAGGAGGAGGACGCCGAGGGGACCGTCGCACCCGCTACCACGAAAACGCGGGTTGCGATTTTTGCGGCGACGCTCGGAGCCGTGTTTCCGGATGTGGATGTGGTGCGCGAGGCAATTTCGCGCGACCCGCTGGCGATCGTCAAATACCATCGCGGGATCACGCATTCGTTTTTCGGGCTGCCATTTTTCGCTGTGGGGCTGGCGGCGCTGACGCGCTGGGTGACGCGACGATCGAAGATTCCGGCGCCGTCGTTTGCCATGTTGACGCTGATTTACGGCGTGGGAATTCTGAGCCACATTCTGCTGGACGGGATGACGTCGTTCGGGACGATGATGTGGACGCCGTTTTCGGAGCGGCGCGTCGCGTGGGATTGGCTCTTCATCATCGACTTCTCGCTCACGTCGATTGGTCTGATGCCGCAGATTACGGCGTGGATCTATAGGGACCGAACGAAGGGTTTGCGGCGGGCTATCGTCATGTGGGCGCTGTTCACGTTGGCAGCGGCGGAGGCGTGGCAAGCTGCGCGGGCTGTGGGGTCCCCATTTCATGTGTGGGTGGGGGCCGCGGCGTCGGCGATTGCGGCGATTTTATTCTTCGGGCCGGCGATTCGCGATTGGGGATTCGGCGTGTCACGCGCGGCGTGGTGCCAGGCCGGAGCGCTGGTGATGGTGGCGTACATCGGCGCGTGCGGAGTGGCGCATCACGAGGCGCTGAAGCGCGTCGAGGAATTTGCCGCGGCGAATCACATCCAGGTGGTGAGGATCGGGGCGCTGCCGGTGCCGCCGTCGCTGCTGGATTGGGGCGACGCAATTCGCACGACCGGTGGAGTGTACGCATCGCGGTACGATTTGCGGGATTCGAGTCCGCCGCCGTTCCGATTCACGCCCGATTCGCCGCCGGACGCGTTCACGGCGCGCGCGCTGGAATTGCCGGAAGTCCATCTCTACTGGAATTTCGCGCGTTTTCCGCTGGTGCGAACCTTCGCGGCGAGGGACGGTCACATGGTCGTGTTCGGAGAGAACCGGTTCGTCGAGCGACAGAAGGGCGCGCCGCAGCCGTTTACGTATGGCGTAGTGTTCGATGACGCCGGGCACGTGGTGGAGGAAGGCTGGCTGAGGAACGGGATGCTGTTCAGTAACATGCAGAAGGTCGTGCCGCGGGAGGGAGACGCAGTGCGATGAAGATTTTCGTTTTCAGCGATGTTCACGGCGATATTCGCGCGATCGAGCGCGCGATGGCTCACCCGGCAGACGTGTATGTCGCGGCGGGAGACCTTTCGACGTTCGGGCGCGGGCTCGAGCGGTGCGCGGAGGCGCTGAAGCCGCTCGGCGAGAAGCTATGGCTGCTTCCGGGCAATCATGAAACGCACGAGCAGACACGCGCTCTGTGCGAGCGGTACGGCTTCGTCGACTTCCACCGGCAAGAGCGAAAGCTGGAAGGCGCCAAGGGCGTGACTTGGTGGGCGGGACTGGGGTACAGCAACCCGACCCCCTTTAATACGCCGGGAGAATATTCCGAAGAGGAGATTGCGGGTGCCTTGGAGGCGTTTGGGGGGAAGAAGCCGTTGTATGTGGTGGTTCACTTCCCGCCGCGAGGGACCAAGTTGGATGAGGTTGGACGCGGGAACCATGCGGGGAGTCAGATGCTGCGGGAGTGGGTGGAACGCGTGCAGCCGGAATTCCTGTTTTGCGGACACATCCACGAAGGCGCTGGGCTGCGCGACCAGATTGGCGCGACGCAATGCGTCAATGTGGGGAAGCGGGGATACGGCCTCCAGATTTGATTGGAATCGACGGCCGCAGTAATCCGTGGAATGAGGGAGCTGTTCACGACTGTTCGCTGTTTCTACGTGAAAGGCCTTCAGCCATTCTTCAGGTCTCAGTGGCATAAAGATCGGCGTGGGAGTGCGCGCGGAGAGCCGTCGAGAAGGCGTGACGAAGCTGCATCGCATCAGTCATGACTGGCTCGGGATGTGCTGCATCGTCCTCCTGTTGGGGGCGGTGAGCACTTTGCATGCGCAAGGCGTCGGCCAGGTGCAAGGGCGCGTTGTCGATCCGTCAGGTGCGGTTGTGCCGCAGGCGACGGTGCGAATAATGGCGCAAGCAAAGGGCTCTTCCCGTGAGGTGAAAACAAACAGCAAAGGCGAGTACCTGTTTGCGGGACTCGCGCCGGGCCAATATAGGATCAGTGTAACGGCGGCAGGATTCACGGCGTCAGGCGCGGAAGACGTCGTGATTGCCCAGGGCCGAACAATCGCCCTGGACATCCGGCTGACGATCGCATCGCAAGCGCAGAAGGTCGAGGTCCAAGGGCGCGCGTCGCAGCTCGATATTTCACCGCAGGGGAACGCCACTGCGGTGGTGATCTCAGGCAAGAATCTAGACGCGCTCTCGAACGATCCCGACGAATTTCAGAACCAGCTTGCGGCCCTGGCGGGGCCATCCGTGGGTCCGGGAAGCGGCGAAATCTATATTGATGGGTTCACTGGCGGCGATTTGCCACCAAAATCCGATATCCGCGAGATTCGCGTCAACTCGAATCCTTTCTCGATTCAGAACGACCGGCTGGGTTACGGGCGCGTTGATATTTTTACGAAGCCGGGAAGCCCTGCTTACCACGGGAACGCTTCCGTCGAATACAACGACTCGAGCATGAACGCGCTCAGCCCGTTCTTGAACGTGTCTGAGGAGAAGCCTCCGTCGTACCACACGTGGCTGGTGGACGCGGACTTTGGCGGCCCCATCAGCAAGAAAGTGTCGTTCTTCGTGAACTTGCAGCGCCGGAACATCAACCGCGCCAACCTGGTGAACACGGATGTCCTCGATTCCAATTTCAACATTGAGCCGTTCGTGGCTTCCGTTTCTAACCCTCGAGTGCTTACGAACGTTGGGCCGCGCGTCGATTTCCAGCTCAGCCCGAGGAATACGCTGACGGCGAACTATCGCTACTTCGAAATCTCCGATCAGAACGACGGAGTGGACACGCAGTCGCTGCCTTCACAGGCGTACAACGCAACGCGACGTCATCACAATTTGCAGCTGATCGACAGCCAGGTGCTGAGCGATAACGTGGTGAACGAGACTCGATTCCAGTACCTCCATTTTCACAATTCGGAAATCCCGCAGGATTTTTCTCCGACCATAAGCGTACTGGGAGCTTTCCTGGGCGGGGGCGACAGCAACGGTTTTTTCGAGCGCTATGAGACTCACTACGAAGCACAAAATTACACGACTATGACGCACAAGGGGCATCTCGTGCAGTTCGGCGGGTTTGTGCGCGACATCCGGCGCCACGAGGACACGAACGGCAACTTCAACGGGACGTTCACGTTCAACTCGCTTTCCGATTATCAGCAGACCGAGAAGGCCCTGCAGAGCGGCTTGACGATGGACCAGATTCAAGCGGCGGGCTACGGGCCGAGTCAGTTCAATATCACCGCAGGGAATCTCCTGGCCGGGATCAATCGACTGGATGGGGCGTTATTCGCCGGCGACGATTGGAAGATTTGGCCCCATTTCACGCTCAGCTACGGTTTGCGGTTCGAAACGGAAAACGTCATAAGCGATCATGCCGATTGGGCGCCGCGCGTCGGGATTGCCTGGGGGCTGGGCCATGGCTCGGACACGAAAACCGTCTTGCGAGCCGGATGGGGAATGTTCTACGAGCGCTTCGACGACGATGAGATGATCATCGCGGCGCGTCTGAATGGGCAGAATCAGAGAACCTACATCGTAAATCGCCCGACATTTTTTCCAACGCCGCCTCCGATCTCGACTCTCAGCATAATCACCAGCTCCGTCCCTACCGTTTATCAGATTGCGCCGACGCTTCGATCGCCCTACGACATGGACACGGCGGTGAGTCTCGAACGCGAACTGTCGAAGAGCACGACGGTCTCCGTTACCTACGTGAATTCGCGGGGCGAACACCGGCTGCTGACGAACGATATCAATGCCCCGCTGCCCGGGACATTCAATCCCGGCGACTCTACGACCGGCGTGCGCCCCCTCGGCAACGCCGCTGGAAATATCTACGCGTACGAGTCAGAAGCGATTTACAAACAGACGCAACTGATCGCGAACGTTCACGTGCGCGCGAGCGATAAGCTTTCGCTGTTCGGCTACTACGTCTTCAACAACGCGCACAGCGACACCGCGGGAGTGGACAGCTTCGCTTCGAACCCCTGGAACATCCTGGGGGATTACGGACGGGCGGAATTCGACATTCGGCATCGAGCGCTGATCGGCGGGAGCTATGCATTGCCGTTCAACCTGCGGCTCAGCTCTCTAGTGATGGCGAATTCGGGTCAGCCGTTCAGCATCGTTCTGCCGCAGGATCTATACGGGACAGGGATTCGTAACGCGCGCCCCGCGCTCGCGACCGGGTCAACGCCTGCGTCGCAAATCGTGGAGACGCCGTACGGCGCTTTCAATGTCACACCGGGACCGGGAGACGTACCGATCCCCCCGAACAGCGAGACGGGACCCGCAAACTTCATGCTGAACCTGCGGCTCAGTTGGACGGTCGGGTTCGGCGAGAAGGCCGGCGAGGCTCATGGCGACGAGGGGGCCGCGCCCGAAGCGCCTCAGGAGAGGCGCGAGCGAGGTTTGGGAGGCCGCGGACTGGGGGAAGGAGGAGGATTCAGCCTGGGCGGAGCAACGAGTCGTCGCTATGCGCTCACGTTCGGGGTTTCGGTTCTCAATGCCTTGAACAATGTGAATCTCGCTCCGCCCGTTGGCGTTCTCGGCTCGCCGCTCTTCGGGCAATCCATTTCTCTCGCCAGCGGCCCTTTCTCTCTTCAAGTGGGAAATCCGGTCGCAAACCGCCTCATCAACGTTGGCGCCGCGTTCAGCTTCTAGCCAATTCGAGCGCGGCTCGAAACTACTTACGAGTGGGAGGAGTGGCCGGGTAGATGACCAGGTGGCGGTGGTCGCCGGAGCCTTCGCTCATGGTGCGCACGCCGGGGGCGCCTGTGAGCTCCAGGTGAATCGTGCGGCGATCGCGCGAGGACATGGGATTGAAAGGAAAGGGCTGGGCCGTCTCGCGAACGCGTTGAGCAGCAACGCGTGCGGAAAGCTTCAGTTCTTCGAGACGGTTGGCGCGGAAGTCGCCGCATTCGAAGCGGACATGGTCATGGAGCGCGGGCGGAAGACGCAGCCAGCGATGCGCGAGGTATTCGAGGGCGAGAAGGAGTTCGCCGTTGCGCGCAAGGAGAATTTCTTCATCTTCGCCGCTGAACTGGACGAGGAGGCCCGTTTCGTCCTGCGCGATTCCACTCTTTTGCGAAGCCGAACCGTCCTCCTGTGCGCGCCCTGATTCGTCGCCTTCCGGTTCCGAAGAGGTCGAGATGTCGTATCGGATGGGGAGAGCCATTTCACGCGCGACGAGATCGAGAAAAGCCTTCAGGCGAGGGACGATATCTTGCGGCGCGAAGGAAGAATCGACAACGGCGCCCTGCGAGCCTGACTGGCGATCCGATTGAGGCGCACCGTGCGCGCGGTCGTTCAAATGCGAGCTTCTTGTGGGCCTCTGCGCTGAACCATCACTCATTCGGGCCATCCATTCGGGTCTTCGCCGGAAACGAATCGTGGAACGCTCATCCTACGCTCGTCTCCGTCTTCTTCTTTTTGAATTTGCTTATTTTAGGAAGAGGCTGGGTGCGGTTCAAGTAATACTGCTGGCCAACGCCGATCAGGTTACTCGTGAACATGTAGAGATTCAGGCCGCTGGACAACGTAAAGAAAAAGGCGGCGAACATCAGCGGCATGAAATTCATCATCTTCTGCTGAGCGGGATCGACGGTGGTTTGCGGCGTCATCTTGGTCATCAGGTACATGGTGATGGCCATTCCGATCGGAAGGATGTAGTAGGGATCCTTCCCGGACAGGTCGTGGATCCACAAAATCCACGGGGCATGGCGCAGCTCGATGGCTCCGGTCAGGACGCGCCAGAGAGCCCACCAGATGGGCATCTGAAAAACCATGGGGAGACAGCTCCCCATGGGGTTGATGCCTTCGCGCTGGTAGACGGCCATGACTTCCTCGTTCATTTTGCGTTTGCGAGGGTCGGTCATGGAATATTTCTTGTAGCGGTCCTGAATGGAGCGGATCTCCGGCATGACGCGTTGCATGCGCTGCATGGAGCGCCAGCTCTTCATCTTGAGCGGAAACATGGTGAAATTGATGACCAGGGTCAAGACGATGATGACCCACCCGTAGTTCGGGATATACTTGTGCAGCCACTGCAGCGCGAAGAGCAGCGGTTTGGCGATTACGGTGGTCCAGCCGAAATTGACCAGGGCTTCGAGTGAAGGATGCACCTGGCTAAGCAGACCGAGATCTTTCGGGCCAACGTACATGCGGAGTCTCAGCGCCTCGGGCTGAGCGCTGCCGGCGGCCATCTCGGCGACCGGCTCGGATTCCTGTTTGCCGTCAACGGTGACGTTGCGGTTTTCCGTCCAGTCCCAGAGATCAAGATTGGAAGCGTCTTGGGAAATGAAGGCCGCAGCGAAAAATTGGTCTTCGAGGCCGGCGAACTCGAGCGGGCCGGCGTGAAGGGCTGCCTGGCTCTCGTTGCCTGAAACGCCGAGCTTCTTGTAAGGCAAAATTTCGAGCTTGCCGCCCTGATTGTAGAAGACGCTGATGAGCTGCGCCTCGTGATAGACGGTCTTATCGCCAAAGCCGCCGCGCCATGCGAGAGCCGCCGGGAGGGGCTTGCCATCCAGGGAGACGGAGGTTTCGACGGTCAGCTGATAGGTCTGAGCGAAATCGAGTTTCTTGGTTACGTCGAGATGGCCGTCGCTGAAATGAAAAGTGAGGCTGACTGGCGCCTGAAAGTGCGTTTGATCCGCAGGAATGGCTCCCGAAGGGCTGGCAGCCGAGACCTGAAAGAGGCCGCTGTTCGCCTGCGATTCAACGCGATTGTCGGCGAGCTGGAGCGAAAGCGGCCAGCCGAATTGCGGCGAGGCCTCGGGATTGACGAGATCGAGAGGACGCGGAGGCTTCTCATCGTCCAGATATTTTTTGAGCGTCCAGCTTCGCACGACCGCGCCCTGATTCGAGATTTCGACGCGATAGAGCCCGCTCTCAACGACAAAGAGGCGTTCGGAGGTGGCACGCGCGACGGGCACCTCGCGAGGTGCGGCCGGAGCCGCGGCTGTAGTTCTCGGCGACAACCCTGCTTGAGGCTTGACTTGGCCGGCAGGGACGGCGGCGTGCTGTTCCTGAGCAGGCCCTTTGGGGGGAATGGGAGAAAAGAAGTGAGACCAAGCGAAAAAAATTCCGAGCGCGACAATGACGAAAATAACGCCGCGAACCTGGTCGGACATTTCGCTCACAATATCCGCCTCTCCGTGCGTTGGATTCTGGAGTCTATTTCCGTGAAGACGCGGGCTTTTTCTTCCGCGAAGTTCGGCTGCTTGGAATGCGGGAGATCGTCAGGGACAGGATCGAACCCGCCCTGCGTAAACGGGCGGCAGCGCAGGAGTCTTTTGGCCGCGAGCAGAAAACCGCGCTGCGCGCCGTGCTTTGTCACGGCTTCGATCGCGTAATTCGAACACGAAGGATAGAACTTGCAAGCGCCGCCGAAAACGGGCGAGAGGAAAATAATGTAAAAGCGCAGAAATGCGAGAAGGAGCCATGCGCCGAAGGAAGGCGCGGCACGGCGAATCTCCGCGGGAGCGGCGCCGGGTGCCACGGCCTGTGCCACGCGGTTGCACTCGCGGTGTTCAACATCCTTCTCCTCTGGCCCGGCCGGAAACGTGGCAAATGGAATTTCCATACCGCCGGAACCAGGCTCCGAGAGACGGGGAGCGGGGTGGCTCCAAGGACGCGTTTTGAATTCGATCACTCTCATGCGCTGGTGCGAATCCAACCTTTTGACCGGGCTGTTTACTCGCGACGAGGCAACAGTCTGAGCAGTTCGTCCGCGAGCGCCGAGAAGCTTGACGCCGCCACCGAACTCCGCGGATGAATCACAACGTCCCATCCGGGAGCGATCTCGTGCCGATGCAACCTCACGATTTCACGCAGGCGGCGGCGAATTCGATTGCGCCGCACCGCAGTTCCGAGCGCTTTCTTCACGCTCCACCCGAACCGGCTGAATCCGAGACCATTGGAACGAAGAAAAACCGTGAATTCACGGCTCGACCGGCGGCGAGACTCCCGATACACCGCATCGTACTCGGCGCGGCGCAAGAGCCGGAAGTCGCGCGGGAGATCGAGTTGCGGCGAGTCAGACCCGCGTGAGGCTGTGGCGCCCTTTCTTGCGGCGTTGGGCAAGGACTTTTCGTCCACCTGCGCTTTTCATTCGTGCGCGAAAGCCGTGCTTCTTGTGGCGCCTGCGCACATGAGGTTGATACGTCCGCTTCGGCAAAGATGTTTCTCCTCTACAGTGTCGCGTTCAGTCCGCTGCCGCGGAGGGAACCGAAGAACGTTTGTGCTCGAACGAAATCTCCAGGGCCTGCCCGCAATTCAGGTGGAATCACGCCGGAAACACGCCACGGCAGAAACGGCTCGCTTGAATTCTCCCGGTCCAGGAGTAAATCTCAAGAACGAATTAAACGGTTAGTGTAGACGAGGGGCGCACACGGGTCAAGGAATCCGGACGCGTGGAAGAGCCTGGTCACATCGTATCCCTGGCGGGGCTGAGGAGAAACCCGCTGTGCTGCGCGTTATCCGGCAGTGGCTTTATCGAGGCGGTTGCAGCCAACCTGGACTGCGAAAATCAGTCGATGTGAGGCATGTTTGTGTTAGGTGCCGCGCGCACGCGAATAGTACCTTCGTAACATTGACCCGACAGGACGCGGACGCTACGCTCCCCATCGACAAGTTGGATAAGGCTCTGGCTCAGCCAGCAAGGGACGGGTGTGTACCGTTTGGACACACACCCCTAAAATTTCCCCCTTGACGGCAGCGCACTGCTTATAGACTCCGCCCGGTTGTAACTTACCCGGAGGGGTCGATGAGCAAGTGGCTGATGTTGGTTGTGTTGGTTCTGGTGGTTCTGACCGCTGCGATGGGTTTGAGGAATATCGCAACGCAGTCTTGGGACGGCGGAATTAGCGCAAGCGCGCCGTCCTGGACGATGGCGCCGACCACAGCACCGGCACCGGCAATTCCGTGGGGGAAGTAAGCTAGAAGCTTTAGCTTAGGGCCCCTTATAGGATCTGCTGAGCCAGGCCGATCGGACTGAAATGCCTGGCATATATTCAGGTTTGCTTTGTACCGCAGGAGTGATCCTCGAAGCCTACGTGGTGGTGTGCCTTTTCTTCCGGAAGTCATTTCTCCACGAGCTGTCGATCAATGTCTACATGATAGCGGCGGCGGCCCAGACGTGCGGCCTGGTCGCTTGCACCCTTCGCTTCGGCATTACGTCTCCGATCTACGGCTACTACTACTACTATTCAGACAGCCTGCTGACGATCCTGATGTTCTGGGTGATCATTCACTTTTATCAGGAAGTGTTCCAGGAAATGCGGGTCAGCCGCTACGTGCGCAGAGCGGCCGTCATGCTCCTGTTGGCGACAGCTTTCTTTTCCTACCTGGTTGTTCGCCAGAATCAACACCATCTCACCTCACAATTCGTCGTGGAGATGGGCCAAAACCTGTACTTTGTGGGGCTAGTGCTGACCTATCTTCTCTGGGGCGCCGTCCTGAAGTTGCGCGAAACGCGCATGCGCCTGGTTCAGCTCGTGCTGGCGTTAGGCGTGTATTTCAGTGCGACGGCCGGGACCTATGCGATCGGGAACCTCTTTCCAGGGCTGTATATGCCCGTGCTGCGCTACCTTTTGCCGATTCTGGGACTATGGCTGCCGGCATCCTGGGCGTACACGTTTACAAAGATTCCGGATGAGGCACGACTGGCGGCCGGCAGGTTGTTGGCGAGGGCGCGATGATTGCCGCACTGATTTTCGTGATTTCGCTGGCGGCCCTGCTCCAGTTTTTCGTCTTGCACTGCCGCTCGATGCTGGCATACAGCCGCCGAATCCAGCTTTCGAATCATATCCTTGAAGTTACCGGCATGACGGGCCAGGACGTCGCCGCGGGTGATTTCGACCGGCTGGTGCAACTGGTGCATCTGTGCCCCGAACGGGGCGATGACCAAAAGCAGATTCGCGTGGTGGGCCTCTACTATGCCCTGCTCAATATGGTAGGACGAATGACGCGCCGCGTGGTTCCCAGCGTGGCGCAGTGGGTGGAAAACGAGCGGCGCGGATGCTCATATTTCGCGGCCGTGGCGCTCGATCGGCGGATTTCGTATAGCCGCGACCTCTTCAGTCAACAAGTGGCCAACCACACGTAGTTTCTTCCCGGAAACTCTGCGCCAGGTTTCAATCGGAATTTAAAATCGGCATTCGGCAATTAGAGTAGGGGCGCACCCTGCCCGCCTCTGCGGACTGGCGGGTCCGCTGCTATACTCATCTCTCCGGGGAAGATGACCGGTTTCCGGACCTTCGATTTGCGAGCGTAGAGCGCAAGCCTCTGGCCGATGCGAACACCACTTGAACAGTCGGTTCTGGCGCATATCCGGGAACAACGGGTGATCGTGCCCGGCGACAACGTAGCCTTGGCTGTTTCGGGAGGGGCCGATTCCGTTGCTCTGCTCCGCATTTTTGAAGCGATTCGAGGGGAGCTCGGGATCACGCTCGGAGTCGCCCATTTCGACCACCAACTGCGCGGCCAGGAATCGGATCAAGACGCCGAATTTGTTGCGGAACTGGCGGAATCACATGGCCTGGAATTCATTCTCGACCGAGGGGACGTGGCGGGTGAAGCGAAGCGAAACGGCTGGAACCTGGAAGATGCGGCGCGGCGGCTGCGCTACGCGTTTTTTGCCCGGCTCGTCGCGGAAGGTCGGGCCACTCGCGTGGCCGTGGCGCACTCCGCCGACGACCAGGCGGAAACAGTTCTGGGGCACGTGCTTCGTGGCACCGGCCCCACCGGCATTGCGGGAATCTATCCGGTGGCAGGAGCGGTCGTGCGACCGCTCCTCGAAATTCGACGGCGAGAGCTGCGCGATTATCTGGCCGGGATGAAGCAGTCCTGGCGCGAAGACACGACGAACCAGGATGACGCACGACTGCGGTCGCGGATTCGGGGGCGGCTTTTACCGATTATCGAACGCGATTTTTCGCCGCGGATCGTCCAACATCTGTGCAAACTCGCGCAGCTCTCGCGGGAAGAGCGGGTGTTTTGGGACGCGCTGGTGGAGGAACGCATCCGGGCCGTAGTGACTCGAAAAGATAGCGGGAAGAAACGCATTGCTCTGGAGGTGTCCGTCCGCAATTTGTTGCATCCGTTTGGGGAGGCCGCTGGACTCGGCGGCCGGAACAGCGCGCAGGCCTGGCGGGCGCTTACCGAGCGCATCGTCCGGCGTCTCTACCAGGAACTGCGGGGAGACCAACGCGAATTGACGTCGCGCGACGTTGAAGAGGTGATCCGGCTGGCGGTCAAATCGACAAGCGGGCGAAGCGTGGAGCTCCCCGGTGGGATTCGCGTGGAGAGAAGGTTCGGCGATCTCGTTTTTTCGGCGGGCGCCACCGGCAAAGCAATGGGAAAAGGAGAGGAAACCAATCGCCTCCCGGTCGCGTATCAATATGCTGTCAGCCTTGGCAGCACCGGGTCAACCGTTGTTTGCGTGCCCGAAATCGGGATTCGCTTTAGGCTGAAAAAGATTGACTGGGCCAGAACACAGCGCGACACTAAGGAGGATAACCCAGTCCTGGATGCCAACTCGCTCAGCGCGCCTCTGATCCTACGCAACTGGCGGCCCGGTGACGCCTACACGCCTCACGGCCGGCGCCGACCAAGGAAGCTCAAGCAGATGTTCCTGGCCGCGCGCATTTCCAGTGATGCCAGGCGTCATTGGCCGGTTTTGGAGAGCGCGGGACGCGTGATTTGGGCGCGCCAGATGCCGGCGGCGGACGGGTTTTGCGCGGACAACCGCACGCTGGTGGGCGTAGTAATCGAAGAAGAAAGGATTTAAGCTGGAGCCGCGCCGGGGACTGCCGCTTGAATACGGACGGTGCTTACGGGCATCTGATCTTATTGACCACCCGGAACGGCAGCGGCAGAGTGGAGGTCCAGCGAGGGCCTGCGCGGAGTATTATTAAGGGTGAGGTAAAATAAAGACGTGAACTCGACCGTAAGAACGATTTTGTTCTGGCTTTTGATGATTGTTCTGGCCGTGGTGCTGTGGAAGATGGCGTCCACCGGGGGCCAAGCGGCGCATGAAGATGAGCCGCAATACTCGAACTTTCTGCAGAAGGTGGATGCCG
>DATGHM010000211.1:0-12244 GCA_035307985.1 Candidatus Acidiferrales bacterium
CGTTCCCACTCCGGAATGTTCAGCTCGAGAGTGCGAAAGCGGTCGGTGAAATAGAATGTATCGACGACGATTCCCGCTTGATTCGAGAAAGCCGCCGCTTTGACGATGTTCATGCCCCAAGCCGCGAGCACTCCGGCAAGCGTTGCGAACAAGAAAGGCCGATCCGGCGTGACCAGCGTCAACTCGAACCAGTGGCGGCCGCGCGAAAGGCCGAGCTGCACGGGGTCTTCGCCCAGGCGGGTGGCCATTCCGAGATGGCCGATCACCTCGCTTGCCGCGTGCGTGCGCAGATAGCGCCGCGGAAGACCTTCCAGGAAATTCTCGATCTTCCTGCCGGCGGCAGGCGCGAGCGTGCGCAGATGCGCCATCACCTCGTCGTCCACGTTCGCGTGGAAGCGTTCATCGACGTTGCGAAGGAAATGATTGGCCGCACCGATGTAGAGCTGCCAGATATTTTCGGCCTTCCACGACGTGAGAGCCTCGGGGCTTACCGCCTTGATGTCCGCGTAGGTGAGCAGGCAGAGCATCTTCAGCCGTTCGGGAGTCTCGACGCGCTCGGCCAATTGACGAATGGTTTGCGGATCGAAGATGTCGCGGCGCAGGAAGGCGCTCATCTCCAGGTGGCGCTCGATGAGGAAGAGCACCGTCTCGCGGTCGGGCGGATCGAGTTCGAGCCTGGCGAGGCATTTTTCGGCGATCTCCACGCTGGCGACAACGTGGTTATCGCTTTTCAGGCCCTTGCCCGTGTCGTGCAGTAGGATTGCGAGATAGAGAAGGTCCGGTTGTTCGAGTTCCTCGAGGAGTTCGGCGTAGCGCTGATCCCATTTCGAGCGCGACTGGCGCAGGTCGTGGAGATTCTGGATGGCGAGAAAGGTGTGCTCGTCGACGGTGAAGCGATGCAGATAGTCGCGCACGACGAGGGCGTCGATACAGGCAATTTCCGGCAAGACGAGCGTCAGGAAGCGGAGCGCATGCATTTCGCGCAGGGTGTTTCCGGCGTGCGGCGCGAGAAGAATTTCCTGCAGGGAATGCCATAGTTCGATTCCATCGGGCGAATCGGCCGCGACGCGACCCAGCGCTTCGCTGACCTGGCGCTCGAACGTGCTGCTGAGCCTCAGCCCATGGCGCGCCATGAAGCGAAACGCGCGCAGGATCACTTCGGGATCGCCGGGCGTTCCGGTGTCTTGCAGGAAGATCATGCCGTCGACGACGGAGAACTCGGGATTGGAAAGCCGCGAGCGGAGGTGCTGGAACTGGCGATACAGCGAGGGACGGTTCGCGGGAATTTCGTCGAGCAGGCGAGAGCAGACGCGGTGAATGGCGCGAGCGTGGCCGAAATAAATGCGCATCCAGTCCGCAGGATCGAGCGGATCCGTTCCGGCCACGCCAATGTGGAGCGCAGCGGCTTCATCCTGGGCTTCCCAGGTGAGCGTGTTGTCGTCGCGCGAGTGGCGGAAGTGCAGGAAGCAGCGCACCGACATCAGAAATTCGAGGGCCGGTTCGAATTGCCGCCGGATCGCAGGGGGCAGCGCAGATTTCTCGTCGGGCCAGGAGCGCTGGTGTTCGAGGCGCGTGATCAGCTCGAGCCAGGAGGCCAGGTTGTAATCGCGGAGGCCGCCGGGGCCATCCTTCACGTTCGTTTCAAGGTGGAAGACCGTTTCGCCGAATTTTGAGTAGCGGTCGCGCGTGAGCTCGGCGAGCTTCTGCACGAGCTGGCTGGATTCCCGGGCGACGAGTCTGGGAATGACGTTTTCGTGGAGCTGCGCGAAGAGATTCGCGTCGCCCGCAAGATAGCGGCAGTCCAGGAGTGAAATCGCGAACTCAGCATTGTTCGGATCGAAGCGGTCGCATTCGGAAACGGTGCGCGTGGCGGGGCTCAAGCGGAGCCGCAGATCCCAAAGCTCCTGCGACAACTGTGCGACGCGGTCCTTATACTCTTTCTCGGGCTGACTGCCGGAATAAAGGAACAGCAGGTCGACGTCGGAGTAAGGGAAGAGCCAGCTGCGGCCGAATCCTCCCAGCGCGACGAGCGCGAAATTGCGCGGCCCCCCGGTATCGGGAGAGATCAGTTCGCGCCAAAGGCGCAAAGCGATCGATTCGACCAGGCCCGTACGCGCGAGCAACGCTTCGTGCCCGCTGCCGCCGGAGGAAAACGTCTCGCGTACGCGCGCGGATTCCCGGGCGTACAGGTCGCGCAGTTCATGGCCCAATGAGACATTCATCCGCGTGCCGCGTGGATCGAGCGACGAATTCCAGCCGAGACGCGCGCCGGAGCGAACGCCGAAGGCTCGGGTCTTTGGTCAGAGGGCGCTTTCACCGCGGTCGTCGTTGCGGATGCGGATGGCATCCGCAACCTTGGTGAGGAAAATCTTGCCGTCGCCGATTTTCCCGGTGCGCGCCGCGCTCTTGATGGCCTCAATGGCTTTCTCGGCCATGTCGTCGGCGAGCACCATTTCGAGTTTGATCTTGGGAATCAGATCGACGGTGTATTCACGGCCGCGATAAACCTCCGTATGGCCCTTCTGGCGGCCATGACCGCGCGCTTCGAGCACCGTCATGCCCTCGACGCCGATTTCGTGCAGCGCGTCCTTCACAGCGTCCAGCTTCGACGTTTGGATCACCGCTTCGACTTTAATCATCTCTGTCCGCCTCAAATCGCTCGCCGGCCATTGTACTCGATGAGCAGCCGAATCGGCCCGCTAAGCGGAGGTCTCCCAGTAATAGCCTTCCTCGCCGTGTTGCGAAAGGTCGAGGCCCTGCACTTCATGGTCGCTGGAAACGCGAAGACCGACGATTTTATCCACGATAAAGAGCAGAACGAGGGTTCCCACGATGGCCAGCACCCAGGCAATCGCGATCCCGACGAGTTGGTTCAGCATCTGGTGCGCATTCCCTTCGATGAGGCCCGACGGGAACACTTTGCCACCCGCGCCCTTGAAAATGGGATTGATGATGCTGGAAGCAAAAACGCCGGTCAGCAGCGCGCCAATCGTTCCGCCGGCGCCGTGAACGCCGAACGCGTCGAGCGAATCGTCATAGCCGAATCGGGATTTTACCGCTGTGACCATCCAGTAGCAGAACACGCCCGCGATGAAGCCGATGATCAGCGCCGACATCGGCGAAACGAATCCCGCGGCGGGCGTGATGGCGACGAGGCCCGCGACGCAGCCGGAGATGGCGCCGAGCGCGCTCGGTTTGCCGTTGCGAATCCACTCCGCCAGGCTCCAGCCGATGGCCGCGGCCGCCGCGCCGAAATGGGTGGCGACGAAAGCGCTGGTTGCGAGTGATCCCGATCCGAGCGCGCTGCCCGCGTTGAAACCGAACCAGCCAACCCACAGGAGGCACGCACCGATGAAGCTCAATACCACGCTATGCGGCGGCATAGGGATCTTCGGATAGCCGAGACGTTTTCCGAGATACAGCGCGCAGACCAGCGCCGAGACTCCCGAGGTGACGTGCACGACCGTCCCACCCGCGAAGTCGAGCGTCGGAAATGCGCCGCCGAGAGAGGCGTTGAGCAGGCCGCCCTTGCCCCACACCATGTGCGCCATCGGGTCATAGACGAAAATCGACCAGAGCACCAGGAAGAGCAGCATCGCGCCGAATTTCATGCGCTCGGCGAAAGCGCCCGTGATCAGCGCGGGCGTGATGATGGCGAACATGAGCTGATAGACCATGAAGGTCTCGACGGGAATGGTGGTCGAGTAGGCTGGATCCGGCGCGAGGCCGACGCCTCTCAAAAAAAGATGATGAAAGCCGCCGATAAAGGCGTTGCCGGGTCCGAACGCGAGACTGTAACCGAAAATCGCCCAGACCACCGTAACGATTCCCATCATGGCGAAGCTCTGCATCATCGTGCCAAGCACATTCTTCTTGCGCACCAGTCCGCCGTAAAAGAGGGCGAGGCCAGGGCCCGTCATTAGCAGCACGAGTGCGGCGCTGATCAACATCCATGCGTTGTCGGCGGAACTTTTCGCGTCGGCGACCTGCAATTCGAGCGCGGTGACGCGCGCATTTTGAGTTTCGCGAGCAGTCGGCTCAGCCGATTGCGATTCTGCCTTGGGCGCCGGGGCCTGAGACTGAGCGGAAAGGGTCAGCGGGAAGCCGAAACAAAGAAGAAACAAAAAGGCCAACCCGCCTCGAAGGCGGGCGGCCCGCGGAATCAATGTCTTCGTCATGCGGCCTTTCGTCTCGGTCGGTGTGGCTCGATCTAAAAACCGGATACTTTACATGCAAGGCCCGCGACATGGTAATTCATTTTTGCGATGGCGGGCATCAGGATTTGTTATCCGCAGGTGGGGTGCGCGACACCGGCGGCCTTGGGAAGGTATTAGAATTTTTGAGCCGATCCTCGCCAGTTCGCTAGCCGTTTTTCAAAGTGCCGCGGGAGGCCGCAAAAAAGAAAAACGCCAATTCAATGCGTTGAAGCCAGCGCCTGACCAGGACTCGTCAAAAACCCGTTCTGGCATGGAGATCTGGATGTAGGCTATAAGGGATGGGGCTAGCCAATGGTTCCTCAAATCAATCTGTCAGTTGAAGGGCCAGAGTCCGAGGCGATCCGATGGCCAATGTAATGAAGCTTCATATCAATGGAACAGTTTATTCAGTTGATGCCGATCCGCAGGCCAGCCTGCTTTTCGTCCTTCGCGACCAGCTCGATCTGACGGGAAGCAAGTACGGGTGCGGCGAAGGCCAGTGCGGAGCGTGCACCGTCCTGATCGACGGCAATCCGCGCCATTCCTGCATCACGCGCGTGGGAGCCGTGGCAAACCGCAAAATTACGACGATCGAGGGAATCGAGGAGCGCGGCCGGCTTCATCCCATTCAGGAAGCATTCCTCGAGGAGGGCGCGATGCAGTGCGCCTACTGCACCTCGGGCATGATCGTCACAGCGACGGCGCTACTGAAGGCGAACCCGCATCCGACCGCGGAGCAAGTCACCGAGCACATGCAAGGGAATGTCTGCCGTTGCGGAACGCAGCCACGGATCGTCGCAGCGGTGCTGAGGGCGGCGGCTGCGATGCACGGTCATGCCGCGAAGGAGGCAAGCTGATGAGCGACAAATCCACGTTACACACGGCGCCTCCGGCGATTGAAGTTGAGCGGTACGAGCTGAACGAACCGTCGCAACACCATTTCGATTTGCAGCGGCGCGATTTCTTCAAGGCGCTTGGCGCAGGCCTGCTCGTCGCGTGCGTGCTGAAAGACGCGCTCGCATTTCAGGAATCGGGCGGAGGGCGGCGGCGCGGTTTTGGCGAAGAGGCGCTTCCGCGCGAAATCAGCGCGTGGCTGCACATCGGCGAAAATGGCACGGTGACGAGCTACACCGGGAAAGTCGAAATCGGCCAGAACATTCGCACCTCGCTCAGCCAGGCTCTTGCCGAGGAACTGCGCTTCCCCATCGAGCGAATCGAACTGGTGATGGGCGACACGAAACTCACGCCGTTCGATATGGGGACGTTCGGCAGCCGCACTACGCCGACGATGAACCTGCAGCTTCGGCGCGTGGCTTCGGCGGCGCGGGATGCCCTGGTCGAAATGGCGGCGAAGCAGTGGAACGCCAACGCGCAGCAACTGGTCGCAGCGGACGGCAAAATCACCGATCCCGCCACAAAGCGAACCATTGAATATGCGGAACTGGTGAGAGGCCAGCAACTCACGGCGCTGATTCCGACCGAAGATCCGCTGGAGCCGGCGACGGAATGGAAAGTCGAGGGCCAGCCCATCTCGAAGGTCAACGGGCGAGACTTCGTCACGGGCAAGCACAAATATCCGTCGGATCAGAAGCTGCCGGGAATGCTTTACGGCAAGGTCCTTCGTCCGCCATCTTTTGGTGCGACTCTCGTTGCGGTGAATGCGCCGGACGCCACGCTCATGAGCGAGGTGACATTCGTTCACGACGGGGATTTCGTCGGCGTGGCCGGGCCGTCCGAAGAAGCTGCCACACGAGCGTTGAAATCCGTGCGCGCGGAGTGGAAGGAGCAGACCGGGCAGCCCTCGAGCGAGACCATCTACGATTACCTAAAGAAGAATCCGGCGCAAACGGGCGGCGAATTCGGCGAGCGAACGTCTGATTTCGAGCTCGGCTCGATGGAAAGCGGTATGAGCTCGGCCGATCATCGCTTGCAGCAGACCTATACGGTTGCGTATATCGCGCACACTCCGCTCGAGCCTCGCGCGGCGCTCGCTCAGTGGTCGGGCGACAACTTGACGGTGTGGACCGGCACGCAGCGGCCGTTTGGCGTTCGCGGCCAACTGGCCCAGGCGTTCCATCTTCCGGAGGAGAAGGTCCGCGTGCTGATGCCCGACATGGGATCGGGCTATGGCGGAAAGCACACGGGGGAATGCGCGATCGAAGCGGCGCGGTTGGCGCGCGCGGCGAATCGGCCGGTGAAACTGATATGGACGCGCGAGGAGGAGTTTACCTGGGCCTATTTTCGTCCCGCGGGCGTGATAGACGTTTCCGCCGGCGCGCGCAATGACGGCACTATCACCGCATGGGAATTTCACAACTACAATTCCGGCGGCTCGGGTATCCGCACGATGTATGAAGTCCCGAACCAGCGCATCGTTTTCCATCCAACCGAATATCCGCTGCGGCAGGGCTCGTATCGCGCGCTTGCGGCGACCGCCAATCATTTCGCGCGCGAGTCGTTCATGGACGAACTGGCACACGAAGTGAATATGGACCCACTGGCATTCCGGATGAAAAACCTGAAGAACGAGCGCCTGCGCGCCGTCTTCGAGGCCGGCGCGAAAAAATTTGGCTGGGGACAAACGAAGCGGCCGGGCCACGGCTTTGGAATGGGCGGCGGTTTCGAGAAGGGCGGCAACGTCGCGACGTTTGCGGAAGTAGCTGTGGATCGAGGGAGCGGCAACGTGCAGGTCGTGCGCGTAGTGAGCGCGTTCGAGTGCGGCGCGATCGTCAATCCCGATGGCTTACGCAATCAAATCGAGGGCGGAAACATCATGGGCATGGGCGGGGCGCTGTTCGAGGCGATCCGGTTCGCCGACGGCAAAATCCTGAATCCGCACCTGGCGCAATACCGCGTGCCGCGCTTCAAAGACGTTCCGCAAATGGAAACCGTGCTGATCGATCGCCGGGACATCCCGTCGGCCGGCGCAGGAGAATCGCCGTTGATGGGCGTGGCGCCCGCGATCGGCAACGCGATCTTCGATGCGACGGGAGTTCGCTTGCGATCCATGCCAATGGTTCCCAACGGCCTGAAGGCGAGCTGACCGCGATTACGCGCCCGCACCCAGTTGGCCCACGAGCGCGGCTCGTTCACTCCTGCAAGCGCGTTATGAGGCGGCGCCGTATCCGCGCGGATGGCGCTGCTTCCATTCCCACGCCGACCGAATAATCGACTCCAGGTTCGACGATGGGCTCCATCCCAGGACTTGCTTCGCTCGTGCCGCGTCCGCGACAAGCCGGGCCGGGTCGCCGGGACGTCGCGGTTCGATGCGCGTTTGAATCGTGCGGCCGGTGACTTTTCCAGCCGCCTCGATCACTTCGAGAACCGAATAGCCGTGTCCTGTCCCCAAATTGAGAAAATCGGAGGCGTTCCCTTTGCGCAGATGTTCGAGCGCGCGGATATGGGCGTCAGCGAGGTCCGTGACGTGCACATAATCGCGAATCGGCGTGCCGTCCGGGGTCGGATAATCCTTTCCAAAGACTGCGACGTCCGGCCGTTCCCCCGCGGCCGCGGCCAGCACATTGGGAATCAAGTGCGTCTCGGGCTCATGATCCTCGCCGCACTCTGAAGTTGCGCCGGCCGCGTTAAAGTAGCGCAGCGACACGAATTTCATGCTGTAAGCGAGATCGTAGCTGGTGAGCAAGCGCTCCATGAAGAGTTTGGTCCAGCCGTACGGGTTGGCCGGCCACTGCGGATCCTGTTCGGTGATCGGGACGCGCTTGGGCTCGCCGTAGGTCGCCGCCGTCGAGGAAAAAACGATGCGGCGGACACCTGCACGCACAAGCGAGCCGACGAAGGCAACGCCCTGCTCGACGTTGTTCTCGAAATAGCGCGCGGGATCTTCCACCGATTCGCCGACGTAAGCCAGAGCCGCGAAGTGGATGCACTCCTCAATGGAATGCTCGTTGGCGATACGCGCAATGAGCGCGCGGTCGCCCACTTTTCCTTGATAGAAAACCTGGCCGCGCGGGAGCGATTCGCGATGCCCGCGAAAGAGGTCGTCCAGGACGACAACGTCTTCGTTCTTTGCGCGCAGCAGCTCGACGGTCACACTGCCGATGTAGCCTGCACCACCTGTAACGAGTATCGCCATGATCTCCTTTCACCCTGCGTGCGTATGATTCGCAAGAAAGAATTGGCCGGATTCAGGCGTCGGAAACTCCGCGCAGGCGCTCGGCGGCCTGCTCCGCGGTCAAATCACGCTGCGGGCTTCCGAGCAGCTCGAAACCGACCATGAATTTTCTCACCGTGGCCGAACGCAGCAACGGCGGATAAAAATGCGCATGCAGATGCCATTCCGGATGGGGCGCTTTGTCCGTCGGGCTTTGGTGGAATCCCATGGAATAGGGGAAGGGCGCGCTGAACAGATGATCGTAGCGCGTGGTCAGCTTTTTCAGCAGGTCGGCCAGAGAATCGCGCTCCCCGTTCGATAGATCGGCGAGCGAGCCCGCGTGGCGCTTTGAAATCACGAGGGTTTCGAACGGCCAGACCGCCCAGAACGGAACGAGCGCGACGAAATGATCGTTCTCACAGACAAGCCGCTCACGGGCCTTCAGTTCCTGATCGAGGTAGCTGCACAAGAGGCAATGGCTCTTCGTCATTCTGTGAAACGTGAAGGAGTTCAGTTCCCTCTCCGTCATGTTCGGCAAGCTCGAAGTCGCCCAGATCTGGCAGTGCGGATGAGGATTGCTGGCGCCCATCATGGGGCCGCGATTTTCGAAGATTTGCACGTGCTGGATATTCTCGATCGCGCCCAACTCCGCGTACTGCGCGGCCCACACGTCCACGATTTCGCGAATCGCCTGTATTTCCATTCGCGACAGAGTCAAGTCGTGTCGCGGAGAAAAACAAACGACGTGACAAATTCCTGACTCGCCACGAGCCAGCAGCAATCCATCTTCAAGCGTGTTCCGGGGCGTCTCGCGCCGCAGCGCGGGAAAATCGTTGTCGAAAACAAGCGAACTCTTGTAATCGGGATTCTTCGCGCCGCTCGCTCGTTTGTTTCCCGGACACATGTAACACTTCGGATCGTACGAGACAGTCGTCTCCGGCTGCACCGGCTCAACCTGCCCCTGCCAGGGCCGCTCGGTTCGATGCGGCGAGACGAGCACCCATTCGCAGATCAGTGGATTGAATCGTCTGTGCGCGTGCTCGGCGAAATTGAAAGTCATCGATTTGTATTGACGCTCGAACCTGCTACTCGGCGCGCTTTGCCCCATCCGCCGCGTGACAGACGTAAATGTCGGGTTTGATTCCCATCCGCTGCTCGTATCCGGCCGAAACGCGATCGCGAAACGCGTCGACCGCGTTCGTCTCGACAAGATTGATCGTGCACCCTCCGAAACCTGCGCCGGTCATCCGCGCGCCGTGCACGCCCGCAGCTTGATTGGCCAATTCGACGAGCAGATCCAGCTCCGCGCAACTCACCTGGTAATCGTCGCGCAGGCTGCGGTGCGATTCCGCCATTGCGCGGCGCAAGTCGTCGAGCCGGTTCTGCTCCAGCGCATCCGCGGCCTCAATGACGCGTACATCTTCCGTAATCACGTGGCGGCAGCGCTTGAAGACGTTTTCCGGCATCGCCGCGCGGCGACTTTGCAACTGATCGAGCGTCGCGTCGCGCAACGCGCGCACCCCCGGGAAACGCTGCGCGAGGATTCTGACGCCCTCTTCGCATTCCACGCGCCGCGTGTTGTAGGCGCTGGCGGCAAGCTCGCGCTTTACCATCGTGTTGCAGATCACCAGGCGAATTCCCGCCGGCATCGGCAACATGCGAAATTCCAGCGAACGGCAATCGAGCAGCAGCGCATGATCTGCGACGCAGCAGGCGGATGCAAGCTGATCCATGATTCCGACGTGCGCGCCGACGATTTCGTTCTCCGCCCTCTGGCAAAGCCGCGCCAGCTTCCGGCCGTCGATCGCCGCGCCCGAGTTCGCGAGCAACGCAAATCCCGCCGCCACTTCGAGAGCCGCCGACGAACTCACGCCCGCGCCGATGGGCACCTCGCCGCGAATGAGGAGATTCGCGCCGCGCAGGGAATGGCCGGCCTGCTGCAAAACCAGCGCCACTCCAAAAACGTACCGGCCCCACCCCGCTTTTGCCGTTTGCGGCAGCGCATCGAGCGCGAACTCGACCGCTTCGTGGAAATTTTCGGAATCGACGTGGATGCGGTTGTCGTCGCGCGGCGCGATTGCGACCCAAGTGAACAGGTCGATCGCTGCGGGAAACACGAAGCCATCGTTGTAATCCGTATGCTCGCCGATCAGGTTGACGCGCCCGGGTGCGCGGTAGACGGACGGCTCCTGTCCGTAAAGGTCGCGAAATCGCGACTTGGTCTCTTCAGGAGACTTGATCGGTTGCGGAATACTCGGCCTCGCCTGAGCGCTCATGGCATCCTGCGGTTCGCTTCGATCCGTTTTCTGCCCCTTCAAAACTTCCGGTTGCATGAGAACGAGGCTTGTCCTACAACAGCCTGTTCCGAGGAGCCATCATACATGAGAACAAACGCGGTTCTGATCCTCCTTATGGCCAATCTATTGGTTTTCTTTGCATTCGCGCCCTCGACTCGAGCGCAAGGCTCGGGAATCGCCGTTTTCTACGAAGGCGGCTTCCCTGTCGCGGATTCCGCTGCGCCGTCGCAAGCGGAGTTGGCAGCGCTCGTCGCGGGCGCGCGTTTCGTTTCGAGGGACCAGCTTCACGTGGCGCTCTCGGACCCCTCGACTCATCTGCTGGTGGTTCCATACGGTTCGGCGTATCCCGAATCTGCATGGCCGGATATTTTCGCGTACCTTGAACGCGGCGGAAATCTGCTCGCTCTCGGAGGCCGCCCGTTCACGCGCGCGGCGTACCGCGACAATTCAGGCTGGCATCTGCGCGCCTATAGCGTTCGCCATTCCCTCGAACTGCTCATCGACCAGTACCAAGAAACGCCGGGTTCGGACGGCTACGGATTCGAAGATAATCCCGATGTGGTGCAGCATCTCCCGCGCTTTTCCTGGCAGCACGCGTTCAGTCCCATCATTCATCTGACTTCTTCCGATATTTACAATCGTGACGGCTCGGCCGCGCGATTGGATGCGCGTCTCGATGCGCTCGCCTGGGGCACGAAGGACGGGCGGCGCATGTCCGCCCCGGCCATTCAAATCGATCACGTGCGCGACAGATTCGCCGGCGGCCGCTGGATTTTCCTTAATGCCGCTCTCGCCGATGGTTTCTATAGCAGCGCGCCGGCAAAACAAATCATCCCCTCCCTGGTTTTCGCGGCTCTTCGTGGCGCGGAGGAATTCACCGTCCGCCCGGTGCTGCCGCTCTATCTGCCTGGGGAGCCAGTCGAACTGAAGATCAACTGGACCTCAGCGCAACCCCCGGAATCGGGCCTTAGCGTGCGCGTCACGATTGCGTCCGACCAGCCGCATGCGACGAAGACGACGCAGACGATCACGCTTCCCGCGGCGCTGCCGGTGGTGATCCCTCCGCCCAAAACGAGCGGGCTTTTTACCGTCAGCGCCGAATTGCTGGAGGGCAGCCAGCTTCGTGCTATCTATCATTCCGGCTTCTGGATTCGCGACCTTGACTATCTGCGGTCGGGCCCGCACCTCAGCGTGAATCCCGACTATTTCGAGCTGAATGGCCAGCCGCTTGCGGTTGTGGGAACCACGTATATGGCGAGCGACGCCCAGAGGCTCTACTTTGATCATCCCAACGTGTACGTTTGGAACGAGGATCTCGGCCAGATCAGCGGCGCCGGCCTCAACATGATTCGCACCGGCTGGTGGACCGGCTGGGACAAATTCTGCGACGAAGAAGGCCGCCCCTACGAACGAACGCTGCGCACTCTTGAAGCCTTCCTGATGACTGCGCGCCGCCACGGCCTGCCGGTGCAATTCGAGTTCTTCGCGTTTCTCCCGGACGTGCTCGGCGGCGAGAATGCTTATCTGGATCCGCAAGCGGTTCGTCGTGAGACGACGTTGATTTCTTCCGTCGTGCAGCGGTTCCATGACGTTCCCTTCCTGGCGTGGGACCTGATCAACGAGCCGAGCTTTTCGAAGCA
>DATGHM010000212.1:0-3155 GCA_035307985.1 Candidatus Acidiferrales bacterium
TGTCAGCGAATGTCCTCGGGGCAGACCGGCAATCCCGTTGTCACCGACAGATGATCATGGATTCCGCCGGGCACTCTCTTAACCATTTTCGAATCGGCGCTAGGCATCCTGCGAACCAGGATGTGCGCACAGGAACGCGCATCAGCGCGCGGCTGAACTCCGTAAAGATACGGACCGCGGTCTTTTCAGTGACTGTCGGGGAACGGGTTCAGTTGCGCAGCGCGATCGTTGAGCCCGCGCAGCGCGTTCGCTTGATTGCTCGGAAGCCCCTGAAACACGCCCGCTTGCTCTGGCTCACCCTTGGGCAGACTTGGCGCTTGGGCGCCTACGGGCGGATCGGGAAGAAGCGAGAGGCGAGTGAGAGGCCCGGCCAAACTCGTCTGAGCCGCCGCAGGATTCGGAAGGCAAATCAGCCAAAGAAGAACCGCGAGAGCAGAAAAGATTGCAATTCGCATGCTCCGTCTCCAGGCAAGAAGATACTACGGATTTCGATCTGCCGTCTGTGAATTCCGAGCGAGGCTACGAAAGAGTAGGAAGAGGAACTCGCGACTCTGCGTTGGATCGCTTGGGTACTTTGAGACGCCACTGGCAGAGGTTGTTCGCGTAAAGTCCGATGCAGAATAGATTGGCGGGGACGAAGCCAAACTGAGCCGTGCGGATGCCGATCCAGCAAATGACGACGCTGTTGACGCCGGCGACGATCCAACCATGCCACATCTTCTTCCCGACCAGCACCGTCGAGACGATCGTGAGCACGCACGAGAGATAATCCAGTCTCAGCATCCTGCTCAGGCTAACGAATCGCTACCCGCGTGGCGACTGGTCAGGCGGACAGGTGCGGCGGACAGGTTTGGCGAACCGCTTGACGCCGATATGGCTCAACGCAGCATGTCCGCCCGTGCCCCCCTATCTCTACAATCTGCTTCGTGCAGGAATTTGCAGCGGAGCCGGCCCTCGTGCTTTGATTCCACTGATGAAGGTATCGACGGCCAGAACCATCGCGTTTGACGTTCTTTGTCGCGTCGAATCGGAAGGGGCTTACGCCAGCGACCTGCTCCACGCCGAACTCACCAGCGGGACGCGCAGCGGGCGCTCGAAGCCGATCAAGCCGGAGGACGCTGCGCTCGCCACCGAGATCACGCTCGGCGTTTTGCGGTGGCGTCGCCTTCTCGATTTCCTTCTCGCTCCGCAACTGAAGAAGCCGATTGACCGTCTCGATGTGCCCGTCGCCGTCGCGCTGCGCATGGGGCTTTACCAACTTCGCTTTCTCCAACGCATCCCGGCTCGAGCCGCCGTCAACGAGTCGGTGGAACTCGTCAAGCGCGCTCGAAAATCTTCGGCCGCGTCTCTCGTCAACGCCGTTCTCCGCCGTGCCGCCGACAACACGGTCCCCGATTCGCCTGGTAGCTCCGTAGGGGCGGGTCTGAGACCCGCCCAGGGCCTGACCCCCATACCGGCTGTTTCGCTCGACGTTCTCGGCAACGATCGGCTGACCTCTCTGGCGCCGACTGACCGCATCGCGATCACGCATTCTCATCCCACGTGGCTCGTCGAACGTTGGCTCGCCCAATTTGGCGAGCAACGCACCGTCGCCCTCCTCGACGCCAACAATCGCCCGCCGCGCCTTGCCGGCGCCCTGCACGATCCGGAGCATCGCGATCAAATCGCCGCCAGCCTCGCAGGGGCGGGATTGCGCGTCGAGCCCGGCGCCTTGCTGAAGAATGCATTTGCCGTCGGCGGGGGCAGCGTTGTCAGCACCAGCGCGTTTCGCGGCGGCCTCATCTCCATTCAGGACGAAGCCTCGCAAGCCGTCCCGCTGCTTCTCGGCGTGCGGCCCGGCGACCGCGTCCTCGATCTCTGCGCTGCCCCTGGCGGCAAGACCGCGCCTCTGGCACGCGCCGCCGGGGACACCGGTCTGCTCGTCGCCGCTGACCGCCACGCCCATCGCCTGCGTGCTATGCGCGCCCAGTTCGAGCGCCTCCATCTCGCCGGAATCCATATCGTCGAACTCGACGCGGAGAAGCCGCTTCCTTTCGGCAAACAATTCGACCGCATCCTCGTCGACGCGCCCTGCTCCGGCACCGGCACTCTTGCGCGCCATCCCGAAATTCGCTGGCGGCTCAAACCCGAACAGCTCGCCGAATTTCATCGCCTGCAAACAGCAATCCTCTCGTCCGCAATGGAAGCACTCGCGCCGGGAGGACGCCTCGTCTACTCCACCTGCTCGCTCGAGCCCGAGGAAAACGAATCCGTCGTTGCCGAAGCGCTTTCTCGCAGCAGCGTACAACTCGTTTCCGCAGGCCAGACAGCCGCCGTTCTCGCCCCTTTCCTTGCCCCGGGCGTCGATCCACGCTCGCTCTTCGATTCCTCCGGCTTCTTCCGCACGTTTCCCGGCGCGCACTACACGGAGGGCTTCTTCGCTGCTATTCTTGAGGCCTCATCTCAGTCCGGAGCGGAACCTCTCATGCCGCCGACCTTCACTGGCACGTGGAAAGCCGATCTCCCAAAGACGAAGCTGATTGGCGGTCACCCAAAGGAGATCATCGTGAAAATCGATCATACCGAGCCCATGATCTTTGTGGATATGCTCTTCACTCCGGTCGAAGGCGCGCCGCACAGGATCGAGTTCAAGGGGCGCACCAACGGTGAACAGGTTGAGAACCTCGTTCTCGGAACCACTTGGCGCAGCACCATCCGGTGGGTCGGTTCAGAATTGCTTATCGAGTCGCATGTCAACCAGAACGATCGGCATTTTCACTTCCGCGATTTCTGGTCCCTATCCGACGATGGCAAGGTCCTCACGATGCTCCACCGCGATGACGACCTCACCGGTCAGGTCACTGTCCTTAACAGAATGTAGCGGCCTCCTTCTATCCGATTCCGGACTGACCTTCGCCGTCTCAGGCTTCGCGCCCAGCACTGCTCGTCATGAGCAATCGGTCTGGCTTACGACATTACACGTCCAATTGCTCTGATCCTTACCCTGGTTGCGTGACGATGTAGAATGAAAATCGATGACCAAGAAAGCAATCTCTCCTGGCGCTCTCCACCGCCTGCCGGCCGATTTACGTAAGGTTCTCATTTCTGACCCAGAGGCGCGGGCAAAATGGGAGGATATTACGCCACTCGCGCGCAATGAGTGGATCTGCTGGGTT
>DATGHM010000213.1:0-26188 GCA_035307985.1 Candidatus Acidiferrales bacterium
AACCGCCCAAAAGCCGATTGGGCGAGGATCCTGAGCCGACCATCAACGACTGCCGCGCGTCCTGCAATAGTTGGTCCCGACGATGCCCGCTCAAACTATCCCTTACGCTGCACCAAGAACCATTGCGGCTTTCTTCAGAGCGCCAGGCGAAAGGAACACGACGGCACCATATCGTCCAGCACCACCACAAACGGCTTGCAGCGCTCCCACACTGATCTTCGCGTCGGGTTTCGTTTTCACGAGGACAACTGGCAGTCGGGTTATCGAACCGCGTAGGAACTGGTACACTCTGTGTGTGGCATCAGGGCTTGGGCAATTGATTCCGCGAAAACGTGGAAAGCGTGTGTACAAGCGATACGTGGGGCTGAATCTCCATGACTTCCGGCGCGCCGCCGTTCGCAACTTGGTGAGGGCTGGTGTCCCCGAGAGAGTGTGCATGGATATTTGCGGCCACCGTACTCGCTCGATCTTTGATCGGTATAACATCACGAGTGAGGCTGATCTGATCCGCGCTTCTAAGCTCGTCGAAGCTGGCCGCAAGCCGTCGGAACCAGGTGTCGAAACTGACACAAAAACTGACACATCCGTTTCTTCCGCTTCGTAAGTTGTTGAAAAGGGGCGTAGCTCAGTGGTAGAGCAGCGGCCTTTTAAGCCGAAGGTCGTGGGTTCGATCCCCACCGCCCCTACCAAATCCAATTGATTTCCCGCCACTTGCAAGACGCTTCTAACATTAAGGCCCATTTCTAACGTTAAGCTCAGTTCACCATCCGCGCTGAGCGGTTCTGCACAGGGCCCAGCTGCGTACGGTCGAGCAAACTGCATCAGTCACGTTTGTCTCGGCTCACAAACCCAATCGGAGCATGAAGAGAAGATCGTAAGAGTGATCAAAAGGATGAAAATCAAAATCAGCATGATGGTCATCGACGAATACTCGATCAGCTTCGAAGACTATGACGAGTATTCGCAGTCCCTGTTCAGAGCCTGACCGGACATCGAAACGACGAACATTGCGGGAGAAAATGGGTGCTATGCCGCCGAGACTAAGCCCAACACGGTGACACTTGGTACGGGAACTGGACGATATCTTCGCTCGGTTGCGCCTGAACTATCGCGAAATCGAGCAGTACGAGAGCCCGGAGCGGCTCATCAGAGACCACGTCATTCGGGGTGAGATCGTCCGTGCCTACACATTGGTCGATGAGTTCCTCAACGCCCTTCTCTGCAATCATTTTTCCGCCGAATGGGACGCCTTGATTGCATCGCGCGGGATTCGCGAACCAATTGCGTTTTTTTGCTACTTTTTGAAATCCTGCAGCGAGCTTTCGGGCCACTCAAAGGCGAGAGATGAATCCCAATTAATGACTGCGCGACTGGTGAGATGCAATTTCGATCCCCACCGCCCTTCTTTGAAGGAATTGGCCGGTAAGCGTTATACTTCCATTTGGTCGTAGGCCACTTTGTCCCCGATCACTCGTGGATGACAAGTTCCGTGACTCCATACCTTTTTGCTATAGTCACTCGCGCGGGGGCTGCCAAGAACAGCAGTGGTGGGCACGACTTGCGGTTGTGGTCCCCGGCGTAACGGAAGCCGTCAATGCGCAAGGTCAGTCGAGCAACGATTTCTGGAGGATTGTTCTTCGTACTGCTATGTTGCGCGACTGCCATGTTTGCCCGCCCGGGCGGTCAGAACGAATCCTCTGAGCCGCGTGCACACAATGCATCGCCGCCCCTTCAAACCTTACGACTCAACCAGACAACCGCCTTTCCCTCTCCGGCACCGAACGCCCTTCGCAGCGGGACGAAGTGCGACTCCCAAGCCGACATCTTTCTTCAGGCCATGTATATCAACTTCAGCCGGCCCACAGTGGCGGGGTACGATCCGATTTCCGAACTCGTCATGGATTCGAAGCAGATTGTGAACTTTGGAGCCATGCCACCGCTGCCGACGGACCGTTACCCGCACCCGCGCTGGGGATTTTTCCAGGTCGATTCCAGCGGCACGCTGTACGCGTTGCTATTCACCCGCCGAGATGCAGAATCGGAAGGGCAGCCGCGGCCCGGTCCTGAGTACTACATTGGGCGGTTTAACGCAGACGGCACGGTGGATTCGCTCACGCACCTGGAGCCACCACCGAATGCAGGCCATTGGTTCGCATGGCTTTTCGGCATCTTTCCAGGCGGCGGTTTTCTCGTCGCGGGGACAACCACGCCTATCCCGGGCCGACCGACGGCCAGTTCCTGGGGATCGTTCACGGCAATCTACGACTCGCGCGGTCGCTTCGTCCGCGAGGTGAAACTGCCCGCCGACGTCGAGAATAATTTCAGGAAGCAAAATGCCGAGTCTCAGCAGGCGGAAGACGGCGCGTCGGGACCGGCAGCGCCGAACGCAGCCGCTGGCCCTGTCGGAATGGGCGAGCAGAGCCCCGGGCTATCAAAGGAGCCGCCGAAATCAACCCAGCCAGACAACAAATCGAACCCACAACAGTTCTTCAGCGTCGCGATAAGCAACGGCAAAATCGTCAGCGCACCTGACGGCAATGTTTGGATACTGAGAACCAGCGATCCCCTGAGGTTCTACGCGGTCAACTCAGCAGGGGAGGTCGTCAAGCACTTCCAGTTTCCGGCTCCGGCATTGGGGCTACGCGCCTTCGATATTGGCCTTGCCGGCCCAGGTAAGCTTTACTTCGAATTTGTGCATGCTGCTGGCGAACCTGGCAACCCGTCCTGGCCATCGGAGGTGATCGGTGTTTTCAATACGGATTCTGGCGAGTTCAACGGAGTGTACAAGTTGCCTGATTCAGACAAGCGGCTCAGCGTCCTTGCGTGCACCGACGGCCATGGCGGCTTTCTGTACGTGGGCAGTACCTCTGATAACCACCTCGCCGTTTTCGACTACACGCCCTAGCATGGGTTGCCATTCCTGGCGGCGATCCCCCAGCCAATGCCTATTGCAATTGAGTCGCGTTACTGGACATTTTAGTCGGAGCGAGAAACTGGGCATCATTTGGGCATCAAAATCCAGGTTCTTGAGGCAGTTTTTGGGCCAGCGACGGGATAAGGCCAGCTAATTCGTACCGGAAGTGATGGTGCGTTCGAGGGCGTGTCTCGGAAAGGCGGCGTGAGTTCTCTTTCAGACCTCAATCGGACGTGCGCTTCCCGAGTGGCCCAGAAAGCGTTTCACGCCGAGTCCGAACACGAACAGTAACCCGCACAGAATGAGTCTCAGCGTTCCCGGCTCCGGCGTTTGCTTGACCGTGTATTGAATCGAGCTGCCATATCCTATGCCGGCATCACCTTCCTGGAAATGTACTGTAGGCGTCCCTCCAGTCCAGTTGGCATCAACGAAATCCACCATACAAGCCTCCGTGCCACAGCCTTCCATATAACCCCACATCTCAGGAAGGCTGGCAGCAGGTGACGAGGAGAAGGCCAAACATTGGTAGCAGTCGGGGCTAAATTCGAGCCAGAAATCGTCGCCCTCTGGAGTGTAGAGCGAGGTCCACATTCCGGAAGCCGGAAACACATTCCAGACTGTTCCTAGGGGACCGCTTCCGGTCGCTTGGCCGCCAGGGAGAGTGTCGAGAAAGTAGCACGGGAAAGTGCCGTTGGAGCACCCGGAAGTACCGTCAGGATTGGAATAGCTCGGCTCCCAGGTTTCTCGGAACGAGAAATCGACGGTCTGAACGCATTGCCCACTGCAGGCATCGGTCCCGAGCATGGTGACCGTTCCGTTGAATGTCCATACCGGGTCGGCATGGGCCGGGATAGCGGAAAGACAAACGAAAGAGCACATCGCAAAGAAAGAAAATAGCCTCAGAGAGAATTTCATGGGAGCCCCCAGATTATGCGTGCAAGTCTATCGCCACCTGGTGACCGCTGATGGCGGAAGGTTTGGGGAGCGGATCCACAACTCCCTGGTACATTTCGGGCAAATAACGTGCCAACATGTGAACTCTGGTGGGCCTGCTACAAAGGCCGCTGGAAACTGTCAGACGGTGGGGAATGTGCCGAGGGCGGGATTCAATCCCTTGCCGCCCATCGCGGAAATTCGGTTTCCGTTCGAGGGTGTTTTCTAGAAAGGGGCTAGCGGCTAGGCCACAACTCAGGGAGGAACCGATGTACCGGCATGATGCCCGCGGCGCCCGGAAGCCGCGGCGGCGCGCGAACGTACTTTGCAGCGGCGCCTAGAACCTACAAAATTGTGGAACTCCGTATCCCTCCGAACGGAATTACAAACAAATGATCATCGGCTTTCAACACACAAGCGTGAGAATCGCCATTCCAGGCCGAAGAGGATCATGCTCGGCCACACGAGGGAGAGCCGAGGAGACGCAATGCACACACAACGCAAAATTGCTTTGATTACGCTGGCAGCGGCGCTCAGTGTTCCCGCTGCACTCGCACAGGATCCTGACCAAGGTCCCGCGCCAGCACCCTCCACCGCACCGGCGAGGATGCATCACCACATGGTGGAAAGAGGCTGGAACGACCGCGGCGAAATGGGGCCGGGCCGGGGCCGTCGATTTGGGATGGCAATGAATCGATGGGGCGGCCGGGATCTGATGCTGGTGCGAATCGTGAGAGAGCCCGCCCTGCGCGAGCGGCTGGGCATCACGGCGGACCAAGCCGCGAAAATTGAACAGGAAACGCTCGATTTCCGGAAGACTCAAATCCAGGACCGCGCCAGCGTCCAGGTGAAGCGCGTTGAATTAGCCAGCCTGCTCTCCGCGGAACAGCCCGATCGCGCCGCCATCGACCAAAAATTGGGTGAGATCGGCGCGGCGCGCCTGGCTCAGGAAAAAGCTGCGATCGACTTTCATTTGACGATGCGCGAAGCGCTCACGCCCGACCAGCGCCAGAAGCTCCAGCAGATGAGAGAAAGCTTCCGCCGCGGCGGTCGGAGCGGCGGTCCGCGCGGGATGGGACGTCAGCGACACAGGGAAGACGAACAGGGTCCTAAGGGCGCTCCGCCTCCGCCGTCAGCGGACCACGACGGAAACTAGCTTCCCGCGCCTGTGGCGCCCGGCTCCTCTGCTCGGCTGGTTTTCTCGGCAGCCGGAGTTCGGGCGCGCGTCGTTTCGCGCACAATCAACTCCGGCGCGACAACGATCTGCTTCATAGTCGGGCGAGCGGAACCGGAGCGAATGAGGCGTAACACCGTCTCGGCGGCAATCGTTCCCATTTTTCGGAGCGGCTGGCGAACGGTGGTCAATCCGGGGTTTTGATACGCGGCGCTCGGAATGTCGTCGAAACCGACCACCGAGACGTCCTCCGGCACTCGCAAACCCGACTCGCGAAGCGCGCGGATCGCTCCCATCGCAGAAATATCGTTGAAGGCGAAGACAGCCGTGAATGGCTGGCGGGACTTGATGAGGGCCGTGGTTACTTCATAGCCGAGGCGCGGCGATGCTTCGGTCCCTTCGAGTTGTACCGTCAGCTTCGCTGAAACGCATACTCCCAATTGCGAACTAGCCGCGAGAATCGCGTTCCAACGCACCTCCGTATCGGAACTGAAGGCCTGGCCTTTGATGAACGCGATATTGCGGTGTCCCAGCCCGACCAGATGTTTCAGCGCAACATTAGCGGCGAGTTCATGATCGAGAACAACGTTCACAACTCCAGGAGCCTCGTTGTGACCTGAAACCGTGACGACCGGAACCCGCAGCTTGTGGCGCCATGGGGTGTCGACGGCGATGATCCCGTCGACGGCGCGGTCCAGGAACAGTCGAGGATACTCATCGATCAGGTCGGCGCGGTGGCGGTGGCTGGCGACGAAATAGAAATAGCCGGCGCTCAGCAGATCGTCTTCAATCCCGCTTAGGACGGTGGTGGCATAGCCGTCGCTCACCTCGGGCACCAGGACGCCGATGGTCAAGCTGCGCTGCGTGCGAAGCGAGCGCGCAAAAAAGTTTGGGCGGTAATTGAACTTGCGCGCGGCTGCGAGGATCAGACTTTTTGTCTGTTGCGAGATTGCGTCGGCTACAGGCGAGCGGTTGATGACCACAGAGACGGTCGCGGGCGAGAGCCCCAGGTGGTTCGCGAGCTGCTTGAGGCTGACCACACGATGACCGCCGTGCTTCCGCTGCGAAGCTCTTACTTTCGGTGCCGGGTTGCGCGATTTCGGTCTCTTGTGAACCACAGCCTGGAACGCTCTCGTCATCGGAGAAGCAAGTTGCGTTGCGCCGCGTGGCGCGCCCCTCAGCGATCCTCGCGTTGAACGTTGAGCCGCCGCGAAGCTACGACGGAGTCTCCCACAATCCAAATTCCGCGACAAGCGATTGTGGAAAAAGGCCTTGACCGTAAAACGCAGCATATGCTTAATTCGAGCTACAGGGCGGAGGGGTTAAAACGTTTTAGTTTCGATTTAGAAGAAAATCCTGACAGTGTGAAGGGGTGATTCCGAGAATCGTGCCCTCCCCGAAGAGGAGCGTCAAAATGAATCTCCGCATTTGGCTGTTTCGCAGCACCCAGCATGCAAAAGCAGCAATCCCGGTCGTACTTCTGATGCTGTCCGCATTGTTGTGGCCCACATTGGCCCAAGCCCAGTTTCGGGGCTCTCTTCGCGGCACTGTGACGGATTCCCAGGGCGCAGCCGTTGAGGGCGCGACCGTAACTCTGACGAACACGCAAACAAACGCCACTTTGTCGTCGACCACCGATGCTAACGGTATCTATCAGTTCAACGCCCTCCCGGCGGCTCCGTACCAACTGACGGTGGAGAAGAGCGGTTTCGCAAAGAAGGTGATGGAGCGCGTCTCGATCATTCCCGAGCAGCCCAACTCCCTGGATGTGCAGCTGGAAGTGGGGCAGGTTCAGCAGAGCGTAACCGTTTCGGGAACAACGTACGCGCTCGACACCGAGACTGCAAATATCGCCGGTACGGTCAACCAGAACGAAGTGCAGCATATGCCTTCGGCCGGGCGCGACGTCTTCAAGCTGATCGAACTGGCGCCGGGCGTGTTCGGCGACAACAGGCAAGGCGCCGGAGGAGGTGCAAACCTCCCCGGCACGCAGGGCCCCGGAGCGACCGGTGGCAGCAACGGCATCTTCCAAACCGAAAATGGTCCTCAGGCTCTTGCCGTTGGGCAACAATATGAAAACAACGGCATTTCGATTGACGGTATCAGCACAGCCAGCGCCGTGTGGGGCGGCACAACGATCATTACCCCATCCGAAGATTCCGTCGAAAACGTGAAGGTGGTCGCTAATGGCTACGACGCCGAGAGCGGGCGATTCAGCGGCGCCCAGATTCAAGTCACGTCCATGAGCGGCACGAACAAATTTCACGGCAGCGCGTTCTTTGCCGCACATCGGCCCGGGCTCGACGCCTATCAGCGATTCAACGGTCAGGGAAACAGCGTCTTGAGGGACAACAGCTTCTTCGATCAATTCGGCGGCAGCGTTGGCGGGCCGATCTGGAAGAACAAGCTTTTCTTCTTCTTCGACTATGAAACGGTTCGGAGTCCAAAGGCTCAAACCAGCACCTCCAATGGGTGGTACGACACAGCCGCGTTCGACGGCCTGGCCCCTTCGGGAAGCATCGCCCAGCAGTATCTGACTTTCCCAGGTTCCAGTGTCGCCAGCCTCGGTATCAACCCTTCCACCTGCGCCAACGCGGGCCTGACGGAAGGCGTCGACTGCGCGACAATTCCGGGCCAGGGGTTGGATATCGGCTCGCCCTTGACAAGCGGTCTCGGCACGCAGGATCTCGGATGGACCAGCACCTCCAATCCGGGTGTAGGAGGCGGCCTGGATGGGGTAGCCGACATCGCGAACTTCATCACCTCGAGCGCTAGCAACTACTCGAAGGAGCAGTACAACGGCCGCGTCGACGCCGATGTCACCACCAACGATCACGTCGCCTTTGCGCTGTACTATGTTCCACAGTCAACCAGCTTCTTGAATGGTCCGGCGCGCCAATACAATTATTTCCACCACTCACAAGTCAACGACGCGTTCTCGGTGATTTGGAACCACATCTTTTCGTCGACGTTGCTCAACGAATTCCGCGTGAATGCGGCCGGATGGCGCTGGAACGAGGTTGCTTCGAATCCGCAATCGCCGGTGGGCCTTCCAACGGATAACATTGACACGGTCGGGAGCATCAACATCAGCCAGTTCGGGCCGAGTGTTGGCAGCATCCTGAATCAGTGGACGTACACCTATAAGGACGTTGCCACGAAGGTCGTCGGACGCAATACGATCAAGTTTGGCGGCGACCTGACCCGCCTGTTTTACCTGAATGACTGCGCCGGTTGCGGTGTGCCTCATTACAACTACTTCAACATATGGGATTTCCTGAACGATGCGCCGCACAGCGAAGGCAGCAGCTTCGATCCGAACACCGGCCTTCCAACAACGAACCGCCAGGACGACCGCGAAGCCATCTGGGGCATTTTCGTTCAAGATGACTTGAAGCTCCGCCGGAACGTGACGATCAACTTCGGGTTGCGTTACTCCTTCTTTGGACCGCTTTCTTCCAAGCAAGGCAACATGTTTGTGGCCATCCCCGGCGCCGGAGCGAATTACATGACGGACCTGATGGTCCAACGAGGAAATTCGTGGAACGCGCAGAAGGACAACCTCGGTCCCCAGATCGGTTTCGCCTGGAGCCCCGGGATGTTCAACGACCGGCTCGTCATTCGCGGCGGTTACGGCCTGAACTACAACCAGGAAGAAATCGCGATCTCGGCGAACATCGCGACCAATCCCGGCTTGACAGTGTCGCCGACGTTCTCGATGTCGACCCCGAATTCGCCGAATCCCGGGATCATTTATGCGATTTCGTCGGACGTGCACTCAATCTACGGTTACCCGGCGAATCCGAACGCGGTTGTATCCTTCGGGCCGAATGGCATTCCCACAACCGGTCAGGTCAATGTCGGCATCTTCCCGCGCGACCTGCCGACAATGCGTACTCACCACTACTCGCTGCAAGCCCAGTACGATTTGGGGCATGACACCGTGGCGTCGCTCGGCTATCAGGGAAGCCTATCGCGCGACATCTACTTCCACGAGAATCCCAACGCTGCTCCGGCGGCCGCAGGCGACGCCCTGAACCCGCAGATCGGCGGCGGCGACTACTGGGGCGTCTCGGGCCGCGGCAACTACAATGCCTTGCTCGCGGAACTGAACCATCGGTTCTCGCACCAGTTCAGTGCCGATGCGCAATTCACCTGGGCCAAGAGCATGGACACCAGCTCCGCTCCGTACTCCGAACAGCCCTACCCCTTCAACTTGGACTTGAACTACGGGCGCTCCGATTACGACGTGGGCAAGGCATTCAAGCTCTATGGCGTGTGGCAACCGGTGTTGTTCCGCGGCGACAGCGCCTGGATGGAAAAGGTTTTGGGAGGCTGGTCGATCAGCGGAATCTTTAACCTCGAATCTGGCTTCCCGTGGAGCCCCACTGTGAGCGTCCAGAACGGGAGCCTGTATTGCGGAACTTGTGGTTACGGTGCTTTGTTCCCTGCTTCGTATCTGGCCAAGCCTGGAACCGATACGAGCAACGATCAGTTCAAGACTGGCTCGAACTATCCGAACGGCGGCAGCGCATACTTCGCCGTTCCGACGTACACGGCCTACAGCGGCTCGAACTATGGGAATTCTCTGCCCCAAGCGCCGGGCGTGCACCGCAACTCGCTCAACGGCCCTGGCTTCAAAGACTTGGACCTGACGCTGGCCAAGGGCTTTGGCCTGCCGAATATGCCGGTTCTCGGCGAGAATGCCCGGATCGAGTTCCGAGTCGACGCCTATAACGTGTTCAACAATCTCAACTTCGACCCGACCAGCATCTCGACCAACATTGCCAACGCGAATTTTGGCCAGGCCACGAGCGCACTCGGTGGACGCGTCGTGACGTTGGGCGCACGGTTCAGCTTCTAGCTGGCTGACCGCAGCCCAGAAACCGCCAGGCTCCTAGACCAACAGCCGGTGGATGGATCGAATTCCAGACCATCCGCCGGCTGTTTTTCTTTTGCACTTCCGGACACTTCAATGGCCGTGTGGGCCGTTACGGTTTCGTCCGGGTGCATGTACTTACTGGATCGTTATCGTGATTGACGTGATTGCATCGGAATAGTAGGCTGCCTCACGGGTAGGCGTTGCGACGAACCGAGCTATCGCGGAACGAAGTCCACGCCAATGGAAATCGATTCTCCCGTGCGGTACTGCAGGAACGGCAGCAACCCAGAAAGTGACTTGACGCGTCTAAAGAGGCGGTCTTGTCACGGATACCGTAAGAATTGGATCCTTCGGAAGACGCCAGTCTTATTCATCGAGTCGTGATCGCAAACTGTCGCCCGAAGGTCGCCGGTCAGCAATCGATCGCAGGTGGCAGATGCGTGGTGCGATCTCCTTCAGGACGTCAACTGAAGCTCCGGTGGAAGCGGGCCCGCTCAGCGAGCCTCCAGCATTAGCGCCGTTGCCTCCTCGAAGTCCGCTCCTCTCTTTCCGAGCCTGGGTTCTGGTGGCGTCGGGCGCCTTTTTGGTGTTGATGGCGTGGTTCGCGGTTCGCCACCATATGGCGGAAGGGTCGGTGGCGGGCAGCGCTGAAACCGCGACTGCGACCACTGAAAACTTCGTCAAGGTGCTTCGTCTGACTGGAACGACAGCAGCGGTCCACGCGCGCTCCATCCTGGCGCCCACCCTCGAAGGCGCTCAGCTCAGTTCGATGGTGATCACAAAATTGGCTCCAGCCGGCTCACGAGTGAAGGCGGGGGACGTTCTGGCCGAATTCGATCGCCAGGCGCAAATCAAAGACGCCCTCACCAAACGTGGCGCTTACCAGGACTTGGTCGACCAGCTCAAAGAAAAGCGCGCCGCCGAAGCCGCCGCCCGGGCCAAGGACGAAACCGAACTGAAGCAGGCTGCGGATGACCTGCAAAAGGCCCGTCTCGAGGTGTCCAAGAACGACATCGTGTCGCACATCGACGCCGAGAAGAACGTCGAGAAGTTGTCGGAGGCGGAAGCGACGCTGAAACAGCTTCAGCAGACATTCACATTGAAGCGCGAAGCTGCCGCCGCGGACATTCGATCGCTCGCAATCCAGGCGGACCGGGCCAAGGAAACGATGCTCTACGCCGAATCGAACGCGAGAAAAATGCGGCTCGTCTCGCCCATGGATGGCGTAGTTGTCCTGAACATAGTGTGGACCGGCAGCAGAATGGGTGAAGTCCAAGAGGGAGACGAAGTGCGGCCGGGGCTGCCATTCATGAAAGTTGTGGACCCGTCGCAGATGAACGTGTCCGTTCCGGTGAACCAGGCCGATTTTCTCAGTTTGCACGTCGGGCAGCGCGCTCGCGTTTATCTTGACGCGTATCCGGCGCTGGTATTTTCGGGCCGGCTCGAGGAACTCTCACCACTGGCGCATGCGGCGCAGTTTTCCGACAAAGTTCGCACCTTCTCGGCTACGTTTGTCATCGACGGAAACAATCCGAAGTTGATGCCCGATCTTTCAGCGGCAGTAGACGTCGAGCTCGACGATCTCAAAAAAGCGCTCGTGGTGCCGATCCAGAGCGTCGAAAGCAAAGATGCACACGATTACGTCCGAGTCCGCGACGGCGCTGATTTCGCGGATCGACGAGTGGAAACCGGGCCGCGCAACGATCTCGACGTAGTAATTGAGTCGGGGCTGAAGGCGGGCGACATCGTGAAACGGGACGCCACGGGTCCCACGAACGCAGGGACTTTCTGAGCGACATGTCACGAGCCAATTATTTTCGGACCCGCCGGAAGCGGACGTTGGCAGTTTGTTCGGCGCTCGCCGCCGCGCTGCTGGTTTTTGGGGCCTTCCGTCTGACCAACTCTGCGCCGAAGATTCCCACGGCTCTCGTCGAGCGCGGGGATTTCACCGATTACCTCGAGCTTCGCGGTGACGTCAAGACTTTGAAGTCCACAATCATCACGGCTCCCTATGAAGCGGGCGAGCTGCAGATCCTGAAAATCACGCCGAGCGGCACTCCGGTAAAGAGGGGCGACGTCGTCGTCGCGTTCGATACCACGAATCCCAAACAAATGCTGGCCCAGGACCAGACGGACCTCAAATCCGCCGATGCTGAAATCGATCAGTCGCGCGCCAAAGCCCGCCTGAAGGAGGAGCAGGATCTTACCGATCTGATGAAGGCGCGCTACGACGTCGAGTCGGCGAAACTCGACGCCAGCAAGCGCGAAATTCTTTCGGCGATCGACGGCCAGGAAGCCGAACTGAAGCTCGCCGATGCCGAGCAGAAGCTCAAGGAGGCGGAAGCAAAGCTGAGCGCCGACAAAGCTTCCGACGCCGCCGACGTTGAGAGCAAGCGTCAGAAACACGATCAGGCGCTTTTCGACGTTCGCCGCACCCAGCGTGCTCTGTCTGTCCTTGTCTTGAACGCGCCGACCGACGGCATCGTTACCGTGCTGAACAACTGGCGCGCTTCGGGATTTATCGGGAATGGCGCGCCCTTCAAGCCGGGCGACCGCGCGTGGCCCGGAGCTGCAGTCGCCGAGTTGCCGGACCTTTCCACTCTTCAAATCGCGGCGCGCGTGGACGAAGTTGAGCGTGGACGGATTCAGGTGGGTCAGCCCCTCACCATTCGGGCAGACGCGATTCCCGATCGTGAATTCATGGGACATATCGCGCAAATCAGCACGACAGCGAGCACGGATTTCACCGCGGGCTGGCCTTTCCCAAGAAATTTCACCGTTCAAATTGCATTCGACCACACGGACCCGCGGTTGCGCCCGGGAATGCAGGCCAACCTGCGCATCGCGACCGATCATGTGCACGGCGGAATCATCATTCCTTCGCAGGCGCTGTTTCATGACGCTGGAGAGACCGTCGCCTACGTTCTGGAAGGCCGGAAGTTTTCGGAACGTCCGGTCGGAGTCGCGCGCCGAAGCGGCGATCAGCTTCTCATTGCCAAAGGAGTTGAGCCGGGAGAACGAGTCGCGCTCGAGGATCCGACAGCAGCACGATAGCACATTGTGATGAAGCGAAACGGCCCAGTCCTGCTGATCGCTCTGTCCCTTTCCCTGGGAACCGCCCTGGCGGCTTGCTCATCCCGAGAAGGGTTGCAGGCGGCGAGCCGCGACATTCCCGTTGCGAGGGTCAAGCAAGTCGACTTCCAGCTTCAGGTTGACACGACCGGCGAGCTCCGCACCACGCGAACGGCCCCTGCCGTCGCCCCTCCCGTCGCGGGCGGCACACTTCAGATCGTTCATCTTCTGAAAACGGGTGCGCCCATAAAGGCCGGCGACGTCGTAGTCGCCTTTGACCCGAGCGAGCAGGAATACAAGCTTGCGCAGAGCCGCTCCGATTTTGCGCAGGCGCAACAGGAAATCGTAAAGGCCAGGGACGACGCCGCCGTCCAGACGGCCCAGGATCAAACGGCACTCCTCAAAGCGAAATTCGACGTGCGCCAGGCGGAACTCGACGTGAGCAAGAACCCGATCCTTAGTACGATCGACGGCAAGAAGAACCTCCTGACGCTGCAGGAAGCCAAGCGAGCGCTCGCGCAGCTCCAGCAGGATATTCAATCGCACGGCGCCTCGAACCAAGCCGGCATCGACGTGGCCGAGGAAAAGAAGCGGAAAGCGCAGCTTGCCATCGCGCAAGCGGAGAAAAACATCCAGAACATGCAGGTGCGCTCGCCGATCGATGGCCTCGTCGTCGTTCGTGAAAACGAGAATGCAAGCGGCGGATTCTTCTGGGGAGGCATGACCCTGCCACCCTATCAGGAGGGCGACCAGACGTACCCCGGCAGCGTCGTAGCCGAAGTGATTGATCTGGGCCACATGGAAATCAACGCGAAAGTGAAAGAAAGCGAGCGCGCGAGCGTCAAGCAGGGACAAACGGCCGAGGTTCGCGTGGATGCCCTCCCAGGGTCGACGTTTCACGCGAAGGTTGAATCCGTAGCCGGAATGGTGTCGAACATGTGGTTCGACGATCCCAGCCACAACTTCGATGTCACGCTCGCGCTAGACCACCCTGATCCTAACCTGCGCCCCGGTTTTTCCGCGCACGTCGTGATCTTTGGCGACCACCTGGATCGCGCGCTTTCCATTCCGCAGCAGGCAGTGTTCCATATGGAGAGCAAGCCGGAGGTTTACGTCAAGACCGGCGACGGTTTCCAGCCGCGGCAAATCACGATTCGCTATTTGACGGAGGGAGGCGCCATCGTCGAGGGCCTGAAGGTTGGAACGGAAGTCGCACTCGTCAATCCAGAGCAGAGCCGCTCAGGCAGCGAAAAGCCGGTCGCCGGCGGAGTCGGCCTCCGGTGAGCGCGAAGGCGGGCCAGATTCCGAGCCTGCGCATCGAATACCGCAGAAGCTTCCGTCAATACGTTCCCGATTTTCAGCTCGGCCTGGAGAATTTGTTCAGCCACAAGCTGCGTTCTCTGCTCACCATGCTCGGCATGATCTTCGGCGTGGCCGCCGTGGTTTCGATGTTGTCGATCGGCGCCGGCGCGCAACAGAAAGTGATGGCGTTCATCCAGCAGATGGGCGTGCGCAACCTGATCATCGAAGCAAAGGAAGCCGCAAACGACGCGGCCCTGCAGAAAATCCGCCGTAACTCTCCGGGACTTACCTTCGACGATTATCGCGCGATCCGCAAGGATGTGGGCGGGATCGTCGAAGCGACGCCACGTAAGCGCTTCGCGCCTTCGGAATGGATTCCCAAACCGCAGCAGGACTCGCCCGTCGTTTACGGCGTGAGCCCTGCCTACGAAGAGATCGCCGGTTTTCGGGCCGTCGAAGGCCGCTTCTTCGATGCGGACGAAAACGCCGCGGCCGCTCCCGTGTGCGTGCTCGGCTCGGCAGCAAAGCTCAGCCTGTTTGGCTCGGCCGACCCGATCGGCAAATACGTGAAGGTAGACAATCAATGGCTTCACGTCATTGGCGTCGTCGCGCCGCAACTTTCGGCACAAACGGAAATCGCCGGCCTGCCGAACCAGGATTCGAACAATCTCGTTTATGCACCTCTGAACACTGTGGTGATGAGGCTGGCGGACTCCCAGAGTTATCTCAAAGACGAAATTGACGGTATCTATCTTCAGCTCGCTTCCGCCGACGACTCGCCCAGGACGGCCGACGTCGTTCGCAGCCTCCTGAATGTTTCGCACCACAACGCCGGTGACTTCAGCGTGATCGTCCCTGCTGAACTGCTTGCAGAGCAACGTCGCACCGAGCGCCTCTTCAACACCGTGATGGTCGCCATCGCCTCGATTTCCCTGCTCGTGGGCGGCATCGGAATCATGAACATCATGCTTGCCAGCATCCTCGAGCGGACGCGAGAGATCGGCGTTCGCCGCGCCGTCGGGGCCCGCCAATCGGACATCGTGCGCCAATTCGTCGTCGAAGCCGTTCTGATTTCCTTCGCCGGCGGACTGCTTGGAATTTTCTTTGGCTTCGGGATGTCGCGGCTGATCGCATTACTGGCGGGCTGGTCCACCATCGTGACTGCCGGGTCGATCCTGCTGGCGTTCCTCGTTTCGATTTCGGTAGGTCTCATTTTCGGCATCTATCCGGCTGTGAAGGCCGCTCGCCTCGATCCGGTCGAAGCGATTCGTTACGAATAGCGGACAGCGGCCGGCCAAGTTTCATTTCTGGGGGAAAACATGGGAACCGTGTGCCGGCACCTGGCATGCATCAACCTGCTCGTCGCGTTTGCGTTTCCGGTCGCTGCGCAGATCACGCCGCGCGCTCCGGCTGGCCCGCCCGCGTTTGCGTTTGAGGAACACGCGCGTCAGGCTGTGCCGCTTCGGCCGACCACCGGCTTTCTCGACCACGTCGTCGACGGCAAGCTGACGTTGTCTCTTGACGACGCCATTCGCCTCGCGCTGGCCAACAACACCGACATTCGCGTCGACGAACAACCGGTGGAAACCGCGCGGAATGCGGTGGAGCGTGCTCTCGCGCCATTCGATACGAATGCGTCGGCTTCCTTCAACTCCACGCGCCAGCACGAGAATGCCTACTCGCAACTATTCGGCGGCCCGCCCACGATTAACTCGCTTGACCAAGTCACTCAGGTAGGTCTCACGCAAATGCTGGAAACCGGCACGAGCTTCCAAGCAACGTTCAACTCGTTCAAGGGCACATCGAACTTCTATTTCTTCAGCCCTGTGTTCTCGACTGCGCTGGAGTTTGACCTCACTCAACCGCTGCTGAAAGGAAGAGGGCTGCTTGTGAACCGCGCGCCGATCGTGGTGGCCCAACGCGGCCTGGCGCAATCTCGAAGCACATTTGAAGGCAGGGTCAACGACGTCCTGCTGAAAGTCATCCAGGACTATTGGAACGTCATTCAAGCGCAGGAAAACCTCACCGTTCAGCGCGAGTCGCTTGATGAAGCGCAGAAAAGCTACGATCATGACAAGCACGCCTTGGAACTCGGCGCCTTGCCGCCTCTCGATATCTTTCGTTCGGAATCGCAAGTGGCTTCCCGCCGAGTGTCCGTGATCCAGGCCGAGTATTTCCTAGAGCAGCAGGAGGACCAGTTACGTCGCGACCTGGGAGCCGACATCGATCCGAATATCCGCGCGCTCGACTTGAATCTGACCGATAAGCCCGACCCCACCGGCGCTTTGATGTCCATCGATATTCCCACCGCGCTCCAGAAAGCCCTGGATTACCGCCCGGAAATCGAATCCATGCGCCAGCAACTGGCCAGCGACGACGTCAACGTTCGCCTTGCACATAACGGCCTGGAACCTGATCTCTCGCTCACCGGAAGGTATTTGACGAGCGGTTTGAACACCGGCCTCGCGAACGGCAGTCTCGAAGCCGGCACGTACGGAAGCGCCATCAACCAGATGTTCGGCTTTGGCTATCCGACGTACGAGTTCGGGGTCACGCTGAAATATCCGTTCCGCAATCATCAGGCACAAGCGGCAATGGGCGACGCACTGGCCTCCAAACGCGCCGACCTCTACTCCGACCGGCTGCTCCAGGAAGAGATCACGCTCGGCGTCACGAATGCCGTTCACGCGCTCGAGGAATCGAAGCTCTCGATGCAGGCTGCGAAAGTGGCGCTCGATCTGGCTCAGAAAACGCTCCAGGCCGACCAACACAAATATGAACTCGGAGCCGAAACCGTTTTCTTTGTTCTGGAAGCGCAGACCGAACTCACCCAGGCACAGGTAGCGCTCGTACAGGCCGAAGTCAGTTATCAGCTCGCGACTGCACAGGTGGACCACGACACCGGAAGTCTCCTCAGGCGCTTCGAGATCCAAATCGGAGGATTATCGGACTGAGTCGCACGCGGGCGAAGGCGTGTTCCAAGCGTAAGACGATCCCGCAGGTGAAATCTTCTGCGCGCCGAGCCCATCGCGTACTGTGGCCGCTTCGAGCGGCGCAGCACATCTCAAATTTATCTTTGCCGGCCGCTCACGCCAATACCTGATCCCCCTGAGCTTCGGCGAGAAGTTTGTAAATGACAGAACATATGAGGGTTACGCGTGTGAGACCGGTCCACGAACGTGGTCCCGCACGGCTCAGGCATGATTGCGCGTTGAGCACTTTTTCCGCGCGATCTCCAGCAATTTGGCGTCAGTGCACAACTCGTAGTATGCGCGAGTTCCCTGCGCACCCACCTTTCCCCCGGGAAGGAGCTGGCGTACAAATCCCTTCCGAACGACCACCGGCTCGAGCGACTCGCCGAACGGCACCTCGCCGAAAAAGAGCTGGACCTTCTCCTTGCCCCACGGCAACACGAAGTTGCCGCTCATCGGCGTGAGCGAGATTTCGGCATCCAGCTTCTGAAATCCCTCTTCGTTGAGCTCGATCCCGTTCAGGTTGTAGCGAACCAGCAACTCCTCTCCTTCATCCGCGCCCGCGTCCTCCATCAATGTCTGGAAGACAAACACGTTGAAGGGTGATGGATTCTTCTCGAACAGCCGCTTCGTGATTTTCGTGCAGCTGGAAAGGCGATCCGAGAGGTTCAGCGCGCGAGAGATCATGATCCGCGAGTCGCCGTCCATCCACAGCGCCGGCGCCGAATCCTGGAACGCCACGCCCACCCCGATCTCGAGCGGCGGAAGATCGGCGACCTTCGCGCGAACGTTGTAGGCGCCCGTGACCGCCAGAATTTCCCGCGCCAGAACGCACGCCTTTGCCACGGCTCTGCGCGTCGCGCGCGTCGACTCGTTTTCGTAGATCGCCAGAATGATCGCGTCGCCTTCGATAAAGACGGTCGACGCACCGTAGCGTTCGAGCATCCGCTTCACCGGCTCGTGCAAATTCATGCTGAAGTGCGACGCCGGATTCATCCCGCGCGTCAGCAGATCCTTCGTGATTCCCGTCGAGCCGCGCACGTCCGCCTTGATGATCGTGTGGTTGAGGATCGGGTCTTCCGCGGGCCGGTTTTCATCCGGGTGCAGAAACTCGTAGAGGCTCTTGTTTGCGCGCGAAGTTTCGCGCGTTCGCTCCGAACGGACCAGGTGGATCCGTTCCATCCACGCAGCCACGTGCTGGTAGTTCCTCCGGTCGCGCCGCAAGCGCATCAGGTCCTCGCCGAACTGCAGGCAGGCGGCCCGCGTTTCCTCCTGCGAACGCCGCCGGATCGCACGCGACGAATCGTCCAGCTTTTTCATCGACAGCTTGCGCGCCGGAAACTGCTCCAGAATCTGCTCCACGCGCTTCGCCTCATCCCGGCTCACGAGCGCCTTCTTCAATTGTTGCAAGTGGATCGGCGGGCAGTAGAACGCATGAATGTTTCGGAGCTCGTAGCCCGCCAGAACGTGGAACAGCAGATCGCGCTCCTCCAGCCGGTGCATCCATTCGTCAAGGAGCCGTTCGCGGTTCTCGGGCGTTCCCTCGTTCGTCCTCGATCCCGCGTGCGCGTCAAACAGGCGTCGCGCGTTCTCCGGACGATTCAGGTAATCGCCCAGGCTGCTGCGGTATTCCGACGCCAGAAAGTCCACGCGCCGTTTCGCCGATTCGATCTGCGGAGCCAGTTTCTCGAGTTCCTCTTCCAGCGCTGCCAATCTCCGGCGCAAGTGGTCGAGTTCCTTCCCGCCCTTACCGGCCGGTCCCGTATGACGGCGGAACAGCCGCGGAAAACCATCGGAATCCGCGCTTTGCCCCGCGCTCTCCTCGAACTCCTGCTCGCTGCGCGCAAGCTCCGAGCGCAGCGATCGGGCGCGCTCCAGCAGCCGCTCGTGCGTCTTTCGCGCCCCGCTCAATTCCTCGGCGTTTTCGTCGGGAACGATAAACTCGCGCACAAAATCCAGCAGGAGCGAATCGAAAACCTCGAGGCGATCGGGATCGTTCAGGAAATTGCCGAGCAGGACGTAGTGCTCGAGCAAGACGTGATCGTCATTGCCGCCGTCGACGAACAGAAGCCTGTTCTGCAGAAGCCCGTACTGGTCGTGGAAGTCGTCGCCAAACAGCGCCCGTCTCGACTTCCCGATCGACCCCTCCTCGATCTCCCGCCACATGCGGCACAGCGTGTCGCCCACCTGCCGGATCACGTTCTTCCGCTCCGCCTGCGTTTCCTCAATCTTCGACCGCAGCACATGCGCCTGCTCGCTGTGCTCGAACAGCTCACCGCGCGACCGGATCCAATCTTTGCATTCAACCAGGATGCTGGCAAATTGGTTGCTGACTTCCTGGCTGACGTGCTTCAGGAGAGCCAGTTGATGCAAAATATCTGTCTCGATCGATCCTTGGAATTTTGCGCGGGTCAGCGACTCCTGCAGAACCTCAGTAAGCATTCTTCGGAACGCCCCGTGCTCCGGAGAGCCGCTGGGCTGCTTGCGTTCTCTGCCGTATCCGAAAGGCAGGTTCACGACCTGGCGCACCAGATCGGAGAGGTATTTGTGGCTGAACTCGACGAATCGGGGACTCAGATAGACGTCATAATGGATGTTGTCCAGGCCCAGCGACAGCTTCCCGAGCTGGATTTCGGCGGAATACGGCTCCAGCTTCATCCGGGCTGGATGGGCGGACGACGGTGCGGTGCGGATTTCCGACATTCAGGCCTATGGCGCTATCCTTTCACTCTAACGACGGGAAAAGTGAGGCGCAATGGAACGGCGCGAAGTGGTCAATGCCTCGAACGAAAACACGCAGCCAGACGAGTGGGGCTTCGACGCCTCCAACCCGTCTTCGATCGCCCAGGCATCGACCAGCCAATTTCCAGGCGATCAATTTCCGGCAAGGCAGTCCACGAGCCGCCCACTGTGCCTGTATTTAGGCCCAGGTGGCGAAAGGTGCTACCAGCAGGCGCTCGATAACGGCTTCTGCGCGCGCCATCAGCCGAATCGATCGCCAACCGCGCTGCCTGACGAAGGCCGCGCCAGAACCAAAAAGGCAGCCGCCACGGTCGGCATCCTCGCCGCGCTTTGGCCGCTCATCGAGGAGTTGCTTCGCCAGATCTTCCGCCTCCTGCGGTGAAGGGTGATTCGTGGTATCGCTTCAAGGCGAAACTGCGGCGAAGGAAACCTGCTTCCCGAAGATTAACTTCCTTAATCTAGATGCACCCTGAGACGGGCTAAACGACCCGGAACGGGCATTTCGCGCAGGCGGGGGTTGCCGGACTCAAAGGCGCCGCCATTTGAGTCTAAATCCGGGTAAAATGGCGGACCATGTCGAAGCTAATGGAAGGAAAAACCGCAATCGTTCTGGGCGTGTGGAACCAATGGAGCATCGCCTACGCTATCGCCAAAGCCTTCGTCCGCGAAGGCGCCACGCTTCTGCTCACGTATCAAAACGAGCGCGCCAAGCCCACCGTCGAAGAGCTCGGCCAGCAACTTGGCGCCGCGGCGCTTCTTCCCTGCGACGTCCAGCAGCAATCTGACATCGACCAGCTCGCGCAAGCGCTGCAGAGTGGTGGCCGCAAGCTCGACGTGGTCGTCCATAGCCTGGCCTTCGCCAATCGTGAGGATCTGGGCCAACCGTTCGTGAACACGTCGCGCGACGGATTCAAGATGGCGCTCGACGTGAGTGCCTACTCACTGGTTGCAGTCACGAAGGCTCTCGTGCCGCTCATGACCGGCGGCGGGTCGATCATGACGCTCACATATCTTGGATCGACGCGCGTCGTCACAAACTACAACGTGATGGGGGTCGCGAAGGCGGCGCTCGAAGCCGAAGTGAAATACCTCGCCAGCGAGCTGGGCGCGCAGAATATCCGCGTCAACGCGATTTCTGCCGGCCCCATCAAGACCATTTCCGCGCGCGGCATCAAGGACTTCTCGAAAATTCAGGATTTCATCCCGCAGCACGCGCCGCTGCGCCGTAATACCGACATCGCCGAAGTCGCCGACGCCGCCGTCTTCCTCGGCAGCGACCTCGGCCGCGGCGTCACCGGCAACATTCTCTTCGTAGACGCCGGCTTCCACATCATGGCTTTGGGCTAGCCCGAGAACGCCGATCCAAGGAGTAACGACGGCAATGCTCACGTCAGGCTTCGATGCCGGCGGAGACGAGGAGTCCCCTGCCCTAGCGAGCGCGATTGGGAAGCGGTTCCCGAACGATGGTGTGAGCGTTCAACAAAGAAGGCATATAGTTTTTAAGGCCAGTCTTGCAGCAAGTTCTTTTTTCCGAACATCACAAATGAACGGGTAGGCGTCGCAATCCTCAGGCGCGAATTCAGTTCGATAGTTGGAACATTCTACGGTGGCGTCCTCGTAAGACTTCTCCCGCCCCGAACCGTTCTTTCTTGTCACTTATTCAACGCGACACATAATTTTCAAGTGTCCTGTCTGGCACAGCCCTAAGTTCGATGCAGCTAGAAACTACGGTTAGTAAAGGAAGCAAATCCCAAAGAAGTGGACGAGCCTGATCCGTTCTCGCTTCTGTAAAAGAGTTGAAGACCATGCAAACCACCAACGCTTTACCAGTGACTAAAACGAAATATTTCGCCGTACTTTATCTGACGCTGTTAGCAGCTGTCACAGTCTCGGTGTGCGTAATGCCGTCTGATGCCGCGAATCATTATTCGGTTCAACAGACCACGCTGACATTAAATGGCAACGCTCAAACCGTAGGGTCCCGCCTACGGCTGACCGACGGAGGGCCAGGAGAGACCGCCAGCGCATTCCGCAATACGCTCGTCAATGTGCAGTCCTTCACCAACGATTTCAGCTTCCAACTGACCCGTGCCTACGGGGACGGGTTTACATTCACCATCCAGCGCGAGAGTGCGGCAGCCGTAGGCCGTGGAGGCGGAGGTCTCGGCTACAGCCGAATCGGCCTGAGCGCGGCTGTAAAGTTCGACCTGTGCAACAATGCCGGCGAAGGGCTTGACTCAACAGGACTGTTCACCAATGGAGTCTATCCAGCCATGCCCGCTTCAGACATGACGGGCTCGGGTGTCAATCTCCACAGCGGCGACGTCATGAACGTGCATATGACCTATGATGGCAGAACGCTGATTTGGACGATCACCGATCCCGCTGCAGGAGCGCAGTTCCGAACGTCTGCGGCCGTCAATATTCCTTCGTTGGTCGGTGCAAATACAGCCTACGTGGGCTTCACGGCTGGGACCGGCAGCTTAGGAGCGACGCAAGACATCCTGGCCTGGACATATGTCCCAGGAATCGCGGTCACACGGGCCTCACAGCGGGCGGCGACGCCGGTCTTCAGTCCTGACGGGGGCACATACACCGCGCCGCATACGGTCACGATCTCAGACCTAACCGCGGGAGCGAAGATTCATTATACGACCGATGGAAGTACACCGACTGCCTCCTCGACCCAATACAGCGGCGGGATCTTGGTGAGCCAAACGACCACCCTCAATGCGATAGCGACTGCCAGCGGGATGTTGAATAGCGCGACGGCGACATCCGGAAGTTTCAACATCGATGTCCCCGTTTCCGCACCGCCGCAACCAACGACTGCAGCGGCCAGATTATATGTGCTCAATAGAGGACCTGTAGTCTCCATTTACGACATAGATACAATCAACTTTCCGTTGATCAAGCGGATCACGCTCGGAACGTCGACCGAAGAAATCAGAGGAGTGGTCGCCTCTAAAGTGGACGACATGATGTATGTCAGTTACGGTTGCACGGCACCGGATGCATGCACGCCATTTCTGATGAAGTTCAACCTTATCACCGAGCAAATCGTCTGGAATAAGGTAATAACACAAGGAATTGACAGCCCTTCAATTTCACCGGACGGAAGGACTCTATATATGCCGACCGGCGAGGGGGATTACACACACTCACGGTGGCTGGTGATCGACACTGTAACGGGCAATGTAACCGGATCAATCGACAGCAGAGAAGATGCTCCTCACAACACCATTGTTAATGCAGCTGGCACTCACGTTTATATGGGTTCTACGCGTCAGGAGACGGATGGTTCAGGAAATAACTATCTTGTGGAAGCGGCCATACCGAGTGGTTCGATCATTAGAAAGATAGGTCCGCAGCTAAACGCTGAAACACGTCCATTTACGATCGATGCGGCAGAGAGATACGCCTACATCGTTCCTTTTGGCCTGGACGGATTCGAAGTCGGCGATATCAACACCGGTCACATTATCTACAAGGTTCAGGTGCAGGGATTCGACCAATTTCAATGTCACGTATATACGACGTGCAGCCACGGTATTTCTCTGTCCCCGGACGGACGGGAGATATACTTGGTCGACCTATTCAACAATTACGTGCATGTCTTTGATGTTACAACACTGCCCGAAACGGCTCCGACCAAGATCGCCTCCATACGGTTGAATCATGATTATACCGCCGCCGGACCTTGGGTCACACATAGCCGAGATGGCAGGTTCGTCTTTGTAGGAGATAGCGGAGACGTAATCGAGACAGCTTCGCGCCAAGTTGTAGGCTATTTACAGGATATGGCCACTACGAAGGTCTACACGGAGGTGGATTTTGTGAAGGGCGCAGTTTCGTTTACACCTTTGTCACGAAGTGGTGTGGCATATTGAATCTTCAGGTGGTTGCGAGAGGGCACATGCAAGAGAGCAAAACATCCGCTTCGGCTTGAGGCGGTTTCATTCGGACCCGCGCGACTTCCGGCCGGCCGTGAGCCTCCATGCTTCTGGGGAAGACGAAGGCGTTCCTAGCCGGAGGCTACGGTTTCGAGCCGGATGCGGCGAGCGTCTTCGGAGACGTGTTCGAGTCCAATGCGGAGAATGGGCCAATCGGTTCGGAGGGTCAGGCGGTCTGGCCATTCGACGATGACCACGGCATCTTCGGAAAACAGATCCTCGAGGCCGAGCGTTTCGAGATCGTGGAAGCCGGAGATGCGATAGAGATCCACATGATAAACGCGGGCGCGTCCCTGATACTTGTGAACCAGAGTGAACGTGGGGCTGGTGACATCTTCTTCCCGCGCGGCACCGAGCCCGCTGACGATCCCTTTCGTCAGCGTCGTCTTCCCTACCCCGAGCTCGCCGGAAAGGAGAATCAGAACCGGCGGCTCGAGACTCGTGCCGATTTCGCGGCCGCGCTCGATGGTTTCGTCGGACGAATGTGTGACGATTTCGCGGCTAGCCACGGCCGCACTCGGAATAAAACCGCTGGTAGGCACGAGGAATCGCATAAATCAGGTCGGAGGCCATAAGCGGCGCTTCGTCGTGGTCGGCGTAAGCGATGTCGCCCGCGAGGCCGTGGAGATATACGCCAAAGGCAAGGAGATGCGCGTAGCCGGAATAGTCGAGCCCGCGTCCGAATTGAGCGACGAGTCCCGACAGCATTCCGGTGAGGGCGTCGCCCGTGCCGCCCGTGCCCATGCCGGGATTTCCCGTGGAATTGATGAACGCTTGGCCACTCGGAGAGGCAATCACAGTCTGATGCCCCTTGAGCACCACGACCGCGTTCCAATCCGCGGCCGCTTTCAGGGCGATCTCAACACGATTCGCCTGCACATCTTTGATCGAAGAGCCGAGAAGGCGCGCCATTTCGCCGGGGTGCGGTGTGAGGCCGAGGAGGCCATTCGGATTTTTCAATTCGAGGGCGCGGCCAGCGAAGGCGTTGAGGCCATCGGCATCCAGGATGATCGGCGTCGATCGACGTCCGACCACTTTGTGTACGAATTCCTGCGTCTGATCGTTCGTGGTCAGGCCCGGACCGATTCCAATCACTCGCTTCCCTTCTGCAATCGAATCGAAGTGGCCGCCGTCGAGACTGTGGGGCGAGATCGTGCCGGCGGTCGTCGCCGCAAGCGGCTCGGTCATGACTTCGGGCGTGTGCATCGCAATAATTGACAGCGCGGGCTCTGGCGTAGCGACTGTGACGAGTCCGGCTCCGACCCGCAACGCGGCCCACGACGCCAGCACCGCTGCGCCGGTCTTGCCGACCGAGCCTGCCACGATCAGCGCGTGGCCGTAGTCGCCCTTGTTACCTCCGGGGGCGCGCGGAGCGGCAAATTTCGAGCAGAATTCACGCGGCTCCGACCAGCTCAAATCGCCTTTGCCAACTTCATCGATCAGCTCGGGAGGCGAACCGATGTCACACACAACGAGCTGACCCACGGCGCGGCTCGCATCGCCCAAAACCATGCCACGCTTCGGGGCGGTGAAAGTGACCGTGTGGTTTGCAGCAACAGCTGTGCCGTGAACTTCGCCTGTGTCCGAATCCAAACCGGAGGGAATATCAACCGAGATTACGACAGCGCCCGGGGACTCGTCATTGATCCAGCCGATGGCTTTTGCCATCGCGCCGTGCACGGCCCCGCGAATTCCTGTGCCAAGAAGCGCGTCGATAATGATCGGGTTTTCCTTGCTCGACTGGGCGCGATTAATCGTCTGGTCGCGCAAGGTGGAGCGCAACGCATCATCCGCAACGGCTTGCACTTTCACGCTTCGCTTCAGGCGAATGAGATTCTTTGCCGCTCCGCCCTTTATTTCTTCCGGCTTCGCAACGAGCAGCACGACCGGTTTCGCGCCCATCTTTTGCAATTGGCGCGCGACGACGAAGCCGTCGCCGCCGTTGTTCCCCTTGCCGCAAAGGACGACGATGCGGCGGCGCTCGAGATGCGGGAAGCGGTCGCGAATGAATTCGGCGACGCTGCGGCCGGCGTTCTCCATCAGCGTGAGGCTCGGAATGCCGTAGCGCTCTGTGGTGAGCCGGTCGACTTCCCTCATTTCCGTCGCGGTGAGAATCTTCATGCTAAAGAGTTACCACGAAATGGAACCGAGCGGTATCGATCATCTCGACACAGATCGCCGGGCACGTGCTGGGGCGGAGACGCAGGTCAGGTAAAATTACACAAAGAGATCGAATCCCAGGCG
>DATGHM010000214.1:0-7667 GCA_035307985.1 Candidatus Acidiferrales bacterium
CCTGTGCCCGTGCTGCGCGGGTCGTACGCTTCCGCCGTCGCGCTCGCCCCCACGGTGACGGAATTTTTCCCGACGACTCTCATGAAAAACGTCGGAATCGATTTCGACACTGTGACGGTGATCAGCGGGTTCCCGGCCCTCGAAAAATCCGGCGGCCCGGCCGTGACGTCGCTACTCGCCAGCACCTGCCCGCCCACCTTGTTCTGCTGTGCCACGCTGACCGCCGCATTGTCCGCCAGGGTCGTCACCGCCGCTTGCGAGATTCCTCCGGTCGTAAACGTCGACTCCACGAACTGCTGCGCCCCGGCCAGTGCCGCGGCATCCGCAGCGCGCTGTGCCTCGGTCCTTCCCAGATATAGCCAGCCTAAATCGATCGCCAGACCGCCCAGCAGAAGAAGAGCGACCAGCGACGCCGCCACAATGTAGAGCGTCGATCCCCGCTCGGCCCTCGCGGTTGCGCCTGAATTCCGTTCCGCTCGCATCGCCATTCGCTCCTAGTTGATGTTCTCTATCGTGGCGTCCGTGGCCACAGTCGAGGGAAGGGCCGATTTCAATGTCGAACTGGGCAAAAACAATTTCATGACGGTTCCGATCGACCAGTTGACCGGATACGTGATCGTCACCTTTGTCGCGAGGTATGCCGTTCCGTTTAGCGTCACCGGCACGGCGCGATTCACTTCCAGCTTGAAGCTGCCGCAGCCTTTGCCTGACGCACCGAACGTATAGTCCGTAGGTCCGCCTGACGCGCTGCCGACCGCGCACTGCGTCAACCCCGCATTCGTCATGTAGTTTGAAACCACATTCCCTATGGCGCTGGCCTGCGTGCTGTCCAGGTTTGCCAGCTCCTGCGACGCACCGTATCTCGCCCCTTCGCGCGCGGCGTTATTCAATTTCTGTTTCAGGCTGTAGACGCTCGCGAAATCGATGATCCCGATCACCACCACGATCAGGAACGGCGCGGCCAGCGCGAATTCCAGTATCTGCGAACCCTCGCTCGAACGCAGACTCCTCGGTAAGATCCCAGACCCGCGCACCCATCGTCGGATCATTGCTCTTCCACCATCTGCGCTTTGGTGCTCATGGTGACCGTCGCTCCGTTCATCGAGGTGAACGGAAGAACGAACTTGAATGGGTAAGTCACCGTCACCACCGTCCACAACGCCGCCGGATTGTTCGCGTCCAGATTCAGCACTTGGTGCTGCTGCACGTTCACCGAGATTCCCGTGCCCGACGTCGCCAGGCCTGAAGCCGACATCGCATTCTTCACGGCTGCCGTTACCGTCGCGCTCGTCGGGAATGTGCTCCCACACGTCGAACACGTCGGGCTCACCCCCACCCGCGCTCCCTCTCTCGCCGCCCGCGTGATCGTCGAATAGATGTTGTAAGCCCGCGACACCCAGAAAATCCCGATCAACAACGTAAGCAGGAGCGGCAGGATAAACGCCATTTCCAGGATTTCGGAGCCTCGCTCCTTTGCCCTTGCCCGCCCGGTGCCGGACCCTGCTCGCAATTCCGCCCTCGTCATCATTCGGTCACACCCACGCGTCTCTGTAAGGGGCCCTGACCCACCTACTGCATGCGCCATTCCATTCCCCGGAGTCCCAAAAAGGCACCCGGAGCGCACTTGTCCCGACTTCTTTTCCTAGGGGAACCCAGGTTCTTGAACGGGGGGAAGATTATCGGTAACTACCGCGGACGGCTATGGACCAACCCTCCCGTCCCGACCCTTACCTGCGTACTATGGAATCCTCGCCAGCCTTGCCGGTCTAGCACAGCCGCCCTCGGCTGTTCTCTGCCCACGACCGTTCGAAGAGTTAAACAGAGCGCCGGCTCGTTCCGAGCGCAGTCAAAGGGGCTTCAGCTCGGCATCCGGCTCCCTCTCGCCTCTGTTCTAATGCGCGATCACCATCTCCGACGTGCTCGTCATCGTGATAGAACCGTTATGCACCAGGGGAACGAGAAAATTGAAGACGTAATTGACGGTGACCTGCACGGTACATCCGGGCGAGTTTATCGCACCGCTACAAGTCGCTAGGCTGGTCCATTGCGGAGCCTGCCAAGTTGCGCTAGCCGAAAGACAGGACGACCCTCCGCACCCTGTTGCGCTGGCGTCGATGCCGGGCGGCGCGATCATCTGCACATAATTCTGAACGTCGCCAGAACTAGCAGACGAACACCCGGTCGTGCATGCTGAGCAGTTGCTACCCGTACATGTAATCGGAGCGCTGCAACTGTTATCACTGGTGCAGTTCGAGCCATTCACCGAAGCCCAGCGAGCCGCCGACCGTGCAGCGTTCGAGACAAAGTGATATGCGTAGAGAGCGCGGCCGAAATCGATGATCGCAAACAGCATCACCAGTGAAATCACGCAAACGATCGCGTACTCGACGAGGCTGCTGCCGCGTTCGTCTTTGCGAGTCAACCCGATCGACCTACAACCGTGCTTTAGTACGATCTTCACTTCCATATTCGCATTGTCGCCGTGCGCGTCACGGCTAGTGACGAGGGTAACCCCGGATAGGTGAACAACGAGCTGAAAGAGCCGGAGGCGGTCACTTGCAGCGAAACGATTTCGCGTTGTGGCACTGTGCAGGTTCCGGTCGTGCAGTCGATAGCTGACCCAACCGTCCCTGCGTTGTCGCATTGGCAGAGATATGTCTTGGTGACAGTCAAGCTACACGAGTTGCTTCCCGCAAAATCGTTGCACGCCGCATTCGTGATTCCTGGCAAGTCACCAGCCGTGAAGTGGTCCTGAACGCCATACGACACGCCAGCCCGCGCCGCATTGGCCACGCGTATCGCTTCATAGGCGTAACGACCAATCTCGATAAGACCCACCGCCACCAACAGCAAAATCGGAGTCAGGAGCGCAACTTCCAAAAGGCTCTGACCGCCTTCTGAAGAACGATGGCCCCGGGCCGTCTTTCGTATTTTTTGAACTCCCTTATTCATTGCCTACCTCGTTGCCCTATTCAACCAGGACCGCATTCTTAATCGGGAATACCCCGCCAGGAAGCGACGAATAGTTCGAGTTGATCGTGACATTCGACGTACCGAAAAACTTCAGATCGTCAGCGACAATCACCGTGTACGCGGCCGTGGTGTTCGTCAGGTTCCCGCCAAAGTTTAGCTGGGCAGTTGGGAAATATAGTGCTCCCTGATAATAGGAAGTGTTTGTGCCGTTCAAAGTGGCTGCGCTTGTGTCAGCAGGGTCTTGGTAAAAAAGAATGCCGGCATAAGTTCCAGAGTTCGGCGCCGAGAGGTATACGTTCGAAGTTCCATTGATGCTCACGCTCCCGCCGCCCGTGATATAGAATGTGACCCCGTCATTCATAGATGTGGGTGGGTTGGTGTTCATTCCGCTGCAATTCGCGTTCGTACTGTTGCACAGTGTCGAATTCCCATTGACGGTGAAGTTGCCGTCGACGACGTACGTACCCGGCTGGAAATCGACAGTTCCACCCTGGATAGAAATACCGCTGTAGTATCCGGGACTGAATGAGCAGCCGCTGCCGCAGTTTCCATTGGTAGCATTGATCGAACTGGTGCCCGTGCAGGCGGAGCCAGTGCACGGCGGGCTCAACGCCAGCGGATCAGTCACCGGCGCGATGCCAGTCTGCGGACAGCTCATGCCCGTTTGCGTGCAGGTCACCGAGCCACCACCGTGGTTCGTATCGCCACCGACAACGCCTATCGAGCCCGCAGTAATATTGACGGTCTTGCCGTTCGTCGTCCAGTCTCCGCCGTCTTCGAACCCGCAAGTCGGTGCAGTCACCGTGGGCGTCCCGCTGTTTGTCACGCCGATTCCCGTTCCCGGAGGCCCGAGCGTATAAACACATCCATTGTATCCGCCACTATTGTCAATCATTGTGGCGACGGCCCTTGCCGCAACGACCTCACTGCTGTGCCCGAACACTTTCATGAAGTACGTGGGCTGGACCGCAGAAACGTAAGCCTCGACGTACTTCGAGTCTCCACTGTGAGGTCCCGAGCACGGGGGATTGTTCACCGTCACCGCCACGCTGCCCACGTCGCCAGTCATGGCCGGTGGCGGGCATCCTGTGTTTAGTGAACCCGAGAAACCATTGTCCGCTGCCGCTTTCTGTGCCACCCCTCCCACCCCGCTGGAATCGTACGGCAGCTCGGTGGCACCTGCGATCGCTGCGCCGTCCGCAGCGGTTTGCTGGAGGCGTTTCTGGTAGCGAAGTGCGCCCATATCGATTGCCAGTCCCGCAAACCCCATCAGCACCACCAGCGAAGCCGCCGTTATGTACAGCGCCTGCCCAGCCTGTCGATTCCGTCTCATCTTCCTTCTCCCTGCGGTCCGCCTCTCAGGGAACCTGGGCTTCCCAAGGCTCCCACGGACCAACTCATCTGGAATCAGCTTCCTCAGCCTCGCGCGGGGGCACACTCGCGTCCGGCAAAAACTTTCACAAAAGTGCTTCTAACTGTACTTCGCCACCCAGCAACCGGCAACAGCTTTCCAGCCTCGATTGGTGACGATCGGTGACACCGGCCTTCTTCCACGTTCCGCGGCTATGGCTTGCGTCTCCCGGCCCCTGTCATCTTTCAGGGACACCTTGGCGCCTCCACCTGTCGCCTCGTGATAGCTGCATCCCACATTCCATCTCGGTCTAGTACTAGAACCAACCAGAAGCTCTCAAGCTCCGATCCGCCTTCTGTATCCTAGCCTCGCCCCTGCGGACGTCCCTCCCTCTCTGTGCTCTCTGCGCCTCTGTGGCCAACCCGGTCCTCCCGCAGCCCCGCGAAGTCCGCGAGCACGGCAAATGGCGTTCGCACAGTCGCGATGGATTCTCCCATCTGTTCGATCTTCTGCGCCGCCAGGTGACCCAGCAGCGTTCCCGCTCCCGCCAGGTACTTCACCTTCTCCGGCCGCAGCCCCATGATCCGGCAACAGGTCGCATCCACAGCCACTGGATCGTTGCCGAACACCAGCACGTTCGCCTGTTTGGGCGTACCCTGAATCGGGCCATTCCCCTCCATCGCGTTGATCCCGTCCACGATCGCAAAATCAGGCCGCACCACCGCGTTGATATCCAGAATCGAGTTGTCGATTCCCGCCCAGTGCAGCACGTTTTTCGGCCAGCCGTAGCAGCCGCCTGGCACGATCCCGAACATGTTTTTCAGCGACAGCGTCACGCCCGCCCAGTGATGCGTTTTCAGCTTCGGCATCGACACCACAAAATCCGCGCCCAGCACCGTCTTCGGAAAATAGAGTTCCTTCAGTTTCGACGCGCGCGTCTTCAGCGGCACGCGCTGCACGTCGTCGATGTTCAGGTCGACGAACCCCCCATTGAGCCGGCCCGCGTATTCCCGCAAGCGCACGGACTCGAGCACCGCTTCCGTGTCGCGGTCCATCGACGGCCCTTCGCCAATCAGCACCCGCTCCGCCCCCAGCTTCAGAAAACCTTCGCGCGCCGCCGCAATCACCGCCGGATGCGTGTTCATGCAGCCCAGCAGGTCCAATCCGACAAAGTTCGGCTTCAGCAGCACCGTCTTGCCGGGGACAGACATCAAGCTTCTTGATTTCTTTGCGGCAGAAATTTCGCCCGTTTTATTCGCTGTTTCTTCGCTCAGGTCGCGCTCGACGAACTCGCGCAGCGTCTCGTAAATCAGTTCGAAAAGATCCGCCTCGTAGCTCGCAACACGCCGGATCGCCACCTGCGACGGCGGCCGCTGAAATGGAGGAACCAGCGCATTTTCCGCCGTCTGCATTACGTATTTCCTCGCTTCAACCAGCTCCCCGATCGCCCACCGAGCGCCAGGCATGTCCACGCAATCGCCGGCACGTTGCCGAGGAATCCATTTCTTTCATAGCGTTCCCGAAATCTATTCTCGGCGTTAACGAATTCTCGGCCGTAGGTTTCCAGGCAGATCTTTGCCAGAGCCAGCGAACCGATTCCGATCGCACCTGTCACACTCTTCCCAAGCCATTGCAAACTCGACGTTTGCGGTTCGCCGCTCGGCTCGTTCCGAAGGGCCAGCAGCGCCCAAACCGTCTGCGGAATCGACGGGTCGCCCGCCACTCCATAGACCATTGGATTGCCGCAGTTCCATCCGCCACCGGGACACATTCGGTTATAGAGCATGGACTTAGCGAGTCGCTGGCGCTCGCCCGCGCCGGCGGGCAACAGATCCTTCGGAGCTTGGTCAACCGCAAGCAGCCCGAAAGCCGTGGGTTCCACCCAGCTTGCGGTGTTCGGAGTCCATCCCCAACCCCGCAGCGAATCGTCCTGTTGCGAAACGACTTCTCGTTTCGCGAGCGAGCGAATTCTCCGAATCAAGCGCTGAACGAAGTTCAGATCCTTTGGCCAGTCCGCGCAAATCCATTGAAGTCCAGTCGTTAGGGCTGTCTGCGACTCCGAGTCGTGCCCAAGCGCCCAGCACGCAAGCGACGTCGCCCAGCACCCAACCGTTTGCCCGGGAGACGCAGGCCAGGAACCATCGGGAAGTTGCGTCGAACGGAGAAAGCGCAGTCCACCTGAAACGATTTCGGCTTGGGAATCCAATCCCGCGAGCGCAAGGATTGTCCATGCGGTCGGCTCTACCCGGCTTTCTGCGCCCATGCGAAAACCCCAGCCTCCATCGGCGTTTTGGGCCGATTTGAGAAATGGAAGGCAGATTTCCGCGAGAAAGTTTCCGCTGGAAAATTGCACTGTACCTAATTCGTTTTTCACGAAAATCCGAGGCATGATGCCACAACCTCGGAAATTACATCACTCGCGTTGAAGGAGGGGCGAGCGCGTGGACCGCCAACGCTACCTCCACTTCCGATTCCTGTTCCTGGATGCCGAGTTGATTGATCAGCCGGTGCAAATAGCCGCGAGCGACGCCCAGCACGCGCGCGCTCTCCGCCTTGCGCCATCCGCACTCGCGCAGTGTCCGCAGGATGAGCCTGCGCTTGAAATCGCGAACTTCTTCCTCGTAAGAACGCGCGAGTTGCGGCGGCTCCGAACTGCTGCGTACGGCCGTCGGCAGTTGCCACACTTCCACGCTCGGACCTTCCGACAGCACCACCGCTCGTTGCACCGCGTTCTGCAGCTCGCGAACGTTTCCCGGCCACGCGTACTCTTCGAGGGCGTGGAGAGACGCTTGCGAAAATCTCTTCGCCTTCTTCTTGAACTGCTCGGAGGAATTCTCGAGAAATTGCTGGGCCAGCAGAGGAATGTCGTCGCGCCGTTCTCGAAGCGGCGGAAGGTGCATCTGTACGACGTTCAGTCGATAATAGAGATCCTCGCGAAACTTGTCCTGCTGGACCATCTCTTCGAGGTTCTGGTTCGTCGCGCAGATCACGCGAATGTTGGCGTTGAACGTCGTGTTGCTGCCCAAACGCTCGAACGTTCGTTCCTGCAGGACGCGGAGCAGCTTGGGCTGCAGGCCAAGCGCGAGGTCGCCAATTTCGTCGAGAAACAAGGTCGACTGGTCCGCGGCTTCGATGCGGCCGCGACGCAAAGCCAAGGCGCCCGTGAACGCTCCCTTTTCATGCCCGAACAGCTCGTCTTCCACCAGGGTTTCCGGAAGATTCGCGCAGGAGAAGGCGACAAGCGGCCGCACGCTCCGGCTGCTCATCTGATGGATCGCGCGGGCCAGTAGTTCTTTACCGGTGCCGGTTTCGCCTGTGATCAGCACGTTGACGTCGCACGGCG
>DATGHM010000215.1:0-22219 GCA_035307985.1 Candidatus Acidiferrales bacterium
GCCACGCCGGGTTCGGCGACGTTCGTGATCAACGCTGTACCGATCGTTCCGCAAACGACTGGCAATCGCACGTTCTGCACGGATGAGGGCGGCGCGATCCACGTGTTCGACCCGAACGGTGGTGCGGGCGCGAGCACGGACGCCGCTTGCGAAGCAAAGCCTGGAATATAGTAACGACAATCTGCGAGGAGAGAGGCTCGGCCTCTCTCCTTGCATTCCTCTCACTTGGGATGACTCGGACTCAAAATGCGACGCTCCCACAAATTCGGGCCAGCTTGCCCAAAGATTGCACGCGGATTCTCGCTGGTTGAACTCCTCATCGTAATTGCCATCATTCTGATCATCGCAGCGATCGCCATTCCCAATCTCTTAAAGGCGGAGCGCGCCGCGAATGAATCTTCCGCGGTTGCTAATGTTCGCACCATCACGACGACCACGGTATTGTATGGTTCCACATGGTTCAACGGGTTCCCGCCGAGCCTGGCCGCACTTGGCGGCACAGCTGGAGCGGCGGGCACATGCGACGCAGCCGAGATGCTGGATCCAACGCTCACCGCCTCTCCGAGCGAGAAGAGCGGCTATCAATTCTCGTATCAGGTATTTGGCAGCGCGGTTACGCTAGCGCCGGGCTGCACCACGCCAGGTTATAGCCAGTTCGTGGTTACGGCCGTGCCTCTGGCGCTGGGCCTGACGGGCAACCGCAGTTTCTGCAGCGACGTGCCAGCCGCCGTTCACTTCGACCCGGCCGGTGCGCAGGCCTCTTCACCAGCTGCCTGTGAGGCCCTGCCCTCCATGTAGGCGTTTGCAGTCGAGAACCTCATCCCATAGCGCTCCTCAGATTCTCAGATTCCAGTCGACGCAAGACCGGCTTCCGTAGCGCTTGAGTCGCCTTCACTCGCGCTGAGCGCCGGTGATTTGAGTGCCGGTTTGGAATCAGTTCGGCCATTTCGGCCAGGCCCGCTGGGACGGACGGGTTAAGCTACTCTCTGGGCGTCCCGGTGAAAGCAACCACGAATGAAAGAGTCCTGGCGCGGTGCGCGATCGCGATCGGCACGCTTGCCACGATTGCCGCCATACATCTGCACTGGGTTTCGTTCACCTGGGCCGGTGGGTTGTGGCGGGACGAAATTGCTGCCACGAATATTGCCACGCTACCGTCCGTGGGAGCGATGTGGAACGCGCTTCCTCACGATCACTGCCCCATCCTGTTCTCTTCGGTAATTCGGGTTTGGTCCGACACCTTTGGGGGAACGGACGGCGCACTCCGCGTCCTGGGTCTCGTGGTTGGCCTGCTCCTCCTGGGAAGCGTGTGGCTCGCGGGACGGCTGATGTGGCGGGGAACGCCCGTGCTCTCTCTGACGCTCTTCGCCTTGAACGTGGTCGTCATTCGCTACGGGGATTCCGTTCGCGCCTACGAACTGGCGACTGCGTGCATCGTTGTGACGATGGCGCTTGTCTGGCGGTTCGTGCAGCGGCCGAACGTAAGGCGCGGTCTTGCCGCCGCCGCGATGGCAACTGCAAGTGTGCAGGTGCTCTATCAGAATTCGGTTCTCGTGCTGGCTCTCTGTGTTGCTGCCGGTGCCGTGTTTCTGAACGATCGAGAGTGGCGCAAAGGAGCGGCCGCCCTCGCAATTGGCGTTCTACCCGCATTGTCGCTCGTGCCTTACGTCCGGCCCTTGCTTCGGGCGCAGGACTGGTGGGTGGTGAGCAAGACGGGCCTGAGCACACAGATCGTTTTGAGCAATCTTACGTTTTTGACCGCGCATCCTGACCGCTGGTTCCGGTTCGTTTGGCTGGCGTTACTTGTCAGTGCAGCCCTGCTGGCTCTTGAGCGCGGGATCATTGCGCTAACAGAGCCTGAGGTGAACCGATCTCGCAAGCTCGCACTATTCGCCGGAGTTGCGCTGGCGATCGGGGTTTCGGCTTTCGCTTTGTTTGTCGCTACCGCACAGCTGCCGACTCAGCCCTGGTACTTCCTCGTCCCGCTCGGATTTGCGGCCGTTTGTTGCGATGCCATCCTGGCCGGCGCGTCCTTCTGGATTCGCGTTGCGGTGCTGGGTTTGGCCTCACTGACGGGAGTCCTGGCATATCCCGCCGGAATCCGGGCGCTGCAGTTCCGGCAGACGGACGGCGACATCGTGGCCGCGCAGCTCTCTCGACTGGCTGCGCCCGGCGATCTGATCGTCGTCAATCCCTGGTATTACGGGTTGACGTTCAGTCGCTACTATCGCGGCAGCGCGCCATGGACCACGCTGGCCGGCTTGGATGACTACCGCTACCATCGCTACGACCTGCTGAAACTCAAGCTGGAAATTGCGCATCCCGAGCGGCCCGAACTCGATCGCGTAGTCAACGCTCTTCAAGCGGGGCATCGCGTCTGGGTGGTCGGGTGGGTTCCCGTGGTCCGGGTGGGCAAGGATCCGCCTCCCGATCTGCCGCCTGCGCCCAATGGACCGAGCGGCTGGTTCGATGACCCCTACACCCGGTCGTGGGGAGGGCAACTGTACTATTTGCTTGCGACACGCGCGCAGACTGTGGTGCCGGTGCCCGTTGATTCGAAGGATCGCGTCAATCCGCTGGAGAACATGGGACTGACCGTTGCGAGCGGCTGGCGCGGCGGGAAGCAGAGCGATGCGCGCAGCGGAGTGGCTCAGAACGCGGAAGTTGAACACCCTGGCGGTTCCGCGGCACGCTGAACGGATCGGCAGAACGTCAGCTTCGCGGAGGTGAGTTGCGCGTGAACCGGGGTCCTTCGGCGTTCAGGGCGCGTGAGGATGAGCGAGGGCGGCGAGCCTCGCCGAGGCGTCAGCGGCCCTGGGATCGATCTGCAACGCTCTTTGATAGCTGTTCTCCGCCTCTTCGACGTTGCCCTTGGCTTCGTACACTTCGCCCAGCACCGTGTAGGCTTTCGCGGAGGGCAAGAGCTGTGCGGCCTTGCTGACATCCGCGAGGGCGGCGTCGAGCTGTCTCTTCCGGTATTCGACGGTGCCGCGGCCCAGCAGGCATCCTGAATCGTGCGGATCCACGCTGAGCGTGTAATCGCAAAACTCCAGCGCTTCTTTCTGCGCTTCCTCCACGCGTCCTTCCCTGAGCAGCAGCTGCTGCAAGTTGAAATGCGCTTCGCCGAGGTTCGGCATGTATTCGATTGCAGTTCGGTAGCGGCGCTCGGCTTCGTCGAGGTGGCCGGCGGTGGAGGCGAGGATACCCAGGCTCGTCTCGGCGACGCCGTTTCGCGAAGTGACCGCGTCCGCATGCTCGAACAGTGTGTAACTGTTCTGCCAGACACCGATCTGAAGGTGCGCGACCCACGCGTAGGCCAATAGCGCAACAATCGCGGCCGAAGCAGGCGCCCACCGGTTCCATTCAAAACGCTCCACAGCGTCGGCCACAGTCCAAACAATGGCCACGAACAGGCCCATGTAAGGAAGATAGGCGTACCGTTCCGCCCATCCCTGGTTGGAAACCTGAATGATTCCGATCACAGGCAAAAGTGTTATCAGGTACCACGCCCAGCCCACGGCGAGAGGTCCGTTCCGGCGATAGCGCCAGACGATGGCAGTGATGGCCACGAGCGCCAGTCCTGCCGCCGCGACCGTCCACAAGCTCAAGGAGGGATACGGATGAAAAACTGCCAGGCGGCTCGGCCAGAACATCTTGACGATGTACAACGCGTAACAATAAGTGGCGTTCTCCATGCGCGCAGCGATCCCGACCTGCGCTGTTGAAGTGAGATTTCCTCCCACTCTTTGCGCGTAGATCGTAATCGCCGCGCTTCCCGCCGAGAGCAGGAGCAATGGGAGTTTCTCGAGGGACAGGCGCGCAAAACGCTTGAGAAATTCGGAATTCCCGGAGCCGGGAGCAGGGAATTGAATCCTGCGCAGAGGCCAGTAGTCGGCCAGCAGCAGCAAGACTGGAAGAGTGATGACCATCGGCTTGGCCATCAGTCCGAGCGCAAAGACGAAAGCGACGGTCAAATAGCGCGCCGCGTTCGGCCGTCGCTCGTACCACCCGTATGCGAAAAGCGCCAGCAAGAAGAACGTCGTGGACACCAACGATTTTCGCTCCGCAATCCATGCCACGCATTCGACGTTCAGCGGACAGAAGGCGAACAGAGCGGCAACAGTCGCGCTTCTCCACACGCATCCCGTTGCGGCGCGGAGCAGCAGGAACAGCAACAAAACGTTCAGCGCGTGCCACAGCATGCTGTCGAGGTGATGCCCCATCGGCTTGAACTGGAAGAGCTGCACATCCGTCATGTGCGAGAGCCATGTGAGCGGGTGCCAGTTCTCCGCGACCGTCGCGGTAAAGGCCCAGCGCACGTTGTCCCACGTCAGCCCGTTCTGGACGTGTCCGTTCTGGACCAGGTAGAGAACATCGTCGTACATGACAAACTGATCGTGAAGAACGGGCCGGTAGAGAAGCAAAGTAGAAGCTACGAGAAGCAGAACGACCAGCAGCGTCTGTTCGCGCGGCGAGAATGACGACGCGCGGACGGCTGGCGGAGAGCCCGAAGCTTTTGCGGATCGGCCTTCCCGCGTCGATACAGTCGTCGAAGTCATTTACCGCCTCGCCTTCGAAACTCGATGTTCGCAGAAAGCAATCGGGAGGGAAACACTCGGATCGGCGCCCGTTTCCATCTGATTAGGAGCGTACCGGCGGCTCATCGCGATTCCTGCTAGACTCGGCTCTTATGCTGCGTTCACTCCTGTGCGTGATTGCCGCGGCTCGTTTCGTTGCCGCTGCGCCCACGGGCCGCGCTTTGCCTGCCCCGATTCCGGGTGTCGCGGAAGCGGGAATCACCGCGAAGGAAGCGGAACACGCCTTCGAGGCGCGATACCGCCATGCGGCCACGTTGAAGGCCATTTTCTACCAGCGGTACAGCGACGGCAAAGAAGCCGGCGAGGCGGACTCGGGAACGGTTTACTTTTCGCGCCCCGGACGCATGCGCTGGGAGTACGAGTCTCCCGAAAAGAAGCTTTTCATCGTCGATGGCAAAAATGTGTGGTTCTACATCCCTGACGACCACACTGCCAGTCGCGCAAAGCTGAAGGAGAGTTCGGACTGGCGAACGCCCCTCGCGCTGCTGGCCGGGAAGCCGGACTTGGGAAGGATCTGCAAGAACGTCGAACTCGCCGGTCCCGCAAAATCTGACATGTCGAGCGCTCGCCCGCAGCTGCAAAACGACGCGCCGGTGGATTCGCGAGATGCCACCCTGCGCTGCACGCCGCGCGAAAGCTCGGATCAGATGGGTGACCCAATCCGCGACGTGCTTCTGACGATCGATCCGCAGGGCTATCTCGTTCGCGTGCTCATCCAGCAGCCCGGAAATGTGACAACGGAATTTCGATTCGGCAATTGGCAGGCGAACATCCACATCGCCGAAGCACAATTTCACTTTCAGCCGCCGCCGGGCGTGGAGATTGTCGACGAGGACAAGCTGGCAGGCCAGACGTACTGAGCGAGCCCTCCGATCTGTGGAGGTGGCTACATGGATTCGTCGGCGCTCGGTCCGTAGATCGCCGGCACCTTAGCGCCCATTGGGCGCAGGTACGTGGAGAGCTGCCCGCGGTGATGGATCTGGTCCAGCAGGAAACCCCACGCCATGTCGTAGCCCGTCTCGCGCATGAACTCCTGCCCGCCAAAGATGAACGGCATCTTCTCCTCCCATTTCGCCGCCGGGATCGCGTGCAGCCTCTTGGTGACGGCGTCATGCTCTCGATCGTATCGGCCAATGATTTCCGCAACCTTCGCCGGAGTTGGCGCCTCGACCCACTCGAACCGGGCTTTCTCCAGCCCGTCCGCCAGAGCCGCTTCTTCGTGCACGATCAGCCACGCGATCTCGCGTGCCGTGCGCGCCTTGGGGTCCGCGCGGTAGTCGGAGCGCTCCTGCGGAATGCGGCTGATGACCTTGCGCGTTGCGGGGCCCTCCTTCTCCCAAAACTTCAGAAAGAACTCTTTGTAATCCATGTCGTCCTCCGGAAGGGAAGTGTGTTTCCAGGCGAGCCAGTGTAGGCGAACAAAAGGCGAAAGTCAATCGCCCGTCGATCGGCATCCCGAAGCTTGAACCGAGGGTTGTTGAATAGAGTGCAGTGCGCCGTCGTGAACCGGTTCGCTCGCATCGCGAGACGATATGATCTGAGCCAGGCATGCAACGCAAAGCTGCGGGTAAGCCAGGTCAACGGGAATCCGAGACCCTCAACCTCCTCGTAGCAGGAGTGGGAGGGAACGTCAGCCAGGGAATCCTGAAAGCGTTGGCTTTGAGTTCGCTGCGTTGCCGCACTGTTGCGGCGTGCATTCACCCGCTCAGCGCCGGATTGTTCACGGCGGATGCGGCCTATGTTAGCCCTCTTGCATCGTCGCCGGAGTTTCTGCCGTGGCTTCTGAACGTGTGCCGGCGGGAGCGCATCCACGCGGTGCTGTCGGGAGTGGAGCCGGTGCTCGCACGCATTTCCGAACACGCGGAAACCGTCACGACTGAGACCGGAGCGATTCCGATCGTCAGCGAGCCCGAGAAGCTTGCCGTCGCGGACGACAAGCTGCGTACCTGCGAATGGCTGCGCGACAACGGTTTCGAGTATCCGTTCTTTGCGGACTCCACGAACTCGGCGCAAATCGACGCACTGGTGCGACGCAGCGGCTTTCCCTTGATCGCAAAACCTCGGATGGGAAAGGGAGCTGAGGGCTTTTGCCGAATCGAGGACGAATCTGCCCTGCGGCTGATCGCGGGCCGGCCGGGATACGTCGTGCAGGAATATCTGGGATCGGACTGCGCGGAGTTTACCGCCGGTTGCGTTTGCGACCGCGAAGGCATCGTGCGCGGCTGCATCTGCATGAAACGCGAACTCCTCTACGGGACGACATATCGCGCGGAAGTCTGCGACCATCCGGCGGTGCGCGAGCAGGCCACCAACATTGCTCGCAAATTGCGACCCACCGGGCCGGTGAACATTCAGTTGAGGATTCATCGCGACCGTCCTGTGTGTTTCGAGATCAACCTGCGATTTTCGGGAACCGCGCCGATACGGGCGCGGTTCGGGTTCAACGAAGTGGAGTTCGCTCTCCGGCATTTCGTGCTGCGGGAGGAACCGGCCGACCTCCCTGTCGTCAAAAGCGGCATCGCCCTCCGCTACTGGAACGAGGTGTATGTCGACCCGGCTGCCGTGCGGCAGCTTCAGTCGGCGGGAGAGCTGCCCGATGCGGGCGCGCATGAACTTACGGTGGAGGACTACGGCATTCGATGAGGATCTTTGTTACGGGTGCTGCGGGCCATGTCGGCTCAACGATCGCCGATTTGCTGGCGCAGGAGCACGACATCGTGGCCCTCTGGCGCGAGTCTCCGTGTCGCGCGCGTCCGCGTGTCCAGGCGCTTCGAGGAACACTTGGCGATCCGGAATTTGTGGAGCAGGTAACGCGCGATGCTCAACCGTGTGACGCGATCGTGCATTCGGCGGCATCGATCAGCATGGATCTGACATCGACCTCTGTTTCGCGGACAAACTGTATTGGCACTCAGCAGATATTGCAGCTTGCTTGCAAATGGCAGGTTCAGTCGGTCGTTTATATTTCAAGCGCGCAGGTCATAGGCGCGCCGCGGGTACACCCGGTCACGGAAGATCACCCGGCGTTTCCGCAGACGTCCTATCACGCCTCGAAACTCTTCGGCGAGCACCTCATGGCCCTGGCGACCGGAGACGGACTTCATGCGGTGAGTCTCCGGCTGACTTCTCCCATCGGCCCCGGCATGCGAAGCGACCGTATCTTTTCGGTCTTCATCCGCCATGCAGCCGCAAATCGCGAATTAGTCGTCGCAGGACAAGGGACGCGCCGGCAGGATTATATCGACGTAAGAGACGTAGCGCGGGCCGTCCAAGCAGCTCTGGAGGCGCGCGTTCCTTCCGGCGTTTTCCAGATTGGACGCGGAGAGAGTATCTCGAATTCTGAGCTCGCCAGGATATGCGTCCGAGTTCTGGGCTCCAGCTCTCAGATTCGGTTCAGCGGAACGGACAGCCAGGAAGGTGTGGTCTGGGACATTTCGATCGCCAGGGCGCGGAGCGCGCTGGGCTTTGAGCCGGCGGTGTCGCTCGAACAGACGATTCTGGAGATGGCGCGAGGATGCCCGTGATAGCTCATCAGGTCGCGCTCGAGACCGCGTCCGAGATACGCCAGCAGAAGCAACTGCGGAAGCATGCGACTGAAACCGCAGTCGCGCTGGCCGGCACAATATTTTCGGCGATCCTGCTGGCCGAGGCAGCGATCCATGCGGGACCCTTGTGGCGCGACGAAACCAACACCTTCAACGTTGCGCACATGGCCTCGCTGAAAGAACTCTGGACGAATCTCCAGTTCGAGTCGTTTCCACCGCTCTGGCCACTCGTTGTTCGCGCATGCGGTTTTCTCGGCCTGGCGAACAGCGACATGGGCATCCGTTTCCTGGGGCTCGTCGTGGGACTCTTCTTTCTTCTCTCGCTTTGGCTATGCTCGCGCTGGATCGGGGGACGCGCGCCCACTCTGAGCGTGGCTCTGCTGGGCAGCCTGCCGGCGATGATTTTCCTTTTGGGGGCAAACAGAGCGTATGGCCTGGCGAGTTCTCTGCTGGTGCTCAGTTTCGGCATGCTCTGGAGAATGCTGGAGCGCCCGTCGAAGTCGCGCGTCCTTGGGGCCGGGATCGTATGCCTTCTGTTCGCCCAGTGCGTGTACTACGACGCGATCCTCCTGTGCGCGATGCTGGCCGGCGCGGCATTTGTGACGATCCGGCGCCGCCACTGGAACGCATTTTGGGCACTGGCGGGGATTGGCGCCGTTTCTGGCGCATCCATGGCGATTTACCTGCCGATCACCCAACGCACCGCGGCGGCCGTGCCCATAATCCGGGAGCCGTTCTTCCATTCCTCGGAACTCTGGTCGGGACTCTCTCGCGCTCTGGCCTTCCGCAGCAGCGCCTACCCCGGCGGGCCGAATGGACCACAGATCTGGCTCTGGGCTGGGCTTCTTCTGGCCGGATCGGTTGTCGCAATCGCGATGCAGTTCGGCAGGCGTCGTCAAGCAGGGAACCACGAGCCGTCTGACGCGTTCGCTGCCGATATCCGCGCCGACCGGGCTCTGTTCTGCTTCGTGAGCGCTCTTTTCGCAGTCGCCGGGTTTTTCGCTTTCCTGCTCAGATTGGAATTTTTTATGCAGAGCTGGTATTTCGTCGAAATCCTGGCCTTGTGCGCAGTCTCGCTCGACGGGATGCTCGGCGCGAATTGGCCCGCGCTGCGCCCGTGGGGATTATTGCGGATCGCATTCATCGTGTTGGTAATGGCCTTGAGCGCGAGATCGGCGTGGCAGGAAGCCCACACCCGGCGGAGCAACGTGGACCTGATTGCATCCTTTCTAGAGCAGAGTGCCGCGCCGGGAGACCTTATCGTGATGCAGGATGCATGGGAGGGAATCACGTTCGACCGGTATTATCACGGCCCGGCCCATTGGATGACGGTCCCTCCCATCGACTCGCACAAGGTTCATCGCACCGACCTGGTCATGCAAGAAATGAGTCAGCCGGACCCGACGGCTCCAGTGCTCCGCGAGATAACCGGCGTCTTGCGTGATGGACATACCGTGTGGCTCGTCGGGAACCTGCCGATTATTCGCCCGAAGAAGTTGCCGCCCAACCCGCCACCGCCGCCGGGACTGCCGACCAAGTGGTGGCTGGGGGCATACCTATATTACTGGAACATCCAGGTTTCGGCGGATCTGCTGGACCACGCACGGCAGAAACAAATTGAGGGAATTTCCGCGAACGCTCCTGTGAGCTATTTCGAGAATCTCTCCGTCGCACGATTCTCCAGCTATCAGCCCGATACAGAATGACCGGGACTGCTATTGTTTCCAGAAACCTCGTTGGAACAACGCATGACCAGATGCGTGTACGGCACGCGAAGCAGATCGTGCCTGAGAGCGGGTTCCACTTTCGAGAAGCGGGCCGAAGCCAGCCGCAGGTAATCTTCCCGGGTACGGACAAAGTTCCCGCGATCCTTGGAAAGCAACCAGCGCGCAATTCGCGACTGTCCATCGACCAGACATCCGTCATAGGTGACCAGACATCCAGTGCGTCGCAGAACCCTTCGCGCCAGGTCGAACAAACGAGCTGCTCGCTCGTCGTCCAAATGGTGAACCACGCCCGTGGCGAGAACCAGGTCAAAGGTGCCCTGTTCTTCCTCGAGCGCAGCCAGGCCGACATCGCCACACAGAAAACGCCCTCGCGAGCCGTAACGCTTTTTCGCGGAAGCGATGTATTCCGGGCTTATGTCCAGCCCCGTGTAATCGACGTTCGCTAGGTAATCCAGGACGACCGCCGGGCCGCATCCAATATCGATGATCTTGTTTCCGGGCGCCGGTCTCACGTACTCACTGAGATAAATTCTCCAGGCTGTGTCGGCTCCCACCATTGACGTAAAGAAGCGGTAGGCGGCCGGAGCCGCCAGGACGGATGAAAGTCTCTCAACAATCTTCATGAGTGGAACTGCTGGATGGCCGTTATCACCTGATCCTGGTCGCTCCGGCTCAGACGGTTGTAAAACGGCAGCCGAACCAGCCTGTCGCTTTTCTCCTCCGTAACCGGGCAGCTCCCTTTGCGCCCTCCCATCCGCTGACCCACAGGGGAAAGATGGAGCGGCACGTAGTGAAATACGCTCAGAATGCCGCGCGACTTCAGAAACGAAATCAGGGCCTGGCGCTCTTCCAGCGAGGGCAGCACAAGGTAATACATATGAAAGGACTGCTCGCAGTAACTCGGCACGATGGGGCAGCCAATGCCATGTCCTTTCGCCCATTCGCGCAGGTTCTGATCGTAATAGTTCCAGATGGCCCTGCGCCGCGTTTGGATTGTCTGCCAGACTTCCAGTTGCGCGTAGAGAAAGGCCGCCAGAACGTCGCTCATCACATAGCTCGAGCCGATGTCTACCCAGGAATACTTGTCCACCTGTCCGCGAAAGAACTGGTTGCGGTTGGTGCCTTTTTCGCGAATGATCTCGGCGCGTTCAATCAGCCGCGCGTCGTTGATCAGCAGTGCGCCGCCCTCCCCGCAGGTGATGTTCTTCGTCTCATGAAAACTCTGCGTCGCGAGGCAACCGAAGGTGCCCAGCCAGCGGCCCCGGAATTTGCCGAACAGGCCGTGCGCGTTGTCCTCCACTACGGAGACGCCGTGCCTGGCGGCAATCGCGCCGATCGCGTCCATCTCGCAGCCCACACCCGCATAGTGGACCGGCACAACGGCCTTCGTCCGCGGTGAGATAAGGGTCTCAAGCTGCCTTTCATTCAGGTTCAGCGTGTCTGGCCGGATGTCGGCAAAAATGATTCGCGCTCCGCGCAACGCGAACGCGTTCGCCGTGGAAACAAAAGTGAAGGACGGAACGATTACTTCGTCGCCGGGTTGAATATTCAGAAGCAGCGCGCACATCTCCAGCGCGTGGGTGCAGGAGGTGGTGACCATGGCCCTCGGCACGCCCAGCATCCCCTCCAGAAACGCGTGACACCTTTTCGAGTAGGTTTGATCGCCGGCGATCTGCCCGATGGTCATCGCCTCCGAAATGTGTTCCAGTTCCTGGCCGAGGAGTGACGACTGATTAAACGGAATTCGATAGTCCTGGTCCGTTTGACCGGTTGGTTGTTCGAGCAGGGAGGTGCGCTTCATAAGAACCCGGGAACCGGGGCTTACACCGTCACCTCATGATGAGAGGCGACTTCCTCGCGGACGGTGTAAGTCGGGCGCTCCATCGTGCGGAAATGCATCCGCGCCAGGTACTCGCCCATGATGCCCAGAGCCAGCAATTGAGCGCCCGAAAAAATCACGATGATGGATGCCAGGAAGGTGAATCCCGGAACCGTAGTGCCATACAGCAGATACCGCCCGACGACGAACGCCAGGATCACTCCGCCAAACGCGGTACACAGAAATCCCATGAGATTGGCCAGCTGCAGAGGCAAGGTTGAGAAACCGGTCATCATGTTCATCGCATGCCGGAACAGCATGGCGAACGTGTAGTTGGAGAGGCCTTCCCGGCGGGGATCATGCCGCACCTGAATCGCCACAAACCGGGTGGTAGCCCAGGTCAGCACCACATCAATCGAGACAAAGGGGCTTTGGTAGTTCGTGAAGGCATCGCGGGCGTGAGTCCGAAACGCGCGAAAAGCCGACACGTGCCGCGCCGTTTCGGCGCCCATGGATTTCTGAAGGGCCAGCTTGGTCAACCCTGACGCGAGCCCCCTCAGGACTCCGTGCGGCTCGCGTTCCGGAAAGCCGTAGACCACATCGAAGCCTTCCTCTAATTTGGCCACCAGCTTGTTAATTTCCTCTGGCGGATGTTGCAGATCGTCATCCATCGTCACCAGAGTGTCGAAGCGCGCGGCTCGAATACCGCACAGGAGCGCGTTGTGCTGGCCGTAATTACGCATCAGGTTGATTCCGCGAACCCAGGGAAGCGAGTGCGAAAGTTCCTGGATCACGCTCCAGCTCCGATCTCGGCTGCTGTCGTTGACGAGCACCACCTCATACTCGTAGGCCAGACGAGCGAGAACCGGTTCCAATCGCTCGATCAACTTAGGAAGGATCGATTCGCTGTTGTAGACGGGCACAACCACCGAGATGCCGCGGGCTAATCTCACTCCAGTGTCCCTTGAGTTGCCATTGCTCAAGACGAGCAGGTTCGCTCCTGCAATTAGACATGGTCGAACGGTGAACCCACAAGAGCACAGCGGATTCCTTGTGTGGATAGGGTAACTGACGCGGGCGCCGCGCGGTCAAGAGGCGATCGCTGCCGGCGCTAAATTGACGTCGCGCATGCGATTTTGGGCCTGGCGCGTCGCTGAATGCTGGGAATAACCAAGGCTTCTCGAGCGAGGGGAAATGCCAAAACCCATACAGCCTTTTCACTGTTGTCACATCCTACTAATGTCCCGTTTTCGGTCCGCAATCTCAGCCTCGGGAGGCGGTATGCTAGACTCCTGGGCGGCCTCCCCGCCCGGCGCTGGAAGATTCGGGACGACCGGTTTCAGTGGTTGCCCGCTCTGCTGGCGGTAAAGCTCTGAGCTAAACCATGGCTGAATTTGTCTGCAAGGTCGGCGACGCCTCGGGCCGTATTTTTCAGCAGGTCGAGACGGCGCAATCGGAAGAGGAAGCGCGGCAAAGGCTCTCTGACCGCGGCTTCTACGTCTTCAGTATCCGTCACCACCTGGGCCTGCTGACGCAGTTGGGGAGCCGGCGTCCGGAAAGCGCGATTCGCCCCGGCGATTTCCTGATCTTCAACCAGCAGTTCAACACGCTGGTCAAGGCTGGTTTGCCGATTCTGAAAGCACTGGATTTGCTGGCCGAGCGCGCCGCGGCTCCCAGGCTTCGGCCCATTCTGCGGGATGTGCGCCAGCGTGTTCGAGGCGGCGCCTTGCTGTCGGAAGCCCTCGCCGCGCAGGGTTCGTTCTCAGCGGTCTACGTGACGGCGATCACGGCCGGCGAGCGCAGCGGAAATCTCACCGGCGTTCTCGACCAGTACATCAGCTATCTTCGCGTCAGCACCGGTTTCCGTCGCTCGCTCGCCACTGCGCTGATTTATCCCTCGATCCTGGTTTGCGCCGTAATTGTGACGATGTCCTATCTCGTCACCTACGCCGTGCCGCGTTTCGCCACTCTGTACAACGATCTTGGGGTTCCGCTTCCGTCCATTACGAAATTTGTTCTCGATCTCTCTCTGCCGCTCCGCAAATACTTCATCGTGTTTGCGGCTGTGGTGGTTGTGCTTGCGGTTTGCACGTTCCTGTGGACGCGCACCGAAGACGGCGCCCTGGCCATCGACCGTCTGAAGCCGCGCGTGCCTCTCCTCGGTGACATCTGGCTCAAGGCGCAGATTGCGCAGTTCGTCCGCACGCTTTCCACCCTCCTGGCGGGCGGCACTCCGTTGGTTTCCGGGCTCCAGACCGCCGCGTCGGCGATCGACAGCAAACTCGTCTCGGCGTCCGTGGGTCAAGCGGCGGTACGGGTGAAGGAAGGCGAGTCGCTGCACACGAGCCTTGTGGAGAGCAAGATCATTCCGTCTCTCGCGCTCGAAATGATTGAAGTGGGTGAAGCGTCCGGCGCCTTGGGGCCCATGCTGACCAGCGTGGCGGAGTTTTATGAGGAGGAGGTCAACACGCGCCTCCAGCGCACGCTTCTCTGGATCTCCCCCGCGGTTTTGATCGTGATGGCGGCTGTGATAGGCTTGATTCTCATCGCTCTCTATCTTCCCATGTTCTCCCTTCAGATCGGGTCCGCCGGGGGCGGGTAAAGACAAGTTATTATGGCCATAACAGGCAACAATCCGGCTTCCGTGCCCGTCACGGTCGGCGCTCCGAACGAAGCCGCCGAGCGCGAGCAGGCCCAGCGTCTCGCCGAACGCTACCGTTGTCCGTTCGTCGATCTTCGCGAACAGCGCATCGATCCCGAACTCTTCCGCAGTATCCCCGCGGAAATGATGTTTCGCTACAATTTCGTTCCGCTCGAATCGCATGAGACGACGCTTGTCATCGCCATGGCCGATCCCAGCCAACTGCACCTTACGGACGAACTGGCGCTCCTCCTCGGCAAGCGTCTGCAGATCAAAGTCGCCACCGCTTCCCAGATCGGCAATTTGCTGAAGCGCACCGAGCAGTCGCAGCGCGTTCTCGATCAGGCCACCGAGGGATTCACCCTGCAGGTTGTCGACGAGGAAGAGGATAGCGACGAGAATATTTCCGTCGAGAAGCTCACGCGGGAGACCGGCGTCAGCCCGGTGGTCCGCCTGGTCGACACCGTGATCTTCACGGCTCTCGAGCGCCGCGCGAGCGACATCCACATCGAAACGCGCGACGCCGAAGTGGTGGTCAAGTACCGCATTGACGGCGTCCTGCAGTACGCCATGCAGCCTCTGGCCAAGGATTGGCACGCCACCATCCTGTCGCGCATCAAGGTGATGAGCGAACTCGATATCGCCGAGCGCCGCGTCCCCCAGGACGGCCGCTTCCGCGTCAAATACAAAGGCCGCGCGATCGACTTCCGCGTGTCGATCATGCCCTCGATTCACGGCGAGGACGCCGTGCTTCGCGTTCTCGACAAGGAAAGCCTCAGCGAAAAATTCCGCAACCTGACGCTCGACGTGGTTGGTTTCGATGCGGACGAAATGGCCCGCTTCCGCCGCTATATTCATGAACCCTACGGCATGGTGCTCGTTACCGGACCCACCGGCTCGGGCAAGACCACCACGCTGTATGCGGCGATCAACGAAATCAAGAACGACGAAGACAAGATCATCACGATCGAAGATCCGGTGGAGTACCAGGTGCGCGGCATCACGCAGATTCCAGTCAACGAGAAGAAAGGCCTCACCTTCGCTCGGGGGCTGCGTTCGATTCTGCGCCACGATCCCGACAAGATCATGGTGGGCGAAATTCGCGACCAGGAGACCGCCCAGATCGCCATCAACTCGGCCCTCACCGGCCACTTGGTCTTCACCACCGTCCATGCGAATAACGTGACCGACGTGATCGGGCGCTTCATCAACATGGGCGTCGAGCCCTACAACTTCGTCTCCGCGCTCAACTGCATCATGGCGCAGCGCCTCGTTCGCGTGATCTGCGAAAGCTGCAAGAAGCAGGTGCGCTATGCGCCTGAGGTGCTCAGCGAATCGGGTCTCGATTCCGCCGAGTGGTCGCAGATAACTTTTTACGAGGGCCGCGGGTGCCTGGAATGCTCCGGCAGCGGTTATCATGGCCGCACGGCGATCACCGAATTGCTCGACCTTTCGGACCGCATCCGGGAAATGATTATCGACCGCCGCCCGACTTCGGAAATCAAGCGCGCGGCGAAGTCCGAGGGCATGGAATTCCTTCGCGAATCGGGCCTGCGCAAGGTTCGCGCCGGAGTCACCACGCTCCGGGAAATCAATAAGGTGACGTTCCTTGACTAAAACACACCAGCTCCATGCAGCCGCGACCCGCTCGAATGCGGCCCTGCGCGCGCGAGGCGATCGATAGTGTCGAGTCTCGCCGCTTCTTCCGCGCCTTCCGTGCGAGGCGGGCCTTTCGGCCTCCTCGATCGCTGGCTCCATGCAATGCCGCATCCGCCGTGCGTCGTGGAAATCGCGGCGCACCACGTCGCAGCGGCGCGCTGGAGCAGCGGGCAGAGCCACCTTGAGTCATTTGCCGTCGAGGATCTGCCCTCCGGCGCCGTGATGCCCTCTCCCGTCGATGCCAACGTCCCTCAGCCCGAGGCTCTGAAGTCGGCGCTTCGCCGCCTCTTCAATCGCGTTCCGCACCACGGCGGACCGGTCGCCATGCTCCTGCCCGATCCTGTCGTGCGCGTTTTCATCCTGCCGTTTGAAACGCTGCCGCGCCGGGCTGACGACGCCCTGCCGCTTTTGCGCTGGCGCCTGAAGAAAAGCGTCCCGTTCGACGTGGATGAGACGGTGGTTTCCTGGATGCGCCAGCAGGGCCGCGACAGCAAGTTCGAGGTAATGACCGCCGTGGCGCGCCAGCGAATCGTCCGCGAATACGAGCAGGTCATCGAGGAACTGGGAACGAACGCCAAGGTCGTTCTTGGCTCGACCCTTGCCTCTCTTCCGCTGCTCGAAGAGCGCGGCTCGACCCTCTTCGTGCGGCTCTCGGGAAGGACGGTGACCACCGTGATCGTTCGCGGCTCCAATCTCTGCGTCTACCGCTCTTCGGATATCTCGAGCGATCTGGCTCCTCAAGCGATGCTGGATGAAATTTTTCCGGCCATTGCCTATTATCAGGACACTTGGGGAGAATCGGTCGATCGCGGTCGCCTTGCCGGCTTCGGATCGCGCGACGAGGTCTTTCGTTCTGCCTTATCGGGGGAACTGCACGTCCCGGTGGGCCCGCTGGCAGAGAGTTCGGAAGCCTTCCGTCTCGACTCGAGTGCGAAGGACCTGATCAACCAGGATCTCGACGCGCTGGTTGGCTGGATGTTGAATGCGGGATAGACTGCGTGCCGAACGCTGTAATGCCGCAACGAATGTGAAGACGAGGTTGCTGGAAACGTGAAAGTCCGGCTCAATCTATCGACGGCGCCGCAGGAGAATCGAAGGCCGTTCATCGCCGCCTCGCTTCTCATCGGCCTGCTTGGCGCGCTCGCGCTGGTCCTGCTGTCGCGCGCCGCCTACCATTCCTGGGAATCCAACCGCGTCGAGCGGTCCCAGATCTCCGCCGTGCAGGCCAGGATTCGGGAGAGCGCCATCGAACAAGCGCGCCTCGCCGCCTATTTTCAGGGCTCCGGGCCGCGCGATGTGATGGATCGCGCGAATTTCCTGAATTCCCTGATCGGAGAGCGCAGTTTTCCCTGGACCAGAATTTTCGAATCGCTGGAGCAAACGTTGCCCGACGGCGTTCGCGTGGTCAGCATTTCGCCGAAGCTGGCCAACGGCCGCGCGGAAGTGACGCTCAGCGTCGGCGCCGTGAACGACGAACAGAAAATCAAATTTCTGCAGGCCATGGAAAAATCGAAAGACTTCTCGAATCTCGAGATCGTTTCCGAGCGTCGCGCGGAAAAAGCGGACGTGTTCGATCAGATCGTTCTGCAGTTGAAAGTCACCTACGAGACGGCATGAACGTGAAATCCAATTGGGGACGAACCAGGACCATCATCGTGGTCACTCTCGGCGTCCTGCTCGTTGCGGACGTTGCCGTTGGGATTTTTCTCTGGCGGACTTCGCTCCAGAACGCCGCTGAGATGCGCGCCGAGGTCCAGCGTCTCACGCTCCGCGCCAAGCTGGGGCAGGCCGAAGTCGCCCGCGACAGCAAAATCCGCGCATCCTTGCCGCAGGCGGAGAAGGATTGCGACAACTTCTATCGGACCGCTTTCCTCGACGAAGGTTCCGGATATTCCTCGGTCGACGCCGATCTGAGTTCCATTGCCGACAAGGCCGGCTTGCGCATCTCCGACACGACGTTCAAGGAGAAGGACGTCAAGACGCATGGCGTGAAGGAAGTTTCCATTGCTACCACCGTCGAGGGCGACTACTCCGCGATCATCCAGTTCATCAGCGGTCTCGAGCGGTCGAAAAATTTCTATCTTCTGAACGATTTGCAGCTGAATTCTGCGAAGGCGGGCGCCATCCGGTTGCAATTGAACCTGCGCACGTTCTTTCGATCATAGCCATGTCGCAACGCGTCCAAGTCTATGTCCTGGTCGGCCTCCTCGCCATCGCGGCATTCATCTTTCTCCGCGGCCGTGGCGGTGTTTCCGGAGTCGCGGGCGTGCAGGCCTCCGACGCGAAATTCGCTCCCCTTGACGTCAAAGAGCCCGACCTCCGTCTCGATCTGCTCGAGAAAATCCACAAGGCCGAATATACCGGTCTGCACCGCGACATCTTCAGCGGCCAGCCGCTCCCGCCGCCCAGATCGAAGACGAATCCCGACCTTGTCAAGACCGCCGGTTCTGCCGTGCCGTCCGGACCTCCGCCGGTCCCGGTTCCGGCCCAGTTTTTTGGTTATGCGAACACCCCGAACACCGCCAGTCGCGTGGCGTTCTTTCTGAATGGGGACGACGTTCTCGTCGTCGGCGAGGGAGACACCTTTCTCGGCAACTTCCGTCTCATCCACATCGGCAACGCTTCCGCCGACGTCGAGGAGATTTCTTCGGGGCGCCACGCTTCGGTTCCGCTCGAGCAGCCGCCCGACGAGGCCATGAACCAATGAAGCCCACTACGATCGAACATGCGCGCCGCTCCGGCGAGTCCGGCTACGCGCTTTTGCTGGCCTTGTTCATCATCGCCGCGATGATCATCGCTTCCATGGCCGTTCTCACGGACGCCCGCACCCAGGGGCGCCGCGAGCGCGAAGACCAGATGATCTGGCGCGGCAATCAGATTGTTCGCGCCATCCGTATCTACTATCGTCGCACCGGGCGCTATCCCCAGGATCTCGAAGCCCTCCAAAAAGGCCTCCTCAACATTCATTTCGTCCGCCCGGAAGCTCTGGTTGATCCAATGAACAAGGACGCGGACGGCAAATGGCGTTTCATCTATACGAATCCCACCGGCCAGATCATCGGCAGCGTTCATTACGCCACCATGCAGCAGATGGCGCTGCTCGACATGTATGGCGGCAAAATTCCTGGCACGAAATCGGGAGATTCCGATCAGGATAGCAGCGGTCCAGGAGTCCCGGATAGCGGCGGCCCGGGCGTCCAGGGCACCGCCACGCCCAATGGCAACTGCCCTCCGGGAACGTCGAATTCGACGCCCCCAGCCATTGCGCAGTCCGCGACTGGCACCCCGAGCCAGCTTCTGCCTCCATCACCGGCGCAAACCAGTCCTTTCAACACGTTCTCGCTCGGTGGCAGCCCGAGTAGTCCCGGCGGCTCGAATCAGGGCGGTTGTACGATACAAGCCCCTGGTTTTCAAGGCATGGCGCCGGCCGCGCTGCAGGCGCTTCTGAAGCTCAAGCCTACCGGCCCGGTCGATAGCCCCGTCATCGGAGGCTTCCTGGTCGGTGTCGGCAGCACGGTCGACCGCAAATCCGTGAAGGTCTGGAAGGGCGGCAAGAAGTATGCAGACTGGGAGTTCATCTGGAATCCCATCGAAGACCAGGCGCGCGCGATTCAACAGGGCCTCGGCGGCTCGCCCGGCGGCTTGGGCACATCCGTTCCGGGAATCGGCCTCCCTGGCGCTGCGACAACCACGTCCGGCGGCATCGGCATGAGTCCAATTCAGGCGCCGCCCACCCAGCCGCAGCCCAACCAGCCTCAGCAGTAGCCGGCTCTGCGGCACGCTCGGTCGCGCTCGTTGACACCTTCTCCTGCGGCTACTACCATCGAGTTCTTACAGACATGAGACTTCGCCCCCTTCCGGAGCCTCCGCGTGCCGCGCGGCTCTTTCGCTCTGTGCCCGCGTGGTTCCCATGGACCCTCCGCGCGCTCACGCTCTCATTCCTGCTTCTGCCGCTTGCGATCGCGTTCAATGCGCATTTCGCAAATGCCGCAGGATTGCCGGCGCAAAATCCCGATCAGCTGAAAGCCCAGGGCTACGTCAACGATTACGCCAATGTCCTGAGCCCCTCGGCTCGGGACCGGCTGACGGCCCTCTGCACCGAAGTCGACCAGAAAACGCAAGCGCAGATTGCCGTGGTCACTGTGAAGTCTCTCGGTGGCCGTCCCATCGAAGACTATTCCTTGGACGTCGCCACCCACCTCGGCGTAGGCCCGAAAAAATCCGATCGCGGCGTGATGATTCTCCTCGCCGTCGACGACCACAAGTACCGCTTCGAGGTCGGCTACGGCCTGGAAGGCATTCTGCCCGACGGCAAAGTCGGCGGTTTCGGCCGCCAGGCGGTGCCGTTCCTTCGCCAGAACAATTACGACGCCGCGCTTCTGCTTATGACCCGCGACGTTGCCGACGTGATCGCCGCCGACCGCGGCGTCACCCTCTCGCCATGGCCCGAAAGCCCGGCCGAAGTCAACTCGAGCCAGCCGCCCTCGCTTCCGCCGGCTTTCGTGGTGATGGGCGGACTGCTCCTCCTGTTCTTGATCTTTAGTGCGGTGGGGCGCATGTTCGGCGGTCCCCGCGGCCCTTATCGCCGTGGTGGTGGCTGGTGGATTGGCCCGATGATGGGCGGATTCGGGGGCGGCGGCGGTTGGGGTGGAGGCGGTTGGGGCGGCGGCGGTGGCTTCGGGGGTTTCGGTGGCGGCTCATTTGGTGGTGGCGGGGCCAGCGGAAGCTGGTAGTCTTCAGCAGCGCGGGTATTCGCGAATGAACATTTGCGTCTTGGCGGAGAGCGGATGGAAACGAAACTAGCCGAACTGGTTCGCCGTTTACGGGACGCGCTGCACGACGACCTGAAAGCCGCGGTCCTCTACGGCTCGGCTGTTACCGGCGACTTCCTCTCCAAATATTCCGATCTCAACATTCTTTGCATTCTCGAACGCTCGGGCTACGTGGAACTCGAGCGTCTCCATCCGGTCGTGCGCTGGTGGACGCGCCAGGGCCATCCGGCGCCGCTCGTCTTTACCTATGAGGAGTTGAATCGCTCCGCTGATGTTTTCGCCATCGAATTGGTGGACATCAAGCTGCATCACCGCATGCTTTTCGGCGACGACTTCTTCGACCAGTTCGAGGTTCCTCTGCGTCTCCATACTCTCCAGCTTGAACGCGAGCTGCGCACCAACTGGATTCGCCTGCGCGAATCGATTCTTGGCGCTCCCCCCAAACGGAAGGCGCGCCTCGCCATTATGCTGTCTTCGGTTTCCACGTTCTGCACGCTTTTTCGCCACGCGCTGTGGGCCCTCGAGGGCCAGATGCCCGCGACCAAGCGCGAAGCCGTCGATGGCGTCGCCACGCTGACCGGCGGCAATCCGGCGGCCTTCCGGGCGATCCTCGAGTTGAGGGAAGGGAAGCGCAAAACCTCTCGCATCGATATCGAAGACACGCTTCGCACGTACCTGGAATTGGTCGAGGTGGTCACCAATGAAGTCGATCGTCGCCTCGAATCGCAATGACTGCTTTAGCCTTGGTTTTGTAGCTCACGTCTTCAGACGTGAGGGTTTTGGGGTCTGATTCGGTAGGGGCACGGCATGTCGCAGATCCGCCGTGGCATGCCGTGCCGTGCCCGGCGGCTTCGTGACAGGAGGGCGGGGTTTTAACCCCGCCGTAAACGCGTTGCTCTGTTCGCACCAAGCCGCGGAGCGGCGATTGTACTTAGCCCGGCACGGAGCCCGACTGCCGCAGGCAGGCGCAGCGGAGTGCCGGGGAAACGAAGCCCCGGACACCAACAAAAAGTCCCGGAGGGACGATTGAGAGTTCGTCATCATCTCTCTGCGTCCTCTGAGTCTCTGAGATCGTTTCGGGGTTCGTTACTGAAGGAGGTTCGCTATGAAGGTTCTTGCTGCGCTGCTCGTAATTGTTCTCGTTGTCGCCCTGATCTGTGGCGGCATGTACGTCAGCCGCCGCAACCAGATGGTCGCGCTCAACGAGCAGGTCAAGTCCAACTGGTCGGAGGTTGACGTCAACCTCCAGCGCCGCTCCGACCTGATCCCGAACCTCGTCGAGACCGTGAAAGGCTACGCCACCCACGAGCAGACCGTCTTCGACGACGTGGCCAAAGCTCGCGCCGCGCTCGGCGGAGCTACCACGCCCAAGGACAAAATCGCCGCCAACGGCCAGCTCGACGGCGCGCTCAGCCGCTTGCTCCTCATTGTGGAAAATTACCCGCAACTAAAAGCCAA
>DATGHM010000216.1:0-22743 GCA_035307985.1 Candidatus Acidiferrales bacterium
ACTGATTTTTCAGGCTCAACTGGCCCATCGCGAGTTCCACAAGCCGGATGAGGTGCAGCTCTGCCGACTGCTTTCCATCAAGACCGGCGGGTGCCCGGAGGATTGCGCGTATTGCCCGCAAAGCGCGCACTATCGCACCGGCGTTGAGAGAGAGGAATTGCTGGAGAACGGCGAAGTGATAGCGAGCGCGACGAAGGCGAAACGCGAAGGCGCCACGCGCTTCTGTATGGGCGCGGCCTGGCGCGACGCTCCGCAGGGGAAAGAGTTCGAACGCGTGCTGGAGATGGTGCGGTCGGTCGCCGCGCTCGACATGGAGGTGTGCTGCACGCTGGGCATGCTGACGGAGCGGCAGGCGGCTCAACTGAAGGAGGCGGGCCTTACGGCATATAACCACAATCTCGACACGTCGCCCGAATTCTACGGCGAGATCATCACCACGCGGGTTTACGAAGAACGATTGCGGACGATCGGGCACGTGCGCAAGGCCGGCATCACCGTGTGCTGCGGCGGAATTCTGGGAATGGGCGAATCGGACGAGGACCGCGCCGGCCTGCTGCAACAGCTTGCCAATCTCGATCCGCACCCGGAGAGCGTGCCCATCAACATGCTGGTGCGTGCGCCGGGAACACCGCTGGAGAGCGCGGGGGAGGTCGAGCCGCTCGTCATGGTGCGCACGATCGCTACGGCACGAATTCTGATGCCACAGTCGAGAGTGCGCCTCGCGGCCGGACGCCGATCGCTCTCGGAAGAGGCGGCCGCGCTCTGCTTTCTCGCCGGAGCCAACTCAATTTTTACGGGCGAAAAACTTCTGACCACGCCGAATCCTTCCGAAGACGAGGATGCCGCGCTCCTGAAAAATCTCGGGCTCAGGGCAATGCTGCATGGCTAAGCAGCCGGGCTCCGGGCTAGCCGGGCGCGTCCGCCGTGAATTCGACGCTCTCCGCGATCACGCCCAACTGCGCACGCTCGACAGACTGGAAGGCGTCAATCTTTGCTCGAACGACTATCTTGGCCTGGCGAGGGATTCGCGACTGAAACAGGCTGTCGTTGAGGCCGTCGCGAAATCGGAGGCGATGGGATCGACGGGGTCGCGCTTGCTTTCCGGGAACGTGCCGGAGTGGGAGCGGATTGAGTCTGAATTCGCCGAGTTCGCGGGCACGGAATCGGCGCTGTATTTCGGTTCGGGATATGCCGCCAACGTTGGCCTGCTGAGCTCGATCCTCGGGCCGGGCGACGTGGTGTTCTCCGATGCTTCGAATCACGCAAGCATCATCGACGGCATCCGTCTCTCGGGAGCCACAAAAAGTATCTATCCGCACGCCGATTTGACATTTCTCGAGCGCGCGCTGCGCGATCATTCCAAAAGCACGGGCGCAAAAGTGATCGTGACGGAGAGCGTCTTCAGCATGGAAGGAGATGTCGGGCCGCTCGATTCCCTGCTTCGGCTGGCGCGCGAGTATGGGGCCCAGGTGGTGGTAGACGAAGCGCACGCGACGGGCGTACTGGGACCGAAGGGGCGCGGTCTGGTGGCCGGACTTGCTACTGGACTGGCGACTGAATTGGCGACTGAAGTTGGCGTGTCGCGCGAGATTCTCGCCGTCGTGCATACCTGCGGGAAAGCCCTCGGGAGCGCGGGAGCCTTCGTCTGTTGCGATGAATCGTTGAAGCAGTATCTTGTGAACCGCGCGCGCACTTTCATTTTCAGCACGGCCATGCCGCCGTATCTCGCGGGACAGATTCGAGCCGCAGTGAAACTCGCGGTCGAGGCGGATGCGCAGCGCGCTCATCTCGGAGAGATGGCGAACCTGCTTCGCCGCGAACTGGCGCGCGCCGGCATCAATTTCGGACTGAGTACGACGCAAATTGTTCCCGTCTTTTGCGGGACGAACGAAGGGGCGCTGCACGTCGCGGAAGTTTTGCGCGAAAACGGTTTTGCGGTGCGGGCGATTCGTCCGCCGACGGTTCCGGCGGGGACGGCGCGGGTGCGGCTGTCGCTGACGGCGCAAATCACGGAAGAGCAGATTTCGCGTCTCGCGCGATGCATACGCGCTGCGTTCGAATCGTTTGCCAAGCGGCACAGCGCGGTCCACGCGCAGCACGCCCAGTGAGGAACAGCGAATCGCAGGAACGTGTTACGCGAAAGCGTATGCTGAGATTCTTCGCCGGTCCCCGCCGGATCGACTCAGAATGACGGCTCGTCCCGCTGATTCGGTGGAAGACAATTGGAAATGTCAACCAACCGTTTTTTCATTACGGGCACTGATACGGGCATCGGCAAGACGGTCGCTTCCGCGCTGCTTTGCGCCGCGCTCGACGCGATCTACTGGAAGCCGATTCAAACCGGCTCGCGCGAAGGAACCGATCGCGCTGCCGTGATGCGCATGGCAGCAATGCCGCGCACCCGCACTTTGCCGGAAGCGTATTGCTTTGCGCCGCCGGTTTCGCCGCATCTGGCCGCGCGGCTCGCGGGAAAACGCATCGATTTGCGAACGATTCGGATGCCGGCACTGCCCGGCCGCGAAAATCTGATCGCGGAAGGCGCGGGCGGCGTGCTGGTGCCCGTGAATGAAAAGCAACTGATGACGGCCCTGATGCAGCGTCTGAACTTTCCGATCGTGCTGGTGACGCGCAGCTCGCTGGGAACGATCAATCACACGCTGCTGTCGATGGCGGCTCTGCGGGCCGCGGATTTGGATATTCGGGGAGTGGTGATGGTCGGCAAGCCGAACGCGGAGAATCGCAAAGCGATCGAGCATTACGGGAACGTGCGCGTGATTGGATTGATTCCTCCGCTGCGGCGGTTAAACCGCGCCGCACTGATCAAGGCATTCCGCAAATACTTCGACCGGCGGGCGTTCGCGGAATGAGCGCGCCGCTTCAGATCTGGCACCCGTTCACGCAGGAGGCGCTCGATCCGCGGCCGATTCGGATCGTCAAAGCTGAGGGCGCTTATCTTTTCACTGAAGACGGGCGGCGATTGATCGACGGCATTTCGTCGTGGTGGGTGAATATCCACGGGCACTGCCATCCGCGCATCATGAACGCGATTGCCGAGCAGGCGCGGAAGCTGGATCACGTCCTGCTCGCCGGCTTCTCGCATGAACCGGCCGAGGAGCTTTCGCGGCGCCTGCGAACAATTCTGCCACCGACGCTGACACACATTTTTTTCTCCGACGACGGCTCGACCGCGGTGGAAGTGGCGCTCAAAATGGCCGTGCAGTACTGGCAGAACGTCGGGCGCGCCGAAAAGAAAGCGATCGTGGCTCTGGAGAACGCGTATCACGGCGACACGGCCGGTGCGATGTCCGTTGGCGATGATTCGGCGTTCACGGAGCCGTTCGAGTCCATGCGCTTTCCCGTTCATCGCGTGCATTCCGCCTATTGCTATCGGTGCCCCGTGGGCAAGACGCGGGCAACGTGCGACATCGATTGCATCGAGCGATTGCAGAAGCTTCTGGAAGAAGCGGGCAGCACGATCGCAGCGGTAATCGTGGAACCGTTGCTGCAGGGTGCGGGCGGAATGATTGTCCACCCGATCGAGTTTCTGCAGCGCGTGCGGCGGCTTTGCAGCGAGCACGATGTGCTGCTGATCGCCGACGAAGTGCTTACGGGCTTTGGGCGCTGCGGGAAAATGTTCGCGTGCGAAGCGGCGGGCGTCGAACCGGACATCATGTGTTTGTCGAAAGGCATCACGGGCGGCGCGCTTCCCATGGGGGCGACGGCGTGCACGGACGCGATTCACGAGGCGTTCGTCAGCACGGACCGCACGCGCACGTTTTTTCACGGACATTCGTACACGGGTAATCCGATCGCGTGTGCGGCAGCCGTGGCGAGTCTCGATGTCTTCGATACCGAGCCCGTGTTCGAGCGCATCGTTGAGATTTCGCGCATTCATGCGAAGCGCCTTGCGGAGATCAAGAATCATCCGGCGGTGGGAGATGTGCGCGGGATCGGGACGGTTGCCGCGATCGAATTGAAGGCCGGCGATGCAGGGTACATGTCGCGCCTGAAACCGAAGTTGTACGAGTTTTTCGTGAATGCGGGGATTCTCTTGCGTCCGCTTGGGAATGTAGTTTACGTGCTGCCGCCGTACGTCATCTCGCCGGCCGATTTGAACTACGTTTACGACAGGATCGCCGAATCGCTCGATCTTTTCGTGTAGAACTGTTCAGCCAGAGCTTACTGTTTTGCGGCCTCCGTCTGCTCTTCGATTTCGTTCCGCGAATTGGCGATCTGTTGCTGCCTTGCTAACCCTGTCGCGACAAACAGAATCCCCTAGCGAGGCAACAGGCGATCTGCCAGTTCCGGCAGGCGATCCGGATCACAGCGCGAGGCTGCAAACAAAAATGCTCGTTTCCGAGCAGATTCCTTTGTCGCCTATGCCGACGCATCCTGAGCGCCGGCGCGCAAGGTTATTTTGCGGCGGATTTCGCTGAGGCGCGCTTGGCCTGGTCGAAATATCCGATTCGTTGGAGGACGGCACAGGCGACGAGCGGGAGGGCTACCGTGGCGTCGTCGAGAACTTCGGCGAAGCGGCCGCCCTCTTCCGGCGGGACGAATTTGCCCCAGGAGACCGCTTCGGTGTAGGTGCTTCCGGAAAGGCCGCCCCAGTTGACAGGCTCGGGACAAATGCGCAGTCCGTAATTGTAGCGTTTCAGCGGAAGCTTTTCGTAGCCGCGCCGCGCGAGAAGTTCGGCGTAGACGCCGAATTGCTGGGCCCAGTTGCGAGGAACACCGCCGCCGATGGTCAAGAGTCCCATGCGCTTGGTGGCAAGCATCGTGCGCGCGTAGTACTCGAAATCGTCATAGGAATCGAAGGTGAGAAGCGGGCGCCCCTGCTTTTTGCGCTGACGCTGATGGAGGGCGAAGTCGATGCCCAACTCGGAATCGGTGAAGGCGGGAACGAACACGGGGACATCGTGTTGGAAACAGGATTTCAGGATGCCGCGCCCTTTGGCGGTGCGCACGAGATGCTCGCCAATGCGGCGATGGATCTTCCAACTGCTTGCCGGCTCGGCCGGGTCCCAGGCGTCGAGCAAGTGCTGCATCACGTCTTCGACAGCATCGAGATTCAGTTCCGGCTCGATCGAATCGTAGACGCGGTTGTAGCCCGCGGCGAAAAGCTCCGCGTCGCCCATCTTCTCGTCGTACCGGAAATGCGAGTGCCCGGTGGCTTCGACCAGCCCGTGAGCCATCAGAGCGCCGGTGGAAACGATGGCTTTGACGATTCCGGATTCCACAAGGTCGCAGAAGATCAGGCCCATTTTGGCGACGGTCATCGCGCCGGAAAGGGTCATCACGACAAAGCAGTCTTTGTCGCGAGCCATGGCCTCGAGAACGTCGGCGGCGTCACCGATCTGGCGAGCGGTGAATGCGGTCTGACCCATGGCACGCACAAGATCGTCGATCGTGCGGACGCCCGACAGATCGAGCGGATAGATCGGAGTGAGCCGATCCTCGATCGGGTCATGCAGCGTCCGTCCCGTGGCACCCTTTTTCTTTGCCATTCATCTCCCTCGCGGGTAATGTATGTTCGCTCGACGCATTTGCGAACAGAGCGCACGCATGCGCGACCTATTCATAGTACAAACCGCGCTGAAGGCGAAGAACAATTTAGAAAAGTCCACGGAGCGCCGATCGAACTATGAGCCGATACACGCCGATGCCGCCGGACAATTTTGGCGGTCTTCCCGAAGCACATTCCTCGTACGCGTCCGCGCGCGCCGTAGTTTTCCCGGTTCCGCTCGAGCGCACGACGACGTACGAACACGGCACGCGCAACGGCCCCGCAGCCATTATCAAGGCCAGCCAGAACATGGAGTTGTACGACGAGGAATTGGAACTGGAGCCGTACAAGGAAATCGGGATTCATACGCTTCCGGCCATCGATACAATGGACGGTACGCTGGATGAGGTGATTGCCGAACTGTTCACCGCGCAACTCGCGCTGGTTGAGGATGGGAAATTTTCCGTGGCGCTTGGGGGCGAACATTCCCTCACGCCGCCCCTGGTTTCGGCGGTCGCGAACAAATACAAACATTTGAGCGTGCTGCAGATCGATGCGCACGCGGATCTGCGCGACGAGTATCAAGGCAATCCTGCGAGCCACGCCTGCGCGATGCGGCGCGTGCTCGAATTCTGCCCCGCGGTGCAGGTCGGAATCCGGTCGCTGTCGGTGGAAGAGGCGGAGGCCATTCCCCGCCTGGGGACGAAAGTCTACTGGGCAAAGGATATCGTTCGGGCGCCATTGAAGAGCTGGATCGCGAAGGTGCTCGCGGACCTGAGCGACGAGGTGTATCTGACGGTTGATCTCGACGGCTTCGATCCGTCGATCGTGCCCGCGACGGGCACGCCCGAGCCTGGGGGGCTGGACTGGTATCAAGCGCTAGCGCTGATTCGCGCCGTCGCCGAGCACAAGAAAATCGTGGGGATGGATGTGGTGGAGTTGCTTCCCCAGCCCGGGGACCATGCGTCTGATTTTCTGGCGGCCAAACTGGTCTACAAATGTCTGGGCTACATTTTCTGTCAAAGGTGAACAGAGGACGCGGCGACCGGAAGAGCCGGACGGCGATTTGAGATTCAGGAGAAAGCGATGACGACCCCAATAATTGCGATGAGTCTGGTGCAGCAAACGAGAGAAGTCTATGTCGAGGTGACGCATAACGGGTTCATCGCGTGGATCATTATCGGCTTACTCGCCGGATGGATCGCGGGCCATGTTACGCGGGGGCGCGGATTCGGCTGCATTGTGGACGTGATTCTCGGACTGATCGGCGCGGTGATTGGCGGGTGGATTTTCACGAAGATTGGCATAGCCGGATTCGGGTTCTGGTGGAGCTTGGCAGCGGCGACGGTGGGCGCGGTCGTGCTAGTCGCGATTGCGCGGCTGTTCGGGGGCGACCGCCAATAGGCGCAAAACTCGCAGCCCTCGAGTGAGTCCTGGGATGCAAACAGGCGCCGTCGCTCTCGGACGAAAACGTCCACCCCTTTTCCTACTACGCAAGGGGATGGGCACTGCTTCTGACAAACGCCTGGCCTGGCGCCGAAGGGAAAGTTGATCGGCAGTGAGGAAGAGGATTTTCTTGTATCCGTATGCGGGTCCGGGCGGCCGCAATTACCTGAAACAGGCAGAAACGCTTCAGGACATAGCGCTCAGTGGTGTAAAGCTGGAAGAAGGTGCTCGGCTGCATTTCTACTGCGGGGATGCGGACGATGAGGGAAAGCCTGACGATCTGCTATTCGACGGCATCGCGTACTTTGATTCTGAGAAAAGGCAGTGGTACGTGATCGTCGAGGAGAGCAGCTGCTGCCATGCGTTGGATTCGGGCGATTCAACCAACTACGACAAATAATATTGCTTCGAAAACTCTGAATACTGTGGCGGCTCGTGTTTGTGAAAGCTCCATACAACACGATGGACTCTCGGCCATGCGGCCGCACCGGGCCAGTGTGATACTATGACCGCGAGGGAGAAAGTTCGGCGTAGCGGCCAACCTTTAATTCAGCTTCGAAAGTACCCCGAGACGATTTCCGAACGCCAACGAGAGAATTGGAAAATCAATTGAGTCGATCCTCGCTATGGGCGATTCCGCTTGGCGGACTGGGCGAGTTCGGCATGAACATGCTCGCGCTGCGCTCGGGCGACGACATCATCGTCATCGACGCAGGCCTGATGTTCCCCGAACAGGAACTGCTCGGCGTCGACGTGGTTATTCCCGACATTACCTATCTGAAACAGAACAGGCACATGGTGCGCGCGATCGTCCTCACGCACGGGCACGAGGACCACATCGGCGCGATCCCCTATATTCTCGGCGACCTGAACGTGCCGGTTTACGGCACCCAATTCACGCTGGCGCTCGTGCGACGGCGCCTGGAAGAACGCGGCCTTCTGGAAGCGGCGAAGTTGCACGAGGTTACGCCGGGCCAGATCATTCGCATCGAGCCATTCCAGATCGAATTCCTCCACGTGACGCACAGCACGATCGATTGTGTTGCGCTGGCGATCCGGACGCCCGTCGGCGTGATCATCCACACGGGCGATTTCAAGATTGATCCGACTCCCGTCGACGGAAAGCCCTTCGACCTGCACGCCTTCGCGCGGTACGGCCAGGAAGGCGTGCTGGCACTGTTCAGCGACAGCACGAACGTCGAGCGGCCGGGATTTACGCCTTCCGAGCGCGCCGTGGTGGTGCGCCTGGAGGAATTATTCCGAGCGGCGCCGCAGAAAGTCCTGGTGTCCTGTTTTTCGAGTTCGATTCACCGCATCCAGCAGGTGATCGACATCGCGGGAATCGTTGGGCGCAAAGTCGGCATCGTCGGGCGCAGCATGGTGACGAACGTGGAAATTGCGCACGGGCTGGGGAAGCTGCGGATCCCCGACGGCATGATCGTGAGGCCGCAGGATATTCGGTCGTTCGATGCGAAACGGCTGGTGGTGCTGGCGAGCGGGACGCAGGCCGAACCGATGTCTTCGCTCTCGCGGATCGCGGTGGACAATCACCGGCTGCTCAGCATCGGTCACAACGACACCGTAATTCTTTCGGCGCGCATTATCCCCGGAAACGAAAAGGCCATTTTCCGGATGATCGACCACCTGTTCCGCCGGGAAGTGCTGGTGTATTACGAAGGCGGACGCGCAGCGCCGATTCACGTTTCGGGGCATGCAAGCCAGGAAGAGATGAAGATCCTGCTGCAGCTGGTAAAGCCGAAATATTTCGTTCCGGTGCATGGCGAGTACAGACAACTCTTCCGGCACGCCGCGGTGGCTGAGCAGGTGGGCGCGGTCTCGGAACAGATTTTTCTCGTCGAGAGCGGGCAGCCGATCGAATTCACCGCGGACGGCCGGGCTTTCCGTCGCGAACCCGTGCCGGCGGGCCGCATCATGGTGGATTCGGGATCGCTGGAGGAAATCGAAGACGTGGTGATTCGCGACCGGCGGCATCTCGCCGAGGATGGCGTCGTGGTGCCGATCATTGCGATCGACAAGCACACGGGGCGGATGGAAACGGGACCGGAAATCGTGACCAGAGGGTTTCTGAGCGACGACGGCAACGAAATTCTGGCGCGCGCGCGCGACGTGATTCTCCGAACCGTGGAACAGTCGAGCACGGAAGAGAAAACGGATTGGAGCGTCATCAAGGAAAAGATTCGCGTGGATTTGAAGCGGTATCTGAATAAGCAGACTTCGAAGCGGCCGCTTATTCTCCCGGTTATTCTTGAAGTTTAAAGGCGCAGGGGAATTCAGCTAAATCCGCCGCGCGCCAAGAGAGTCAAAGGCACGTTTGTTTGTAGCCTCCCGCAGCGCTTCGATATGTGTCTTGCGAGCTGGCATGGCGCGGTTGCCTTTCTATCATCCAACGCAAAGCAAAGAGAGTGGCGGAGCTTCGGTGAAAATTGCGTTGCGCAATTACCGGCATACGGACTTCGAGACGCTCCATCGGATTGACCAGGCCTGCTATGCGAGCGACACAGCGTACTCGCGCGCGGAACTAGGCACCTATTTGGGATTTCGAGGAGCCGAGTGCGTCGTGGCCGAAGTTGCGACAGATGCGGATGCGGCGGCAGCCAACAACCGCGCGCAAGACAGTTCGCAGAATGCGGCGCGAATCATCGGTTTCTCCATCAGCGCCCGGCGAGGCGATCACGGGCATATCATCACCATGGATGTTCTCGAGGAATTCCGAAGAAGCGGCATTGGCAGCGCTCTGCTGGCCGAAATCGAGAAACGGCTCGTCGCGGCGGGGGTGCAGCGCGTCGGTTTGGAGACTGCAACGGACAATGAGGCGGGCATCGCGTTCTGGCGAAGACACGGATACGTATCGGTTGGCGTGAAGAAGGGGTACTACGCCGGAAGACGCGACGCCTATTACATGACAAAGGCGGTCAGCCCGGAAGCAAAGCCCGCGGGACCCGAACCTGGGACGCCGCACGCACGCACGGGGCGCAAGCGGCTCGCAAACAGTAATCGCAAGCGGTAAGAGCCCGCGCTCGAGCCGGCGGCTATTTGTAGTACTTACAAACACCTGTCGCGAAAAAATCTCTTTTCCTCAACGTCCTGTTTGCTATAGTCGTGCTGCTCGCGCTCCTCCGCTTGGGCTCCGCGCGCCAGCGCCCGCGTCCCGAGGACAGACGCTCGTGCTTGGTGATGTGTCGTCTGCGGAGACATTAATTCGCAAGGGCAGCCTTCCCCTTTTGCCTTAGCTTCGGTTTCCACGTGCCCGGATGCGGGCGTAAACTGTTGCTGACGATTTGCCCGCAGGACCTTCAGGGGTTAAAACCCCCGAAGAGAACTGGCTGGTGGCGGCGGGGTTGAAATCCCGCCCTCCACCGGGAGCGGTACCGGACAAAAAGGGGAGTCTGTGCACATCCTGTCGCCAACTGAAAACAAGCGGCTCAATGAACTCGTGGGATTTGTAGGGCTGAGCCTCGCGCTCTTGCTGGCGTTGAGCCTTCTCTCGTATTCGCCGCACGATCCTTCTTTCAACGTTTCCGCTCCGACGGTGGGACCTGTGCGCAACTGGATTGGTCCGGTAGGCGCACACATGGCCGATCTGTTTTTCCAGTTCTTCGGATTCTCCGCGTTTCTCTTCCCGGTTGGGATGTTCATTGTGGCGATGCGATGGTTCCGCAGCCAATTGCTCGAGGCGCCGATTGCGAAAGTGCTTGGCTTTGTGATGCTGGTGACGTCGGTCTCCGCGGAACTGATGCTGAGCCAGGTCGCCATCAGCTTTCCTCCGAACGTGCGCGGGGCGCTGCCTCCGGGCGGCTTGCTGGGAAGTGTGCTGGCGGGAGGCCTGCGGGCGGCCTTCAATCCGGTTGGCGCGAACCTGGTTTCGATCGCGACTCTGCTGACGGCTCTTTTCCTGACGACCAGTTTTTCGCTCCGCGCCGCGCTTGCATGGATGCGAAAGCCGATGGCGGCCGACGGGTTTGCCGGCAAGTTGCTTGCTCGCGTGAGCGCGTGGCGCGAGGAGCGCGAATCGGACCGCTTGCGGAAGCGTGTGGAGGAAATCAAGATTGCGGGACGTCCTCCGGTAACCCAGCAGCGCGTTTCGGCTAAGGCCGTTCGCGAACGCGACAAAGTGGAGGAAGAGGACGAGCCCGAGGAACGGTTCGAGCGCGAGCCCGCCGTGATCAAGTTCCAGGAGCGCGAGGCCGCGCCTCCGCCGAAGAAGGCGGCGCCCGATCCGAAAATCACCCGCGGGAAAACCGCGTTTCGTCTGCCCTCGCCTTCCCTGCTGCAGAGCGCCGAGCGGGGCGAGAAGATGAACGAGAGCGAGTTGAAGGAATACGCGCGCGCCATCGAGCAGAAATGCGCGGAATTCGACGTCGGCGGACACATCACGCAGATCAATCCCGGCCCGGTGGTCACCACGTTCGAGTTCAAGCCTGAGGCGGGAATCAAGTACAGCCGCATTACGGGACTTGGAGAAGACCTTTGCCTGGCCCTCCAAGCCGAGTCGATTCTGATCGAGCGCATCCCCGGCAAATCCACGGTGGGAATCGAAGTGCCGAACCCGCACCGCGAAACCATCGCGTTGCGCGACGTGATCGAGTCGCCCGAATTCAGCCACTCAGCCGCGAAACTCACACTACCCATGGGCAAGGACCTGATCGGGCGGATCCGCACAGCGGACCTGACGCAAATGCCTCACTTGCTGATCGCCGGATCGACAGGAACGGGCAAGAGTGTGTTTATCAATTCCCTGCTGCTGGGAATGCTGTACAAAGCGACGCCGGACGAATTGAAGGTTGTGCTCGTCGATCCGAAGCAGCTCGAACTCGGGTTGTACTCCGATATTCCGCACCTTTTTACGCCGGTGGTGACCGATCCGAAGGTTGCGTCGAACGTTCTGCGCAACGCGACGCGCGAAATGGAGCGCCGTCTCAAACTGCTCGCTGGACGCGGCGTGCGCAACATCGATCAGTACAACCGCACGTTCGAGAAGAACCAGTCGCTCTCGCTCTTCGAGAATGCAGACGAAGAAGAGCATCGGCCGCTGCCGCACCTGGTGATCATCATCGACGAACTCGCCGATTTGATGATGGTGGACACGAATGGCGTGGAGGAATCGATCACGCGGCTGGCGCAGATGGCGCGCGCGGTCGGGATCCATTTGATCCTGGCGACGCAGCGGCCGTCGGTGGACGTGATCACAGGTCTCATCAAGGCGAATTTTCCGGCGCGCATTTCGTTCCGCGTGGCGAGCAAGGTGGACTCGCGCACGATTCTTGACGCCAACGGCTCGGAATCGCTGCTGGGCAGAGGCGACATGCTGTATCTGCCGGCGGGGTCGTCGCGTCTGCATCGTATCCACGGACCGTACGTACACGAATCGGAAGTCGTCGCGGTGTGCGATTTCTGGCGCGAACAGGCCAAGGCTCTCTACAACATGGACCTGCTGAAGCCTCCTAAGGACGCGAACGCGACGAGCTCAGGTGCGGGCGATGGCGAAGAGGGCGAGGAAGTCGACGACGAGCTTTACCAGGATGCCGTGCGCGTGGTCTGCGAGATGGGCCGCGCTTCCACCTCTACTTTGCAGCGCCGGCTGCGCATCGGCTACGGTCGCGCTGCGCGCTTGATCGACCTGATGGAGAAGGATGGGATTGTCGGGCCGCCGGATGGGTCAAAGCCGCGCGAGGTGCTGAAGAAGCGCGACTGGATGAAGGAATTCGACGAGTCCGTGCACTAAGAGGTATGGAGGCCAGCCGAGGTGACGTGGTCTTGCGGCGTGGTTTGAAACATTTTGTTTTGCGGCCTGCGTGAGCGCTCTGAATTTCGCTCGGCGAATTGGCTATCGATTGCTACCTCGCCAATGCGAGTCGATTAGTGCGTGGCGGGCTTAGGTTGTGGACTTATGCCATGGACTCCTGCTGAGAAGAATGCATCCTGCGCCGAATGTTTCGACATTGGCCGCGAACTCGCCCACGCCTATGCCGAGGCATGCGAGCGGAATCGGCCGTCGGCGGAGGCAATCAGAAGATTGATTGGCGGCACGGAGGAGGACGCGGCCCGCGCCGATGACTTGGTCAGCGCGTTTCGATACGGGCCAGTTGGCGAAATGACGGAGCGCAGCAACACCTTACTGAACGTCCACGGATGCCACTCGGGGCGCGGACTCCCGCTGCCTCTCCCTCGCCTTCAGGCCGCCATGCGCAGGCGCGATGAACACCTCGCTCGGACAGGCCATTGGTCCTGGTTCAAGCGGCCGCCAGATAGTCTTCGATAGGGCGCTCTTTTTCGCTTTGCCCTGCGTGGCGTGGCCTTTCGCTGTTCGCCGCTTCTTGTTTCTTCTCTGGCTTCGTTTTCCCTTTGCGCTCTCAGGAGTTTTCCGTAAAATCGTTGATTGTTCCGGTGCCGAGGTAGCTCACCGGTAGAGCGCGGCCCTGAAAAGGCCGGCGTAGGCAGTTCAACTCTGCCCCTCGGCACACTCCCTACCGCCTAGCACTTTCCACCCGCCTTTGTAGCGGATCGAATCGCCCTTCGCCTCCGGGTAGAGCGTAATCACGTCGATGTAGCGGGCGAGTTCCTGGCGAATAGCGGCGGGATTCGCGTGCTTGCTAGTCAAGAGGCCGCGAACGTCGCGGAGGGTTTCCCGCACGAACTTCCGCAAGCCTTCGACCTGGTGCTGGAGGGAGCCTTTCTTCCGGCCTAGAGTTTTCGCGGTGATGCGGGAGAGTTCCGCTTCGCGCTCCACGATGGCTTTCCGCAGAGAGGGCACGTCGCCCGGCCCACCGGCAATCGCTCGCGACAGATTCTCGATTTCCGATTCGAGGACGACTTTGCGCCGCCGCATCGCGTCCACTTCGCCATCCAACTCCGCGAATCGCTTCTCGATTTCCTCTTCGACACGCTCGACCAGATAATCTATCGCTGCATCGCAGAGGATGTCCTGCTGGAGTTTGGCGAGCAATTCCGCTTCTAGCGAATCGCGGCTGATGCGGCGCGCATTCTTGCAGGTTCCCCGGCTGGCGTGGGCAGAGCAGCCGTAATCGACGCTGGCGTGATTCTTCCCCGCCCCGGAAACGATGATGTAATTGGCTCCGCAGACTCCGCACTTCAAGAGGCCCGAGAAAATGTAAGGGGAGGACGCGGAGCGGTTCATCAGCCCGCCCTTGCGACCTTGAGCGCCGTATTTGCCGTTTACAAAGGCGAGGCGGTCCCGCACAGCCAGCCACAACTTCTCGGAAACGATCCGCTGGTCTGGGACTTCAACCCGGACCCATTCCGTTTCCGGGCGGAGGCGCTGGACGCGCCGTCCGGTCTGCGGGTTGCGAATCTTCTTCGTGCGTGCCCACACGATGGAGCCTCGATACCGCTCGTTTCGGAGAATAACACGTATGCTCGATCGTGCCCACGATTGCTCGCGTCCCTTGCGAGGCCGGGGAGATTCCGCCCGCTCGCCGTTCATCCGCTTGGCAACAGCTTTGATCGACAGCCCCGAGGCGTAGAGGGAGAAAATCTTGCGGACTATGCGAGCCTGGGCTTCATCGACGCGGAGCCGCACGCCCGAGATTACCGCCCGTCCGTAGGCATCGCGGCGCTTCGGGTCCTCGATAGGCACGCTCCGGTAGCCGAAAATTCGCCCGCCGCTGTGCAGCCGTTCGAGCACTCGCCCCTCGACGCCTCGAAAGGTCTTTTTCGCTAGTTCGCGGATATAAAGGCTGTCCACGATGCCGTGCGTCGCGAGCAAGACTTCCGCCTGTTCCGATTGGCTGTCGATGCCCTGTGAGACGAACACGACGCGGACGCCCGCGAACGCTAGGCGGTCGGAGAGGTTGATCGCATCGGCAAGCTGGCGGGAGAGCCGCGACGTGTCGTCAATCAGCACGACATCGAATGCTTTCGTCTGTGCGGCAGCAAGTAGGAGTTTCAGGCCAGCGCGTTCCAGCGTTGCGCCGGAAATCGCCTGATCCGAATAGATGTGGTCGGAGAGCACTTCCCATCCCCGCGCCTTCGCATACTGGCCGCACTTGCGGATCTGATCCGCGATGCTGGCGGGAGATTGGCGGTCGGAGCTATACCTCGCGTAGATGGCGCATCGCATCGTCATTTATCCTCTCTTCTTGCTGTGTTCGGCGAACCATTTGTCAACGAGCGCGGGAACAACACACACGTCGAGGAATTGGCGGAATGGTTCGGCAATCTTCGGAGGATGCAGCTTTCGCCGTTTTGGTGTTTTAGAGCGTCCCACATAGAGAATAAAACCCCGGACGCCCCGGACGCCCCGCCAAACACGGCGTTAGCAAACCCTCCCGGTTGCGGACTGCGGTTCCTTCGGAAAAGAGCGGAGTTCATGGGCGTCTGCTCCTGCCTTTGGAATTTGAAGATTTAGAATGCCGGCACAAAACGAACGCAGTCCACACGCTCGTTTTGTATTTCCGGGCAAGCGCACCGAAACTCATCCGCCGTCGCCTGTCGCGGCGCAGCGCACGAATCTCGGCGGTGCCGAACGTTCGCAACGGCGGACGGCCTAACCGGATTCCTTTTGCTCTGGCGTTTCGCAATCCCGCCCTAACCCGCTCGCCAATCAGCGAACGTTCCAATTCTGCGACGGCACCCAGAACCGTGAAGACAAGTTTTCCGGCTGGCGTGGTGGTGTCGATCTGCTCGCTGAGACTGACGAAGGCGATTCCGAGCGACTCGAACGTTTCGAGCGCCCGGAGCAGGTGCGACACGGAACGGGCGAAACGGTCGAACTTCCAAACGACAACCGCGTCGAAGCAGCGACGGTGTGCGTCCGTCACGAGCCGATCTAATTCGGGCCGCCGATCCTTTGCGCCGGAGATTCCGGCATCCACGTATTCGCCCTCGATCTCCCATCCCCGCCGCTTGCAGTATTCCCTCAGTTCCCGTAGCTGCATCGCGGGCGATTGGCCGTTTGTCGTGCTGACCCTCGCGTAAATTGCTGCCTTCACGACGACACCTTGCGCGACTTCTTGAATTGAACGAACGCGAGGGCCTCCGCAATCCGTTCCAAACTTCGCTTGCGCCCTCCGATAGACGCCTCGACCATCACGGATAAAATCTCTCCCGATTCCTTCGGGTATGCCGCATCGAGGGCTTCCGCAACGGCCAGCGCTCGGGGTGAAAATCCGATGCCGGGCTTTTTTTGCTCTTTGGCTTTCATTCTCGTTTCTCCCTTTAGGCTTAGGCGGGGTTGCCGCTCTAGCCGACCGGAAGTATACCGCTGCGTCAATTGCGGTAGATATAAATTGCTGCTTTCGGGGTTCCGGGGCGCTTCCTACGGCCACGATTCTCGGCGTTCCGGGGCTGCAGGCAGCGTTTTGCAGCCGGGTACGCGGTTTACCCCCCTTTCGGGCGGGGAAGCCGTTGCCGATGCTGCCTCCCCTATATAGGGAAGCGGCCCAGCGATTCGGGACGGCTTTCCGATGCCCTATATAAGTGCGCCGGGTCCGTCCGAGAGCCGTCCCTATATAGGCCGCCGATCCCGCTTCGACACCGTTCTTCACGTTTCCGGCTTCGCAAGCATCCTCTCGCAAGTCGCCCTATATAGGTCTCGCGGTTCGGAGGCACTTATATAGGGCATCGAGAGAGCGCTTATATAGGTCCTTCGGAACGATCCTGCAAATCCCTGACCCCTATAAGACCCCCGGATTTAGGGAATAGGCTAATTCTGTTAGCTATCGCTAACAATTCCGTATTCTTATACGGAATGTCCTTATAGGTGCTTTCGCACGAGAAAAACCAAAACCCGCATCAAACATCCGTTCCAAGGCAAAAACAATTCCCACTTGCAGCAAGGACCTCAGGAACTTGCGCTTGCTGCCCTGCCCCCAATCCCCCCTCCCGGTGCCTGCCCCCAAATGGCCTCCGGGGTTTGATTCTAGTGTGCATCGGATTTCCAACCCTCATGGAGGTGCGACCGAAAGTAAATAGAAATAGAGCTTAGAAATTGCTGGTGAGCTCGCTGGGTGCTTGACGTTCTCCGCGTCAAGACCCAGCGGGCGATCCGGCAGAAAACGGAGAATCCGAAATTGAAAAACTTGGAAGCGTGGAAGGAGCAGGCCGAATGGCAACTGCTCTTGAAACCATACAAGCGACAACTGCTCTACCGGAAGCAGAATCCCGGCGGCAGTTTCCCGAAGTTCAGCAAATGGAAGATTGGGAAATACAGCCTGTGGCCTCTGCCGATTTTTCAGGGTGTGATCGCGCCGAATGTCCGCTACCACCTCGACAAGCATAAGGCAGACCGCTTCTCCCAAAAGCGTGTAGTGGTGATCGAACGGCTGAAGGAAATCGCTGCGTTGCTCAATAGCGATTTCCTGCCCACCGAACACGGTGCGCTCTTCACGTGCCTTGGGTGTAGCAAAGATCATCGGGGCACAAAAGAGAAGCTCTGCGAATTTCTCGTCTTGGATTTCTCAGGGCGAAAGCGGCACGCCTACTACCAGCATGCGAACGAATTGCGGAAGGACAAGCACAAGAACGGCCGCAGATTCCGGCGGCTGGAAAAGAGCGAGGCCCTGCTACGCGTGGCGATCCTGCTCTTCGATGAGTCCTGGCTGGTGGTGGGTGCGTTTTCGGCTCGTGGGAGGCGCGATGCGTGACGAAGAATATCGGCGGCGCAAGAGCCAGATGACGGACCCGCTGACCGAAGCCTACAGCCGAGCCAGGGGCAATTATCACAACGCCCAGCGCCACTTGGAGGCCGTCGAGACGAAGCTCCGCAAGCGGTTGAAGCAGGTGCACGCTGCGCAGGTGGAACTGGAGCAACAGGAAGCGGGGCTCCCGCGCTTGAAGGACGATCTGGAGAAAGCCAAAGCGAAGCTCGCAGCGGCACGCGACGTGTACAGGCCGCTCCGCGAGAAATGGAAAGCGAGCCGTTAGCAAAGTACAGCTTGCTAACGGGTCAATCCGCACAGACGGAATGGCCGATTCTCTTCCGTTTTTGAAAGCGGGAAGCAGCGGGGTTTTCTAAGGCAGCCCCTGGGGAGGGCGCATCGCTAGTAAATCTCAATAGGGAGTTCAAAGAAAGTTTTGGGAGTCGTGATGACGCTGAAGAAGCAAAGGCGGATGTGCGGGCTGAGCCAGAAGGCACTCGCCGAACGTTCTGGCATTCTGTATTCGCGGATCACGTTTGCGGAAACGGGACGCCGGATGCTGACAAAGGAAGAGTTGCGCCGCTATCGGGAAGTGCTTCGTGAGCGGCTGCGGGAGATTAGCCGAAAGGTGGTAGCGGTATGAAAATACGGACATCCCGGAAATTGCCGCGTAAGCCTGAGCCGCTCCCTAAGTCAGGCGCGGCAGTCGTTCGCGGGCGGCCATTTAAAAAGGGAAACCAGCTAGGCCGCCGCACGCAATTCCGCGCCGGTGTCTCGCCCAATCCCGGAGGCCGCACCAAGTGGGCTGTCGTCAGCGAATATCTCCGCAAGCAACTCGCTATGCCACTGCCTATGGCCGAGCACAAAACGATTGCCAGCGCGCTCGGTGACATCCTCATTGACCAAGGGCTTGCAGGCAGCCTCGAAGCCATTCGCGAAATTTTGGACCGTGTAGAAGGCAAGCCGCGGCAAGCGATTGAATTCGCGAAGGGCGATCCACTGACGGAGTTGCTTCAAGAGTGCCGTCAGATGTCCACCACCATCGGACCGCCTGAAAATACTGATGGCGAGGTGCTGAATTGACGGACCACGACCACGACCACGAACGCCTCAAGAAGTTGCGCGCCCGCGTCCACAGGTTGGAGGCCCGCTTCTCACAATTCGAGAAAAACGTGATTCGGGCGATTGAACTATTGCATCAGGAGCAGCAAGTAAAAAAGGCGGCTGTCGTGCAACGGAAGAAGCCATGATCCAGCCGACCGTGGAAATCCCCCGCTGCCCTCTGCATCTGCGACCCATGCGTGAGATTCCACAGAAGCAGCGCCGCACCCGATTCTCGCAAAAGCGGCTCCCGGCCTTGGACGTTCGCTTCCGATGCCCCGTGGACGGCTGTTTTCAAGTGCAATTGGTTGTGCTGCGCGAGAAGTACCAAGCGCCGCAGGTCATTCTGCCCCTCTGGGTCACGCATCCACGCCCAAAATATCGGGGCACGTATGATCCATACAACGGTGGCCATCACCACACAAAGGGCGGACCGAAACGCAGCCCGTCCAAAGCAACACGCCAGCGCATCGGCGCAGCATCACGCCTTGTTTGGGAGCGTGCCGGCTATCGTGAAATGCAGTCCAAAGCACACCGCAAGGAGGAAAAATCGTGAGCCTCCGCATCAACGGGACACGGGTTGAGATTGGTGATCCACTTCGGATTGTCTTCGGCCACCACCGCAACACGCCCTGCACGTTCTATGGCAGGCAATCTGGAAAACACAACACATTCTTGGTGCGCGTGGAACTGGCTAAACAGCAGTTCAAGATCATGGCCGTTAAACTGGACCAGCTGGCTCTCCCGAAACGAGAGAGCAGCATGTTGGAAGCCATAGAAGCCGTGGAATCTCGGGCAACAGCGGGAAAGGGCCTATCCGACCCGGAAAGTCAGCCCTAGGCCCCCGGAACCATGGTTTCCGATGGCTCTACGGGGTGGTTCGGACGTAGATTTTCTGACGGAAAAGGAGAAATCGAATGGGATACAACAAACAGTTGCCGAGATCGCAGACAAGCAGCGGCACAGAACTAGACACGAATTGCGAGATGACCACAAGCCCGATTGCCAACGACGCTCGCCAGATCTTCCGCAGAGCGAACCGCGATCAATTGGAAGAAGCACTGGGCAATGCATCCGTCGAAGGTGCTAATGCGGTCGGAGCCGCCGTCCACGGTGCAGCCAGTCTTGCGGGAGAAGCAGATGGTTTGGGTGCCGTTCTAGAACCGGCAGCCGTGGGCACCGTGATTGCCCCCGTTGCCAGTGCTGTTGGCGCTGCTGCTGGGCAAGGTGCCGCGGCATATCAGGAAGCCGGAGGAGATCGTCGCAAGAAGCGCAGCAAGGACACGGAAGCCAAGAAGTGGAATCAAGCAAATGCGACTGAGGAAGAACAGGAGAAGGAGTATAGCGCTGGCGAGGGTGACCAGATGACGGACCCCAATGACCCGGACAGCAATTTGGCATATCGCGAGTTTCATGGTGAGCCCATCGGTGATCTCACCGCGCAGCGTCCCGAACTCCTCAAAAGATTGGAGGGCTTGACGCCAGAGGCAGAAAAAGCAGAGGCAAACGTAGGTCCACTGTCGGCTTTTGAAATCCATCAAAAAGCAATGGATGCCCACGCGAAGAAGGCAGGCGCACACGTGGATTGGCGCGCCACGAAAATTGCGGGGAGGTAAACATGAAAATCTTTTTGAAACAACCAACACGATCCGTAGCAATGGATGCAGCAAAATCTAACGCACTGCGGCAAGTGGATTGGACGAAGACGGCGATTGGTGATCGTCCGTATGGCGGCTTCTTCGATGTCAGCGATTTGTCCCAGCGCGTGTCTGCCTTCGACTCAGGCCGCCGGAACGAAAGCGAGGATGAGCCGGACGAAGAAGATACAGAGCCGATCCGCCGCAGACTACATCGCGCGGTAGAACGGATGACAGAGGACCGAATCCGCCGCAGTTATGGAAAAGATTCTGGCAAGTGTACAGCGTGCCAAATCGCTGCGCCTCGTGCTCGCATCGTGAAATCATCGGTGCCAGCGAGTCACCACATCAGGTCCGCAATCGCAAGGCTGCAAGACCGCCTGGCCGAAGAGCTAGCAGAACACCCTGAGAATTAACAAACCGAAGGAGGAGAGCCGATGCATAGCAGAATGAATAGCATGAACAGAATGGTGCACTTTGGCGCGGTCGTGCCTTTGACGATTGACCCGAGCATGATCTTGTCGAAACCGGAACTGCAAACCGTTGCGACCCCGAGTCCATACACCCACCAAGAGATTCCCGACGGTGATGAGAACATGGGGCCGCCGCCTGTTGGCCTGCACCCCAAGAGCACAGAGCCAGCGGAAGGCCGAGCCAAACGGCTCTTGCTCGATGCCTTCGTTCATTTGACGGATTTGCGGAGCAAGGTTCCGGCTGTGGGCACGAAGCTCGATTCCTTGATTGAGAAGGTGTCGGCTGCCCTTTTGGAAGTGGATGCCGAATTGGTAGCGCAGCAGTGCTTCCTCGCAGACCTGGAGCAGCGGCACGAAGCCGTCCTCGCCAAGGGCCAGAAGCAGTTGCGGATCGTCCTCGCCGCCAAGCAAAAAACCGACCAGCTCTATGTCGTAGCAGAAAACACGATTTCTGTCGAAACCTCCGCACGCCGTGAGTTAAAAAACATCAGTGACACTCCGCTGGGCCGTTGGGCCACGCGAGCGGACATGGCTGCTTTGGAGAAGAAAATCGCAGCGTCAAAGGCAGTCCTCCATGAAGCAGTGCAAGCCAGCCGCAGCGCGGTCGCAGATTTCAACGCGGCCAAGGCGGAACTGGAAGAAGCACAGGTGGCATATCGCACGCTCGACTTGGAAGAGCGGAAGTTGCGACAGGCCATTGCGGGCGACCTGACGGCCTTCGATCCAGAGACAGGGCTGGCGCACGCTCCAGGCAGTTACGTCGCCCAGCCCGAGTGATTGACGAGTTTGTCGTGCGCGCCCTCCAACGCGCTCGGCAATAGGCAGCACCCCGTTTTGCCTCCTTCAAAAGGGGTGCGCCGCGCATGATCGGGGCCGGTTGTTCGTCCATGACTGGTCTGCAACCGGCTCCGATTCCCTCACGAAAAATAAAAAAGGCCCGGAGCCGTAAAGCACTCCGGGCCGTCGTTGAGTCCGATGCAGGTTCTTTACGCGGCTTTCCGAAACACGCCCTCGAACGGAACGCGGATTTCCACGATAGGCGGCAGGGATTGAATCCCGCCCTCGGCACCATCCCAAGGTGCTAACCCGCCGTCAAGCAGTTCCGCACGCAACTGGCAGTCCACCCGGCACCTTTTCGACCAAGCGGCCTAGGCATCGCCTTCCTGTGACTGAAAATCGGCAGGCTGAGACGCTTTACGAGACGCCACCTTTTGGCATTCGCGGAGGATAACCCGCGACGGCTCGAGACCGCGAGTGAAGGCGACCTTGCGTAAGCCGCTGAATTTCTCGCATTGGCTTGGGTTTTCCTCTTGCTGCGTGAATCATTCATGTGCGTGAAATTCCAGACACTCCCGGGACATTCGAGCCCGGGGGCGATGAATCAACGCTACAATCGCAGGCAGGGGCTGAAGGCGACCGGAGCGGGGGTGTGAGACACGCGATTGCCAGTGAAGCGATCACATAGGACAGCGATCAGAGGACCACGCATTATCTGGCGAGACGGTCTCCGGCCGACAGTCTGTGTTTCTCGTGAGAAAGCGATACGCCAAGCCGCTTTGCGGCCAAAAGCAGCTTGTGAAACGTCGCCGGTTTTTCAATGACGGCATCGGCCTGAAACTTCATGGCAGTCTGAATGTCCAGGTCCGAGGCCGAGGAGATGAGCACAACCACGGGGATGTGCCGGGTGCGCGGGTCAGCTTTAATGATCCGCAAGACTTCCAGTCCACCGATTATCGGCAGCACAAGGGAAAGCAGGATGAGAGATGGCTGGGCCTCAGACCGGGTTGCGAGCGCCTCCCGAGAGAGGAGAAAATCCAGAGCCTCCGGGCCCTCGCTTGCGAGGTGAATCCCGTTGACCAGACCGTGCACTTTGAAAGATTGCAGCGCAGTTCGTGCATCCTGAAGATTGCCTTCGACTAAGAGGATGTCCTGCATGGGCACCGCCGCTAAATCCAGCTCGCACG
>DATGHM010000217.1:0-95985 GCA_035307985.1 Candidatus Acidiferrales bacterium
CTCCTGCGCCGCCGTTGGCTTGGCGTAGGCGAGATCGACATCCGCAGCCAGATAGGCGATATGGCTGTGGAGCTTGGTCTCGTAAAGGAGGCTGCCCTCGCTCGACCGAATCTTCAGCTGGACCAGCTCCCCGATCTGGTCGGTGAGGTCCGAGACTGCTTTTCCGGCTTGGGCCTCAGTCAGGTGGTGCTGTTTGATGGCGGCGTCGAGCTTGTCGCGAGCGGAGATCGCTTCGTTGATCTTCTTGTCGAGGGTGTCGAGCACGCCATGGATCTTCAGATCGAGCGCGAGCCGATCGGCGAGGTCGGCCTGGCTCGCGTTCAGCCGCGGATCCAGGGCCGTTTCAAATTTCTCCTGAGTTTTCTTCCCGCCATAGTCAAGCACAACGGAGTAAGAGCCCGGCACGACCTCGGGACCATCCACCGTATCCTCCAATCCCCCGGCCGCGACGGGAGGCTGGAAGCCCTTCACGTCCGCCGCGTCGGGGTAACGCAGGTTCCATTGAAAACGGTTCATGCCCGGCTCGATGGACGTCAGCTTCTCTTCCTGATCTTTCTTTTGCTGTGCCGGCGTTTTCTCTGCCTCCGCTTCTTGCTCCTTCTTCTCCTCTTCTTTGGATTCTTTCTTGCCGAGGTGCAGATTGAAGGAGCGGATGGCCTCTCCTTGCGAGTTGAGGAACGCGAGTTTCACGGGAGTCTTGCCGTCGTAGCTCGCGGGAATGTGGAAGAAGACGGTGGCGCCAAACGGCGGGTTCGCTCCGGAGTCAGGCGGCGTGAACTCGGGATTCCGGCTCCCATAGGCGTGCGTCAGCCAGGCCTTGTCGGGCGCAAAAACGAACATTGAGGTGGACTCGACCTCGGGCTTCTTCGTCATCTGCTCGAGCAGCGTCAGGTTGTCGAGCACCCAGAAAGAACGGCCGTGCGTGGCGATCGCGACCTGCCCCTGCCGCGCGTTGAAAGCGATATCCCGCACCTGAACCGTCGGCAAATTCAGCGTGAGCGGCTGCCAGTGAGCGCCCGCGTCAAAACTCACTTCCAAGGTGTTCTTCGTCCCCAGGAAGAGCAGATCGGGATCGTTCGGGTCCTGCCGCAGATCGAACACGTACGAATCCTCGGGCAAGCCTTCCGTGATCGACGTCCAGGTTTTCCCATAGTCGGTCGTCTTGAAAACGTACGGCTTGAAATCATCCAGCATGTAACGCCGGGCGCTCATATAAGCCGTACCAGGTTCGGCGTAGGACGGCTGGATCGAGCAGATCCAGGCATGGTCGGGCAGATCGGGAGGATTAACGGATTGCCACGTTGTGCCGCCGTCGGTGGTGACGTGAACGAGGCCGTCGTCTGAGCCAGCCCAGATAACATTGTTGTCGCGCGGTGAAACCGCGAGGGCCGAGATCCCCGGAAAGACTTCCGCGCTCGAATGGTCGATGTCAATCGGGCCGCCGCTGGGAAGTTCGGTGTTTGGTTCGTTCCGTGTCAAATCGGGACTGATCTTCTGCCACGTCTTGCCGTAGTCGTCGCTCTTCAGCACGTATTGCGCGCCGACGAGCAACTCCTTCGGATTCACGGGCGAAAACAGGATCGGATGCGTCCAGCCGAAACGGTACTTGAGTTCGTTCGAGGCCGCGCCTTCCTGGTATTCCGGCCACGGGCTGACGCTTTCGAACTGGCCCGTGGTCTGGTCGTAGCGCAGGAAGATGCTGTAATAGCCGCTGCCGAATGTGATGTTCGGGTTCCCCGGCTGCGGCACCGTGTAAGTGCTCTCCCCATAGGCCACTCGATCCCAGGAACTGAGCGGAATCGATCCCATCGTGTCCGCGCTGGGCCCCTCGAACGACCCCTCGTCCTGCTGCGCGCCGTAGATATGGAATGGGAATTGGTCGTCTGTGTTCACATGGTAAAACTGGCCGGTCGGCTGGTTGTGTTCGGTGCTCCAGGTCTTGCCGCCGTCGGTGGAGACCGTCGCGCCCCCGTCGTTGCCCTCAAGGAGGATTTTCGTATTGTCGGGATTGATCCAGACCGTGTGATTGTCGCCGTGCGGCGTCTTTAGTTTCTTCCAGCTTTTCCCGCCGTCATGCGAAACAAACAGCGCGTCCACTTCAGGCGCGTAGATCGTATTTGCGTCTTTCGGGTCGCCGAAGATGGCCATGTAATAAAAAGCGCGCTGGCGCAGCTTCATTTCATCATTCACTCGCTTCCAAGTCTTGCCGCCATCGTTCGAGCGAAAAACTCCGCCTTCTTTCGCCTGGATGATGGCGTAAACCACGTTCGGGTCGGCGGCCGTGACTCCGATCCCGATACGGCCAAGAACGCCCTTCGGCAGGCCTTCGTTACTGGTGATGTTTGCCCAGTGCGCCCCGCCATCGGTGGTCTTGTAAATCGCGCTCCCAGGGCCGCCGCTTGAAAGGGACCACGGCGTTCGCTGCGCCTGCCACATCGCGGCATACAGAACGCCCGGATTGTTCGGTTCCATCACGAGGTTGATCGCGCCTGTCTCATCATTCACGAACAGAACTTTGTTCCAGGTCTTGCCCCCGTCTGTGGACTTGAAAACACCGCGGTCTGGGTTCGGCCTGAAGACGTGCCCCATCGAAGAGGCGTACACGATATCGGGATTTTTGGGGTCGATGACGATATTGCTGATCGTGTGCGTATCGCGGAGTCCCATGTAGTTCCAGGTCTCACCGGTGTCTGTTGATTTGTAAACGCCATCCCCCGGGATCATGTCCGTGCGGATGTCGCTTTCGCCCATGCCCGCATAAATGATCTTGGGATTGGACGGCGCCACGGCAATCGCGCCGACGCTCGGGCTCGAGCTGTGCAACTTGTTATCGGAAATATTCTTCCACGTGAGGCCGTAGTCGGTGCTCTTCCAGATGCCTCCTCCCACGGTGCCCATATAAAAAAGATTATCGTCTCCCGGAACTCCGGTCACCGTGACTACGCGACCGCCGATAGAAGGACCGACGCTGCGCCACTGGAGCTTGCTGATCAGCTTGTTGGTCGGAACAGGGCTTGCAATCGCCACGAGCGCCAGCGAGAGCAGCGCCACACTCATCGTGAAACCAATGAAACCGCGAGTCTGCAACTTGGTGCGTACGACTTTCCGAAGAAAAATAGCAGGAATATTCATTTCGCCCCCCGCCGGGAATTTATTCGCGCCGCCATATAGAGTCAAGAAGCATCTGTAAACAAAGATCGGGAACGCTGGGCCATGCGCGGGTTCAGTTGAAGACCGGCACGCACGTGAAATAGGAGCGCCAATGCCTGAAGGGAATTTCCGGACCTGTTCAGCTATGTTGTGGCAGCGCTTGTGCGGCCAATGCCCGGCATATCACTTCCGCGGCCTTCCGCTAATTCGGCGCAGATGGCATCGATGTGGCCGGAAACCGAAGCCACGTAGTTTCGCGCCACCGTTTGCAAGTTAGCCAGATTCTGAGGCGTGACGTCGTCCATGTCGCCGGAAGCGGGGTCGAGATTTTCGACCTGCAGCCGGTCGTATGTGCAGGCCGGCATTGATTTCAGTTCGTAGTCTACCGATTCCGAGACGCTGTCCATGAACACCGGCACGATCTGCTTCGCCCAACCGAGCAGGCCCCACTCTTTTGCTTTGGCAAACTCGATTCGATCCTGGCGGTTTCCGGTTCCCGCTGAAACGATCATGAAGTCCGTTGCGTCGCGATAGAGCGACCGAGCCTCGGCGTAGGCGGCCATGGCGGGATTGTTCACGTAGACGCCGCCGTCCACGAGCGCGTAATTCTCGTTGCCCCGCGCCAGTTGAAACGGCGGGAAGAACGTCGGCGCAGCCGACGTCGCGCGCGCAGCCGATACGACAGGCCAGTTGTATTGCGGCAACGCGGCGATGCGGTGACTCTTGAAAAAGAAGGGAATTTGCCCCTGAAGGTCGTAGCTTGATATCAGTAGCGGCGTCAGAGCAGTTTTCAGTTCCATTTCGCCGAAAAACCGGGCTAGCATGCCCTGCAAAGCGTCCGGGGAGTATTTGGGACCTAAAAGGTTCCTCACCGACGTGAGGAAATTCCTTTTGAAGATGGCGGCGCCGTTCTCCACGTAGAGGCTCAGCAGTTCGCTCGGCGAGTATGGCTGCCCTTTATGGCACTCCGTGCCGATGCCAAGCGCGATGATGCCACCGGTGGATGTGCCGGAAATTAGGTCGAAGCATTTGTAAAGGTCCATCCCGAGGCGCTTCTGGATTTCGCTGAGAATCACGGCGGGTATGATCCCGCGGATTCCGCCGCCGTCGATCGCCAGAACCTTGATGCTCTTCACGTGCGTCTCTCCAAACATTCGAGCGCGGACGTCCGGACCGCCTCGTTCGATCAGGGATTGGACGCGATTGCCGGATTGTAGCGCACGGACGCGGTGCGGTCCGTGGGATTTTCAAGGAGGGTGCCCGAAAAGGTTCTCGCCGCTTCCGACCCCGGTTTGTTCTTGACACGCGATATAGTGCTTGTATGATTATGCAGTTGGGTGCATATTCAGTCGGCAAGAGGAAGATGGCAGTACAGAAACGATTTCGACAGGGACAGATTTTGAAGCTGCTGACCAGCCAGCAAGTGGCCAGCCAGGACGAATTGCGCCGGCGGCTGCATCATCTCGGCTTGCGCGTCACTCAGGCCACGCTTTCGCGCGACCTGCGCGAGCTTCGCCTGGTGAAGACTGCCGAGGGCTACCGGTCGCTCGCCGAAGCCGCGGCTGAGGAATCGGCTCCCCTCCCGGCGATCGGCCGCGCCGTGAAGGAGTTCCTGCTCGACATTCGGCCCGCGCAGAACATGCTGGTCCTGAAGACGCCCCCGGGCGGCGCTCAGCCGTTGGCCGCAGCGGTCGATTCCGAGCGCTGGAAGGAAGTAGCCGGCACGCTCGCGGGGGACGATACGGTTCTGATCATCACCCCGTCGCGTGGCGCCTGCACGAACGTTCGCAAACGCCTGGAGGATCTGCTCCGATGAGCGAGCCCGGAAGGGTCGCCGTAGTCGGAGCAACGGGCTATGCGGGTTACGAGCTGGCCCGCCTCCTCCTTCGGCACCCGCAGATTGAAAAATCGACGTTTTACCTGCGCGACGCGCGCTCCGGCATCCATTGCCTGACGCAGCTCTTTCCGCAGCTTCGCGGCTGGGGCGACGCGCCCTGCAAGACTTTGTCCGTGGAAGCGATCGCGAGCAGCGGCGCCCAAACCGTTCTTCTTTCGACGCCTCACGAGGCATCCGTTGAGCTCGTGCCGCGGCTGCTTGCGGCGAATCCTCGTTTGCGCATCATTGATCTGAGCGGTGCATTCCGCTTCCGCCAACCCGAGACCTTCGAGCGCTGGTACAAGATGACGCCGCCCGACGCCGCGCTTCTCCGCGAAGCGGTCTATGGCCTGCCCGAGCTTTACGCGGAAACGCTGCCGAAGGCGCGAATCGTCGCCAACCCCGGCTGCTATCCGACGTCCGTCATCCTGGGATTGCGCCCGCTTGTTGATTCCGGCTGGATCAACATGAGCCGTGGCGTTGTCTGCGACTGCAAATCGGGCGTCAGCGGCGCCGGCAAGGAACCCAAGCGCGAAACGCATTTCGTCGAAGTGAACGAGAATTTTCGCGCGTACAGCGTGTTTACGCACCGGCACACGCCCGAAGTCTCCGATCACCTGGGTCTTGCGGCGCGCGATTTCGTTTTCACCACGCACCTGCTTCCGCTCGAACGCGGCATCCTCTCGACCATGTACGTGTGGCTCGATGGCGCGCGCAAAGCGGAAGAAATCGAGGCGCTGTATCGCCATTTCTACGCCGGAAAACCGATGGTTCGCATTTCCCCGGCCGGCAAGCTTCCCGAGTTGCAGGACGTCGCGCGCACGAATTTCTGTGACATTGGCTTTGCGCTCGATCAGTCGGGCGAACGCATGGTGATCGTTTGCTGCCTCGACAATCTGGGGAAAGGCGCGGCAGGGCAAGCCGTGCAAAACATGAACGCCATGCAAGGTTATCCCGAGACGTCGGGCCTTCTATAGAGGACACATGAGACTACTCGTCAAGATTGCCGGCGCGCTGCTTGACCGCGATGAACACGTGCACGCCATCGCGCGGCAGATCGCCGAACTTGCGCGCAATGGCCACGAACTGCTGATCGTCCACGGCGGCGGGAAGGCGTTCACCGCCGCACTCGCGCGCATGGGCATCGAGAGCCGTTTCGTCAGCGGCCTGCGCGTCACCGATCGCGAAACGCGCGACGTCGCCGTAATGGTGTTCGCCGGCCTGCTCAACAAGAAGCTCGCGGGCGCGATTTCCCTCGCGGGACAGCCCGCGGTCGGCATCAGCGCGTCCGACGCGGCGTGCTTTCTTGCCGAGCCGATGCAGCTCGGAGAAACCGGCAATCAACTCGGCTTCGTCGGCTATCTCAGCGAAGTGAACGTCGATTTCCTGCGCTCACTGTGGCGGGTGGGAGTTGTTCCCGTCGCATCCTGCCTGGGGCTTGGCGCCGACGGCGAGATCTACAACATCAACGCCGACCACATGGCGGCCGCTGCTGCCGAATTCATCCGAGCCGATCGCCTGATCTATCTCACGGACGTGGCGGGCGTCCTCGACGGCGACAAAATTCTGCGGGCGGTGAATGGCGCCGAAGTCGAGGATCTCATCCGGCGCAACAAGGTTTCCGGCGGCATGATTCTGAAGCTTGAGGCCGCCAAGCGCGCTCTCGCGGGCGGCGTAAGCGAAGTCCGTATTGTCGGGGGGACGCAGCCGCGCGCTCTGCTCGCCGCAGCAAACGGCGGCCGCGCTCCGGGAACACGCGTTCTGCCCGTACTCCGCCGAGCGGCAAAATCGGCGCGTAGAGCGGCCTGCTGATCATGGCGAAAAAGAAAAATTCGGCGGCTCAGGTCTCGCCGGCGAAGATCCGGAACACGGAAGCGCGATTCTTGATGAACACGTACCGGCGTCCTCCAATCGTTTTCACGCGCGGGCGCGGCTGCCGGCTCTACGATTCGCAGGGCCGCGAGTATCTGGACTTTCTCGGCGGCATCGCCGTCAACGCTCTCGGCTATTCACATCCGCGCCTCGTGCGTGTGATTCGTCGCGAAGCTGCTCGCGCTGTTCACCTGTCGAATCTGTTTCACAACGCCTACCAGGCGCCTCTCGCGCGCAAGCTCGCCGAGTGGTCGGGGCTCGACCGCGTTTTCTTCACCAACAGCGGCACGGAAGCCGTCGAGGGCGCCCTGAAACTCGCGCGCGCCTACGCGCACAGCAAAGCTCCGAGCGGCATCGCGCCCAAAACACGCATTCTGGCTCTTGAAAATTCGTTTCACGGTCGTACGTTCGGCGCAGTCTCGATCACGTATCCTGCAAAGTATCGCGAGCCGTTTGCGCCTCTCGTGCCGGGCGTTGAATTCGTTCGCTTCAACGATGTCGCCGACCTGGAATACAAATTCGACGATTCCGTTTGCGCCTTCGTGCTCGAAACCATCCAGGGTGAAGGCGGAATCCACCCCGTGAGTGAGGCCTTCTGGCGGCGCGGCCGCGCGCTGGCCACGCAGCACGATGCCGCGCTGATCGCCGACGAAATTCAGTGCGGCCTCGGACGGACGGGGCGCCGTTTCGCGTATCAGAAATTCGATTCGCTTCCGGACATTGTGACCGTGGCCAAGCCGCTTGCCGGCGGACTTCCCCTCGGCGCGCTCATCGCGAACGACAGATTCGCCTCCGCTTTCTCGCCCGGGATGCACGGCACAACCTTCGGCGGCGGCCCGCTGATCTGCGCCACCGCTCTCGAATTTCTGAACGTCATCGAAGACGAAAGCCTGCTCGAGAATATTATCGCCCGCGGCGCGGAGCTTCGCGCCGGTCTCGAAAAGCTTGCCGTCCGCTTCGATTTCATCCGTGAAATCCGCGGCGAGGGTCTGATCCTTGGCGTCGATCTCTCCGTCGACGGCAGTCCTTTCGCGGAGGAAGCCCTCAAGCGTGGCCTGCTCATCAACTGCACGCACGAATACATCCTGCGGCTGCTTCCGCCTTTCATCATTCGCTCGCGCGACGTCGCCGAGTTCCTGCGCAAATTCGAAGCCGTCCTGTCGCGCGCCTCGAAACACCCGCCCGGCTCCCGAGCACGCGTTTCCGCAAATCCAACCGAAACGCACGCGCAGCCTGTCGTTCTGGCTGCCACGAGGTGAACATGAACGCCGTTGCTGCAACTCTCACGCTGCCGAACGATCTCCTCACCGGAACGGAATGGACGTCCGCGCAGGTTCGCGAACTCTTTCAGCTCGCCACCGATGTCAAAGCTCGGCCCGATTCGTATCGCGCCGCGCTTGCGGGGCGTTCGTTCGCCCTGATTTTCGAAAAACCGTCGCTGCGTACGCGCGTCACCTTCGAAGTGGGAATCGCCAGCCTCGGTGGCTCCTCGGTCTTCCTCGATCACACCACCACGCGCCTCGGCGAGCGCGAATCCGTTCCCGATGTTGCGAAATGCCTCGATCGCTGGGTGCATGGGATCGTGGCGCGCGTTTTTGCCCAGGAAACGCTTGACGAGCTTGCCTCGAACGCTCGCGTCCCGGTCGTCAACGCGCTTTCCGACCGTTTCCATCCCTGTCAGGCCCTCTCCGACTTCTTCACACTCGAAGAACGCTTCGGCGGCCTGCGTGGCCTCAAGTTCGCTTACGTCGGCGACGGAAACAACATGTGCCACTCGCTCCTGCTCGCCGCCGCGCGCGTCGGAGCTCACGTGAAAGTCGCCACGCCGTCCGGCTACGAACCGGATCCGGCCATTGTTGTCGAAGCAAAGCGCGCTGCTCGCGAAACTCGCGCCAAAATCGAAATCCTGCGTTCTCCGGAAGACGCTGTGACCGGTGCGCAGGCCGTCTACACCGATGTCTGGGCCAGCATGGGACAGGAGCAGGAATCCGCTGCGCGCGAAGCGGCATTCGCCGGATACCAGGTGAACGAAGTGCTTCTTGCGCACGCCGCGCGCGACGCCGTTTTCCTACATTGTCTTCCGGCGCATCGCGGGCTCGAAGCCAGCGCCTGCGTCATCGATTCCCCGCGCTCGATCGTTTTCGATCAAGCCGAAAATCGCCTCCACGTCCAGAAGGCCATCCTGCTCACGCTGATGAGCTGATAGCCGCCGAATAAAAGGAGAATCTGTTGCCCAAGAAAATTGTGCTTGCGTATTCCGGAGGTCTCGACACCTCCATCATCATCCCCTGGCTGAAGGAGAACTATCCCGGCTGCGAAGTGATCGCCATGGTCGGCGATCTCGGCCAGCAGGAGGATCTCGAGGCTGCGCGAAAAAAAGCCCTCGCCACGGGAGCGAGCGCTGCGTATGTCGAAGATCTTCGCGAGGAGTTCATCACCGGCTACATCTGGCCCACGCTTCGCGCCGGGGCCGTCTACGAGCACAAATACCTGCTCGGCACGTCGTTCGCGCGCCCGCTGCTCGCGAAACGCCAGGTCGATCTCGCGAAGAAGCTCGGCGCGGACGCGATCGCACACGGCTGCACCGGCAAAGGTAACGATCAGGTTCGCTTCGAACTCGCGGCCAAGGCCCTCGCCCCCGAATTGAAAATCATCGCGCCCTGGCGTGAATGGAAGATCGTCTCGCGCGAAGAGGCCATCGCCTACGCGCGCTCGCACAATGTCTCCGTCGAGCAGACCACGAAGAATATTTACAGCCGCGACCGCAACATCTGGCACCTCAGCCATGAAGGTGGCGTGCTCGAAGATCCCGCCAATGCGCCCGAAGAAGCCATGTGGCAGTGGGTGGCGTCTTCCGCCAAGGCTCCGGATCGTCCCACGACCGTCGAGATCGGCTTCGAATCGGGCATTCCCGTTTCCGTGAACGGCAATAAGCTTGCGCCCCTCGCGCTCCTCGATCAATTGAACGAAATCGGCGCCGCAAATGCCATCGGCCGCATGGACATCGTCGAAAACCGCCTCGTCGGCATCAAATCGCGTGGCGCGTACGAAACTCCCGGCGGCACGCTGCTCGTCGCCGCGCACCGCGAACTCGAATCCATCTGCCTCGACCGGGAAACAGCGCATTACCAGCAGATTCTCGCGCTGCGCTACGCTGAAATGGTCTATTACGGCATGTGGTTCACGCCCCTGCGCCAGGCGCTCGATTCGTTCTTTGCGGTGTCGCAGCAGCGCGTCACGGGTTCCGTCGGGCTGACGCTCTACAAGGGCAATCTGACGGTCGCCTCGCGCCGCTCGCCGTTCTCGCTGTACCGCACCAACCTCGCCAGCTTCACCATGACCGGCTATAACCCCAAGGACGCCGAGGGCTTCATCAACCTGTTCGCGCTTCCCATCACGGTTCCGCTCGAATGGGAGGCGCCGCGCGCCGCTGAAGTGAAATGAGCTCTCCCGGCGAGCAGAAAATGTGGGGCGGCCGCTTCGACCGCTCGCCTGACGCTTCGTTCTACGAGTTCGAGCGCTCGTGGAGCTTCGATCGCCGCCTGCTCCCGCAAGAATTCGAGCTCGACCGCGCCTGGGCGTGCGCCATCGCCGCCGCGGGGATCCTGACGCACGAAGAGGGTCAGAAAATTGTCGCGGCCCTGGACGATCTCGAACTTCGCTCGCAATCTGACCGAGCCTGGCTGGACAATTCCAAAGCCGAAGATCTTCACCATTTCGTCGAAAGCGCACTGATCGAAAAGCTCGGCCCGCTCGGCGCGAAACTGCACACCGGCCGTAGCCGCAACGAAATGATCGCCACCGAGTTCCGCATGTACGTCAAGCAAGCGGCCCGCGATCTTCGGCGAAGCCTTGGATTGCTGGCTCGCGCCGTAGCAGCTCAAGCGAAAGACAACCTCGGCGTTCCGATGCCCGGCACGACGCACATGCAACACGCGCAGCCGCTTTTGCTTTCGCACTGGCTTCTCGCGCATGGCGAGGCTTTTCTGCGCGATGCGGAACGCGCGGGCTCGGCCGCGGCGCGCGCCGACGCCTGTCCCCTCGGCTCCGGCGCTCTCGCGGGTTGCGCGTTCCCGCTCGACCGCGAAATCCTCGCGCGTGATCTGGGCTTTTCGCGCCCAACCTCGAACAGCCTCGACGCGGTCAGCGACCGCGATTTCGCGCTGGAATACCTGTTCGCGATGGCCGCGCTCGCCATGCATCTCTCGCGGCTCGCCGAAGACATGGTCCTGTTCGCTTCGCCCGAATTCGGCTTCGTTGAATTGCCGGACGAATACTCCACCGGCAGCAGCCTGATGCCGCAAAAGAAAAATCCGGACGCCTGGGAGCTGATTCGCGGCAAGACGGGACGGATCTACGCCGGCCTGTTTGCGCTGTTCACTACGATGAAAGGCCTTCCCTCGAGCTACCAGCGCGACTTGCAGGAGGACAAAGAGCCGCTCTTCGCAGCGCACGACCAGGCGCTCGCGATCACTCAGATCGCCGCCGCGGCGCTCGCCGCCACCCAATTTCGCGCCGCCCGTCTGCGCGACGCCGCGAGCGATCCTGCGCTTGTCGCCACCGAACTCGCCGATTATCTCGTGGGCGCGGGCACTCCATTCCGCGAGGCGCACGAGATCGTCGGCAAGATTCTGCGTGCTGCGGAGCAGGAAGGAAAATCAATTCGAGAAATGTCAGTCGCGCGGCTGAAGGAGTTCTCGCTGAATTTTGGAGGCGATCTGAGCACCGTGCTCTCCGTCGAATCGGCGCTGAATCGTCGCGCAACAGTCGGCGGGACGGCTCCCGGCGCGGTACGCGCTGCTCTGGAAGACTTTAACCTGCGCGTCACAAAAATCGAGGAACATCCATGAGCGCTATGACGGTCACAGCGGCGAGCCAAGTCGCCATGCTCCCGACCACCAATACGGATATCGCGCGGTCCGGCGCCACGCCGCTGCGTGTGTCGAAGCAGGCGGTTCCCAAAGGCTTCGCGTTCGCCGCCACGCATTGCGGACTGAAGAAATCCAAACTCGATCTAGGACTTCTGGTCAGCGAGATTCCAGCATCCGCCGCGGCGGTCTTTACCACCAACCGCGTGCAGGCCGCGCCCGTGCGTCTCTGCCGCGAGCACCTGAAGCAATCCTGCGGCAAAGTTCGCGCCATTATCGTGAACTCCGGCAACGCGAATTGCTGCACCGGTCCGCAGGGAATGGCCGCTTCGCGCGCCACCGCCGCGCATCTGGCTCGCGCGCTTCGCTGCCCGTCCGAGGAAATCCTCGTCTGCTCTACCGGCGTGATCGGCGCGCCCCTGCGCGTCGAGAAAATTCTCGATTCGATTCCGGCGCTCATTCTCGCGCGCGATGTCGAGCCCGGCGCATTCGAACAAGTCGCGCGCGCCATCATGACTACAGACACGCGTCCCAAATGGGCATTCGCTACGTGCCGCATCGGCTCCAAGCGGGTGCGTTTGCTCGGCTGCGCAAAGGGCTCGGGCATGATCCATCCCAACATGGCCACCATGCTTTCGTACATTCTCACCGACGGGGCCATTTCGTCCGCGCTGCTCTCGCGTGCCCTGCGCGCGGCGGCCGCGCCGACATTCAATTCCATTACGGTCGACGGCGACACGTCCACGAACGACACGCTCGCAATCCTGGCCAACGGGCAATCCGGCGCGCGCAAAATCACCGCAAAAAGCCGCGACTACAAAGGCTTCGTCTCCGCTCTCCAGAAAGTTTGCGAATCGCTTGCGCTGGCGATCGTTGAAGATGGCGAAGGCGCGCAGCGCGTGATCGAGATTGAAGTTCGCGGGGCGCCTTCCGATCGCGCTGCCGACCGGATCGCGCGTACCATCGCGAATTCCTCGCTTGTGAAAACCGCTTTCGCCGGTGCCGATCCGAATTGGGGTCGCATTCTCGCTGCGGCGGGCCGCTCCGGGGTCGACTTCGATTTCGAGCGCGTCAACATTTGGCTGGCCGGCATCCCCGTTTGCCGGCGCGGCCGCGAGTATCCGTTCGACGAGCGCAGCGCGCACGAGAAAATGCTCGCGAAGCGCGTTCCCATCCTCGTCGATCTCCGTTCGGGCCATGGTCGCGCCCGCATGTGGACCTGTGACTTCACGCAGGAATACGTCCACATCAACGCCAGTTACCGGACCTAGCCACCGCGAGAGCGCAGTGCACGTGGCACGCGTAGCGGCGCAGCATCCTGCGCCCGCATTTATCGTCCCCGATCCTCCGCCTTCCAGTCCCAGTTCGCGTATCTTTCGCGCAATTTCATTTTCAGCAGCTTTCCCACGGATGTGTGCGGCAATTCGTTCACGAACACGAACGCGTCGGGAAGCTGCCACTTGGCGAACTTCTCCGCCAGGAACTCGCGCAGCTCTTCGGGCTCCGCCGCTACGCCTTCCTTCAGTACGACCACCGCCAGAGGTCGCTCCTGCCACTTGGGATGTGCCACGCCGATCACCGCCGCCTCGCGCACTGCGGGATGTCCCACCAGCGCATTCTCGAGATCGACGGAGCTGATCCACTCCCCGCCCGATTTGATGAGGTCTTTGCTCCGGTCCACGATCTTCAGGTAGCCCTCGCGATCCATCGTGGCGACGTCGCCCGTCCTGAACCAGCCGTCTTCTGTCCACCGATGTCGCTGGTCGGAGCAACCGAAGTAGCTGGCCGCGATCCACGGGCCGCGGATTTCGATTTCGCCGGGCGTTTCGCCGTCATGAGGAGCTTCACCCTCCGGACGCATGATGCGTACCTCCACGAACGGCACCGCGAGACCCTGCATCGCGCGCCTTTGGAGTTGCTGCTCCTCCGGCCAGCCCTTCATCTGGGGTTTCAGGCACCCAACGGTCGCGAGCGGCGCAGTTTCCGTCATGCCCCAACCGTGTATGAGCTTCAGATTGAAGCGGTCCAAGTTGCGAATCAGCGACACGGGAGGAGCCATGCCGCCGCACAGGATTCTGACGGGGCGCGGAAATCGCCAGCGCTCCGGTTCCTTCTCCAGCGCGGCCTGCACGCCAAGCCAGACGGTAGGCACCCCGCAGGAGTGAGTCACCCCTTCGTCCGCCATCGTGTCCAGCAGAGTCTCGGGATCCAAATGTGGCCCCGGAAAAACGATCCGGGCTCCCACCATCACGCTCGCCCACGGCAGCCCCCATCCGTTGGCGTGAAACATGGGAGAAACCGGGAATACGACCGAATGGTTCGAAAGATTCAGCGCGTCCGGAAGGGCGACCGCGAAGCTGTGCAGCACCAGCGCGCGATGCGAATAGACGACGCCCTTGGATTGCCCCGTGGTTCCCGAAGTGAAGCACATCTCCGCCGCATCGTTCTCATCGACTCGATCCGGCGTAAAATCCTCCGAACCTGACGCGAGAAACTCCTCGTAACCCTGAAACTCCGCCGCAACCTTGCAGCCGCCAAAAGAAACCACAATCACGCGCTCGAAATTCGTTTTCCCACGAAACTTTTCGAAGATCGGTAGCAGCACGTCGTCGACCAGCAGAAAGCGATCGCGCGCATGGTTGGCGATGAATGCGATCTCGTCGGGATGAAGCCGCAAATTCAAAGGGTGCACCACTCCGCCCGCGAACGGCACGCCGAAGTACGCTTCGAGGTGTCCGCCGTGATTCCACATCAATGTCGCGACGCGGTCGCCGCTGCGCAGCCCAGCTCGCTCGAGCGCCGACGCGAACTGTTTCCCCCGGCGATACAAATCCTCGTATGTATAGCGGCAGATGCTGCGGTCTGGCCGGCGCGAAGCAATCTCGCGATCGCCAAAAAGTTGGCCCGCGCGCTCGAAAATGTGGTTCACCGTCAGGGGGAAATCCATCATCGATCCGCGCATACTCGCCTCCCGGACAAAATCGCTCCCGGCTGAATCGCGCGCATCCTACCACCAATCGCGAAAAGGCAGCAGGCTTCCACCGCTGGGTCGCGCGCCGCGGTCCGCTCGCGAGGCCGCTGCTAACCAGCTAACCGCGCTTGTTGACTCCCAGCCGGAGTTGCCTCAAGATGCTGCCGAGTTGCTGGAGCGCTTGCTTCAGCCGGAGCAGCCGCGTCATCCATGGCACTTGGGCGCAAATGATCCCTAAATTCTCAGCTTGGTGGGTTGTTATCGCCGACGTGCGTGTGATCGATCGTTCTTGACCTCGCCCGATCGCCAGCGGTTGGAGCGCGGTGGACGGTTCGACTGCCCATGGCCGGGATCCTGCATCTTCAGCCTCGGAACAGTGCTCTGCCCATGCGGAGCACAGGAGCCGTACCGTGAAGAAACTTTATGTGGGAAATCTATCGTTCAAGGCTACAGAAGAGCAACTGCAGGAGCTGTTCGCCGAGGTCGGAGCAAATCCCGATTCGCTGACGCTGTTGAAGGACCGTTTCAGCGGCCAGCCGCGCGGGTTCGGTTTCGCGGAATTCCACGATGACGCCGAGGCTGAAAAGGCGATTGCCGCTCTCAACGGCAAGGACTTCCTCGGCCGCGCTTTGATCGTCAACGAGGCGCGTCCCCGCGAAGGAGGCGGTGGAGGGGGTGGCGGACGCGGCGGCCATGGTGGTGGCGGCGGCGGCGGCCGTGGCGGACGCGGCGGCGGCGGTGGCGGCCGTGGCGGCGGACGCGGTGGCTACGACCGCTGACCTTCGTCCGGATCCACTCACGGAGATACTGCTCCTTAAGGGAGTTTCCTGCCTGAATCCTGCCCCCGGGCGGCCGAACTAGTGCTGCCGGGCCACGGCCGCCCGCGATTGCGATTCGGTCACGCCTACGTCTCCGCTCGCGTACGTGAACTTCTGCAGCGACGCGCCACGAACTCCCTGCTCCACGAGCGCCGCAATATCCAGGCGCGATTCCGCTTCATCCAGTTGCTCCGGAGTCGCGAAGAGCGCCGGCGCCTTCGGCAGAAACACGGGACAGCAGTCATGGAACGGCTCCGACGAAATTTCGTAGGTGCCGATTTTCCGCGCCGTGTCCAGGATCTCGATCTTGTCCGTTCCGATCAGCGGACGGAAAATCGGCATCTTCGCCGCCGCATCCACGGCCACCAGGTTCCGCAGCGTTTGCGAAGCCACCTGCCCCAGGCTGTCTCCCGTGACCAGCGCGAGCGCGTGTTCCCGCGTGGCCAGTACTTGCGCGATTCGCAGCATCATGCGCCGGTAGAGCAGCACGCGAAAATCCTCCGGCGCGTAGCGCACAATCTCCCGCTGGATCGCCTCGAACGGCACGCGATAAAGTTTCGAGTTGAATTGATAGTTCGTGAGCTGCCGCACCAGCCCAGCTGCCACGTGCAGCGAGGATTCTCCCGGCCGGGCCCCCGTCCCGTAGAAATGGACGAAGCTCAAGTGCGCGCCGCGCTTCATCATTTGATATGCGGCGACCACCGAATCGTATCCACCGGAAAGCAGGCAGGTGATCTTCCCCGCCGTGTTCGCGGGCAGGCCGCCTGCTCCTTCCATTTTCTTTGCGTAAACCAGCGCCGGCCCCGGCGTGATTTCGATCCGGCAGGTCAGCTCCGGCTCGCGCAAGTGCACTCGAACGTCGCGCCCCTGCGCCCTGAGCCGGTCGAGCAGGTATTTCCCGACCGCCGCCTCGATCTGCATCACCGGGTGCGGAAACCTCTTGTCGCTGCGCTTGGCGCGCACGGCGAACGTCGCAAACGTGAGCGGCTCGACTTCGTTCCATGCCGCGCCGCAAATCGCGTCCAGGTCGCGCTCCACTGGTTGCGCCACAGCGAAATTCGCCACACCCAGCACCCGCCGCACCCGCTCCACAGCCGCGGATACCGATGCGCCCTCGCGCAGGCGCACCAGGAACCGGTCGCCCGGTTGTTCGATGCGCTCGACGCCGATTCCCTCAAGTGACTGCCGCAGCCCAGTGAACAGTTTCCCAAGGAAGAAGCGGCGGTTCGCGCCCTTCAGCCACAGCTCGTGGTAGTGGACGACGATGACTGGATTGCTCATCAGAGTTTCGCCAAACGTGAATGTTGCCGTAACCTGCGCAAAGTATAGCAGCCGCTTGCATCGGCGCGGTAGCCGCCGCGGCCCCCGCAACTGCCGTTACGATCCGCTAAGTTGCCACTACAAAACGAGCAGCCCGAGCGTTGCGGCGCTTTGGCGCGCCTCCAAACCACTACATCCCTGGGAGATGACCCCATGCGGCGCCTAAGTTACACTAACTCAAAAGCCACAATTTGCATTCTTTCGCAACTTCCTACCGCCGGCGGGGTTACAATCTGCGGCACTCCAGCCTGCGGAGTTACTGTTTCTTCCTGGTTGAAGTTCATGTGGGGTTTTGTGCTACCGAAAGAGGAGACGCCGCATCCAAGTTCTCAGTTGGGGCGACCAGGGGGCTGCCATGTGGAACCGGAGAGACTGGGACGACTTCTTTGACATCGTGCGAAAGCGGTGGCACACGCACCGCCCGCCGCGTCCTGTGGAGTTTTCTGGGCGCCGCGTGGTGCCTACCGGCGGCTATAGCCTTGCCGAACTGGACGACGCCGGCCTGAGCATTGAGCAGGCCGAACGCCTCGGTTTGCCGGTGGACGCTGGCCGCCTGGGCGCCTGCAGTCCCAATGTGACCGCTCTCCGCGAGTACATTCGCGCCACCCGTTCTCGTTTTTAAAATCGACTCCTAGTACGATTGCTCCGTCCGCGCGCAATTTGTCTCTTGCTTCCTTTGGGCTCCGCTACGACGCCCTTTTCCGCACCGCCAACGCGAATACTCCTCCAATCAACGCTCCACTGATCGCGACCGCCTCCCACGCCAATCCCGCGGCGACCGTCAGCGTGGGCGGCGCGCCAAACGGGACAAGCAGCCCCGCCAGGGCCGCCTCGCGAATCCCGATGCCTCCCTGCGTCACAGGGATCGCCGCCGAGAGCTTTGCGATTGGCCACGCAAACAGCCACGCCCGAAAAACCAGCCGCAGCCCGCATGCGTCCGCCAGCGCGATGCTCAGGCAGATAAACGAAAGCTGCGAGACGACCGCGATGCTGAGAGCCGCCAGCGCCACGCGCGGCCTTTGCACCATCGACCGCGCGGCCCGCCGCAGGTTGACCGCTCGCCGCCGCATCCGGAATGAAAGCCGCCGGAAAGAAACTAGTGTCGCTGCCACGGCCACGAGCGCCAGGCCCGCGATCACCGCCGCCCCCACCCAGAGAAACACGCGCCTGCTCTCCCGCTCCAGAGCTGTGGGCGCCAGCAGCGCTCCGGTCGCCGCCACCAGCACCAGCGCGGTGAAGTCGATCATGCGGTCGAGAAAGCTGCCCAGCAGCACGCCCGCTTTCGATTTTCCGTAACGCATCGCCAGCGCCGCTCGGACTAGGTCGCCCCCGATCAGCGACGGCAGAAACAGCGTACCGAACAGCCCGGCGAAGTAGCAGCGCGCCGCCTGCAGGTAATTGAGCCCCGCGCCCGCGGTGTTCACCATCAGCCGCCACTTGCCCACGCCAAGCAGGTGCGTCGCCAGGTACCCGGCCACGACCGCAACCCACAGGCCCGCAGGCAGTTTCGCCAGCGCGTGCAGGACTTGCCGTCCCGGCAGAAACCGGAACAACAAGACCAGAGCCAGCGCGCTCCCGCCATAGTGCAGCAGCGCCCGCAAGACTCGGTGGCCCCGTTTGCGCTGCCAGCCGGCTGCGGTACCTTGCCGTGACGGCTTGCCGTCCGGGCCGCCCTGCGCGCTTTTGGGGGGTGACTGCGGCTGCTTTTCTAGTGTTGTAGGATTCTTGTCGGGTTGGATACTCACGCCCGCAGCATTATCCGCCCGGTGCAGCAGGCGCACAAGCGCCGTCGACCGGCCCCAGCGAGGTCCATTCGAGCCTAGCTTTCAAGTTTCGGGTGGTCACAGTTTGTGATCTTTTTTCAAAGGTCCTGACGGCGACCTTTCAGGGGTCGCAATTTGCGACCTCAGATCGGAGATCCATGCCAAAGAGTGCAATTGTCCTCACCGGGAGCATCGAAGCCCGCATCCTTCTGATTCGCGGCCACAGGGTGATACTTTACTGATGGAACCTCCGGACAAGCCGGGCAAGCGCATCGGCTTTCATGAACCGGTGCTCTCCCGGAAACCGGGCAGTAGCAAAAGCGATGCAGATTCGAATTGATCCCCTCCCGCAAATCCGACGTTGGAATGATGGAGGCAAGCAATGGCCGAATTATCAGAGGCAATCACAGGCACTCTCGCGGGATATTATGAGGAAATTCGCGATCAGGTGCATTGCTGGATCGATCCGCTCACGACCGAGCAGATTTGGACGCGACCCTATCCGTACGGCAATAGCGTCGGCCACCTGCTCCTGCATCTGACCGGCAACCTCAACTACTACATCGGGGCGCAAATCGCCGGTACGGGCTATACACGCCACCGGGACGTGGAATTTGCGGACGCGCAGAAGAGGCCGAAGGAAAGGGTGCTCGCCGATTTTGACCGTGCCATCGACATGGTGGCCCAAACGATTCGCCGGCAGTCGCCCGAGGATTGGACGAAGCCCTACTCCGGCGAACGCGAACCCTTCGCCAAAGACCGTTTCACCGCAGTATTCCGTTGCGCGGCCCATGCCTATCATCACGTTGGACAGCTCATCTATCTCTCGAAGGAATTGACGAAGCCCGCCGCGCAAGCCACCACTCGCTGACCCGGGACAGACTCGAGATCGCGCGTCCGAAGTTCCTGCCGGGATCGCCCCCCAGCCATTTTCCTGCGGTCGCGCGTCGAGCTATACTTTCCTTAGAAATGGCAACCGGGGAAAACAAGGCCGTCGTGCTCCTCAGCGGGGGTATGGACTCCTGCGTCACGGCGGCGATTGCCAATGAAACGCACGCCCTCGCCCTCCTCCACGCCAGCTATGGCCAGCGAACGCAGCGCCGCGAGCGTCAGTCCTTCGACGACATTGCGGATTTCTATAAAGTACGCGAGCGCCTCGTGATCCGGCTCGATTCGCTGACGCAGATCGGCGGCTCCGCGCTCACGGATTACCGAATCGCCGTGCCTGAAGAGGGGAAAGCGTTCGGTGCGACCGCGGGAATTCCCATCACCTACGTGCCGTTCCGCAATGCGCATTTTCTCTCTGCGGCCGTAAGCTGGGCGGAAGTGATAGGAGCCAACGCGATTTTCGTGGGAGCCGTCGAAGAAGATAGCTCCGGTTACCCGGACTGCCGGCCTGCCTATTACCGCGCCTTCGAGCAGGTGATTCGCGAGGGCACGCGCCCGGAGACGCACATCGAGATCGTCACTCCGGTGATCGGAATGAAGAAGAGCCAGATCGTCCGGCGGGGGATGGAATTGGGCGCGCCGCTTGGCCGCACGTGGTCCTGCTATCAATTTGAAGACGAAGCATGCGGAATATGCGATAGTTGCCGGCTGCGCCTGGGGGCCTTCTCGCAAGCCGGGTATTCGGACCCTATCTCTTATCGGGCGCAGGTTGCGAAATAGTGCGCCCGAGAATCTAAGGAAAAAAGGAGAGAAAGCCCTCATGAACCGATGGCTTATGAAAGCTGGCACGCTGGCTCTGCTGTTCTCTCCGCTCCTGCTGGCGCCGACGGCCGGCGCGCAAACTGGCCCGGCCAGATGAAGGGCGGAGTTGGATGGGTTTGCCCAGTTGGCGAAAGGCGCGTCGACATCCGTGGAAACCAGAAAGACGCCTTGAACGGAGATTCGCTCAGAAATTCGGAGAGCAGGGCGCTCGATGCGAGATCGGCTGACCCTATAGCGTACCGAGTCCGGGTTGCGCCATAATCGGCAGTCTTAATGCGGAGGTTAAGCGAAATGAAAACATGGATTCATTTTGTTGGGCTCGTCGTCCTTGTCCTGGCGTGCGCTGGGGCCGCCGCGGCCCAGGGAAATAACCGGCTGGACGGCCAGGTGCTCGATGCGCAGGAGAAGCCGATGCCCGGCGTCACGGTGGTTCTTAAGAGCGAGGCTAGCGGCCAGGTGTATACGTTCAAGACCGATGAGAAAGGCAAGTTTCTGCAGCTCGGGCTTCGTGCCGGGATCTACGACGTCAACGTGCAGGCCAACAATCCGGACCTGCCTCCCTATGCCGAGAAGTTCCTGCTCAAGGAAGGACAGTCGGGCACCTTGGTGATCAACTACAAGGACATCATGGCCAAGTTCGCCAACTCCGAGGAGGCTAAGAAGCGAGAGGCCGCCGAAAACGCCTTCAAGTCTATGAAGACCCACTTCGACGCCGGCCGCCAAGCGATGACGCAGGCTGACGCGCTCGCACAGCAGATGAAGACGGCGCCGTCCGATCAGAAAGCCAACATCGCGGCCCAACGCATCACCGCCTGCCAGAACGCCGCGAACGAATTCTCCGAAGCCGCCAAAGGCGTTCAGCCCAAGGACCTGAAAAACACCGCGATCGTTCTCGGCAATCTCGGCTCGGCCGACGAATGCTCCGGAAAGTATGACGATGCCGTCGAGTCATTCCAGAAAGCGATTGCGGCCCAGCCCAGCGCCGGCCTGTACACGCAATTGAGCACGAATATCGCGAACGCCGCGGTCGCACAAACCGACCCCGCCGTGCTGCAATCGAAGGTCACGGAAGCCGGCGCGGACTGCGACAAAGCGGCGGCCTTGGACCCAGCGGGCGCAAAGGTGTGCTGGAAGAATCTTGCGATTGTCCTCTATAACAAGCAGCACCAGAAGGAAGCCGTGACGATGTTTCAGAAAGTGACCACCATCGATCCGAAGGACGCCCAAGCCTGGTTTCTCCTAGGGTCGTCGCTCGCAGCGCAGATCGATTCCAAGCAGGAAGGCAGCAAGGTCACCTACGTCGTTCCACCCGGAACGAACGAGGCCTATCAGAAGTGCATCGACGCCGACCCGAACGGTCCTTACGCACCGCAGTGCAAAGCCGGACTCGACGAACTTGCCCAGTTGATGGGAGGTCAGTCGACTACCGTCAAAGCGAAGAAGAAGGGCCGCTGATCCTGGACATTGCGGTCCCCGCTGCCCTTTCGTCGGGCTCGGACGGGGTTGATCCATAACTGAACCCCTGAGCCCAAATCGCGGAGCGGGGGCTCGTTCGCTTGCCCGATGGCGCAATCGGTGAGGATGCCCCCGATTCCTTCGTGGGGCTAGTATCCCCGAGGACCTCTTCCGCCGGCCCGTATCACAATGGCCGGTTTGCCCCGGAATGGATTTGCATTGACCCATTCGAGCACTGTCAAGTAGGATTCCCGCCAAGTTCAGGCGCACTCTTGTGCGCTCGATTCCAGAGGCCCAATTTCCGCAGGCGGCCAGGCAGAAGGAGAAACGCAATGTACTGCTCGAAATGCGGTGCAAACGTTCCAGACAGTGCCACGTTCTGCAGCGCGTGCGGCCAGCTAACGGGCGTTGCTTCTCCCGGCTCGACCATGGGGACGACGCCGGTGGCTTCGGCGCCGGCGGCGCCCGCTGCGGGCTGGGCCCCGGCTCCCACGGTGATATACGCGGGCTTCTGGCTGCGCTTCGTCGCATTCATCATCGACGCAGTCGTTCTCGGATGCATCGGGTTTGCGATCACAATCCCGTTTATGGCCTCCATTCCGATGGGCACGTTCATGCACGGCGGGCCGCCCCGGCCGGAAGATTGGATTCCCCTCATGGGAATGTTCGGACGGCTCGCCGCGGCCCGTTTCGTCATTAACTGGCTCTATTACGCGCTGCTGGAAAGCTCTGCCTGGCAGGCGACCCTCGGCAAGAAGGCCCTCGGCCTCGAAGTGACGGATTTACAGGGCCGTCGCATCGGCTTTGGCAGAGCCACTGGCCGGTTCTTCGCCAAGATCCTCTCGACGATCATCCTGTTCATTGGATTTTTCATGATCGGCTTTACCGCCAGAAAACAGGGCTTGCACGACATCATCGCGGGCACGCTGGTGCTGCGGAAGGTATAGGAAGCGGAGGAGGCCGAAAATGTACTGCTCGAGATGCGGTGCGGCGGCCGCCGAAAATGCGCCCTTTTGCAGCAATTGCGGCCAATCGCTGAGCGACGCGCCCTCGCAACCGGTTGGTATCGCTCCGATTCCCGCTCCGGTGTTTTCCGCGCCCGGCGTTAGCGCTGGAGCCCCGCCCATGACGGCTCCGGTTATGTCAGTGCCCGCCTATCCGGCGGCCGCGGCGGCGTTCAGCCAGCCGTATGCCGGCTTCTGGCTGAGGCTCGTGGCGTACATCATCGACAGCGTGGTGCTTGTCCTGGGCTTATGCGTTTTTGTCGGGCTGATCGCGGCGGTTGTAGGGGCCGGCTTCTTCCGTAACCTAGGAGACGAAATGAACGGCGCGCCCAACGTCTTCGGCCCGATAGCCGTCCTGATGATCCTGACATTCATATTCGCCTACATTGCTGCCACCTGGCTTTACTACGCCTGGTTCGAAAGCTCCGAACACCAGGCTACGCTCGGGAAAATGGCGCTCGGCCTGATTGTGACGGACACGGAGGGCCGGCGCATCACCTTCGCCCGCGCCAGCGGACGCTTCTTCGCAAAAATGATCACCGGGCTGATCCCTTTCTTCATCGGCTACATCATGGCGGGATTCACGCAAAAGAAGCAGGCGCTGCACGACATGATCGCAAGCTGTTTGGTTTTGCGGCGGGTTTAAGGGGCGGACAGGGCCAATTCTGTATCCATCAATTCTTGCGCCGACCCAGCGTTTTCAACAACTTGCAGGAAAATTTGATCGACACGTGTATCCATCAACGTGTCCTTTTGTTCGCTCAGCCTTGCTCGGACTCGAATACAGAGGGGAACTTCGACGGAGGGGCGGCTTACACGCCCCAGCCGTAGCGCTCCTGGTGAACGAGGACGTCGTTCATCTCGCCGCGGATCAATTCCGTAAATTCGGCGCAGCCGACGATGCGTCCGCCCGGCTCGCTGATGTCGGCCGTGCGATAGCCGCGCTCGAGAACGCGCTGCGCCGCCGCCTCGATGGTCTGCGCTTCGATTTCGAGGCCGAATGATTCCCGCAGCATCATCGTCGCCGAGAAAATGGCGCCGAGCGGGCACGCCACGTCCTTGCCCGCAAGCGACGGCGCCGATCCGTGAATCGGCTCGTACAGCGCCGGCCCACTCTTCCCGCAACTCATTGACGGAATCAAACCGATCGAGCCCGCGAGCGCGGCGGCTTCGTCGCTTAGGATGTCGCCAAAAAGATTCGAGGTGAGAATCACGTCGAACTGCTTCGGTCGGAGCATGATCTGCATCGCGGCATTATCGACGTACAAATGCTCGAGCGCGATTCCGGGGTAATCGCGCGAAACGGCGGTGACCGTCTTGCGCCAGAGCGCTGAAGTAGCCAGGACGTTCGCCTTGTCGACGCTGGCGACCCGCCGGCTGCGGCCCGCGGCCCGCTCGAAAGCGTAACGCGCCACGCGTTCGATTTCCGGCACGCTGTAGGAAGCAACGTCGCGGGCGCTCGCGTTGCCGTTTCCGCCGCGCGTCTCGTGTTCGCCAAAATAGATGTCGCCGGCAAGCTCCCGGACGATCTCGAAGTCGCAGCCGGCGATTCGCTCCGGTTTCAACGGCGAAATCGACCGCAGCGCTTCATGAACCCGGATCGGGCGAAGATTGATATAGAGTCCCAGAGACTTCCGCAGGCCGAGCAGGCCGCTTTCCGGCCGCTTCTCCAGCGGCAAGGAATCCCACTTCGGCCCACCGATCGCGCCAAGCAGAACCGCGTCCGCCGAACGGCATCCGGCCAGCGTGTCGGCCGGAAGCGGCGCGCCGGTGCGGTCGATTGCAGCGCCGCCGAAGGGCATCTCGCGAAATTCGAAGTAATGACCGAAGGATGCCGCGCACTCGCGCAGCAATTGCTCGGCCGCGTGCGTCACTTCAGGGCCGATTCCATCTCCCGGCAAGAGTGCGATTGTTTTGCGTACTTCCGTCATTGCAAGGGCCTCATTCTTTCGTTATCCGCAAGCGATCAGTTCGGCCTCGCGAGGCTCGGCTCGCGGCCGGTTGACGGGTTTGTTTGCGCGCGCTTCACCTGATGGACGATGGCCAGAAGGTCGCGGTCGCTCACCTGTTTGGCAGCGTCGGCGCGGGCGATCGCCAAGCCGTAGCACTGCGCGAGTTCCGCCTCAGTGGTCTCGTAGCCCAGCTCTTCGAGGCGCGAGCGAAGCGCGTTTCGTCCCGAATGTTTTCCAAGCACCAGACGCCGCGCCGGCACGCCCACCTTTTCGGGAACGATGATTTCGTAGGTGAGCGGATTTTTCAGGATACCGTCCTGATGAATACCCGCCTCGTGCGCAAAGGCGTTCGCGCCGACGACAGCCTTGTTCGGCGGCACGGAAACTCCGGTGATCGACGTAAGCAGGCGGCTGGTGGAATAGATCTTGTCGAGCGCCACGTTCGTGGACGCGCCGTACCGCGATTGGCGCACATGCAAGGCCACGGCAATTTCCTCGAGGGAGGCGTTTCCAGCACGTTCGCCGATGCCGTTAATCGTGCATTCCACTTGCCGCGCGCCCGCGCCGATTGCTGCAAGCGAATTCGCCACGGCCAGCCCAAGGTCGTTGTGGCAATGCGCGCTCAAAGCGACGTTCGGGTACGCGACCAGGTGTCCGCGCACGTGGCGGAAAATCTCGCTGTACTCTTCCGGCGTGGAATAGCCCACTGTGTCCGGCAGATTGATAATCTGAGCGCCCGCTTCAGCGGCGGTCAGAGCGGCGGCGCAAAGAAAATCGATGTCGCTGCGGCTTGCGTCCTCGGCGGAGAACTCGACTTCCTCGCAATGCTGCGTCCCGAAGCGCACCATTTTCCCGATCTGGTCGATGGCTTGCGCCCGCGAGATGCGCAGCTTGTGCTTCAAATGCAGGTCAGAGGTAGCCAGGAAAATATGGAGGCGTGGCTTGGCCGCCGGCTCCAGGGCGCGCAGGGCTGCGTCGACGTCTTCCTGGCGGGCGCGAGCGAGCGCCGCCACGCGGCAACCTGTAATTTCGGAGGAAACCGCCCGTACGCCTTCCAGGTCGCCCGGCGAGGCGATCGGAAAACCCGCCTCGATCACGTCCACGCCGAGCTCTTCGAGCTGGCGCGCGAGAAGAAGTTTTTCCTCACGGTTCATGGAGAAACCCGGCGATTGTTCGCCGTCGCGCAGCGTCGTATCGAAGATGCGGACCTGATCCATAGCGCCTCGTTTCATCGAAATACTGCAGTCCTTGCCGAGCGCGGCTGAATGCCGACGGGAACGCCTACCTCCGCCCGCCCGGGACTTCAGCCACTAACAGTGGGCCTGTTGCCGCGCAAGAAGTCCAATTTATAATTGTTGCACCAGAGATAAATCCCTCTTATATAATGATTCCCATGGACTTAGCCTCGCTTCAGGTGTTTCTGGCGGTTGCGCGGGAGCAGAGTTTTTCTCGGGCGGCGGAGAAGCTATATCGCACGCAGCCGGCCGTCAGCATCTCAATTCGCAAGCTCGCGGAGTGGGTGGGCCAGCCGCTGTTCGTCCGCGGTTCGGGCGCGCGCACCTTGACCGACGCGGGCGTTCTGCTGCTCGAATACGCGGAGCGGATGCTGAATCTGCGGGAGGAGATACGCAAGGCAGTCCATGGACTGGGCCAGCTCGAGCGCGGCCAGATCGAGGTCGGCGTGAACGAAAGCTCGATTCATGCCCTGCTTCCCGCGCTCGACCGTTTCGGGAAACTGCACCCCGGCGTGCGCATCCTGGTCCACCGCGTGTACTCGCGCGACGTGCCGCGCGAAGTGCTGAATTATCATCTCGATCTGGGCGTGATTTCCTACCTGCCGGAAGAACGCGAACTGGCTGCTGTGGAATTCTTCCGCGATTCGCTCGCGCTCGTGGTTTGGCCGGGGCACCGGTTGGCCAAACATCGCGATGCGACGCGAAAAGCGCCTCCGGAAGTCGATATCACCCAATTGGGCGGGGAGACATTCGTGGCGCACATCGTCGAATCGCCGTACCGCCAGCGCGTGATTCAGATGTTTGCCAAGCACCATGTTCCGCTGGACATGCACATCGAGCTGCCCACCATCGAAAGCATCAAGCGCTTCGTCGAGATGAAAAAAGGCGTCGCCATCATCCCCAGGATGTGCGCCGAGCACGAGATTTCGCGCGGCGATTTGTGCGAATTACGACTGAAACAGATGCGCGTCGAGCGGCGGCTTTATCTCGTGTACCGGCAGGATCGCCCGCTCTCCGCCGCGGCCCGCGAACTGGTTGCGATCATTCGCGGGAAGGCGCCCGCGGCGGGCAAGTCGGCTGAACACGTTAAGCCAAACGACAAGAGGAAGGCATGAACGACGTGAGAGGGGGCTAATGCTTTCCGATTCGGTAGACCACGCCAATCTGAAGCCGATAATCCGCCTGGCGTGGTTCGTTCGGTTGGTTCGCCAGGAATTTCGAGGAGACGTAGTCAAATTCGATCACGCGGATGGCCCAACGATGCTTGAAGTTGACGTCCAGGCCCAAGCCGCCCTCCCACGAAAATGAAAAATCCGCCTTGGTTTCAGAAGGAAAGCCGCCAAAGGATGGGATCGTGTTTCGGTAGTATCCCTCGCCGAAGAGAAAATGTCCCCAGGGTGTGATCTTGTGGTGCCGGAATGGGAAGAACTCGGGACCGATGAGAAGATCGTGAACGCTCGTGGTTCCAACAAGTTCTCGGCGGCCGTACTCCCCGGACGCTTCCAACTTGGCGGCAACCCACGTTCGCACGCTGTAATTCGCCGAAGCACTCCAGCCCGCCATATCCAGGTAATATCCCGTCGGGGTGTTGAAGCGGTTGAAGGCGCCATCAGCCGAAATCTCGATCTTTGGCGTCTGCGCCAAACACGGGCCCGCGAGCAACGCCACGAGGGCCAGAACACCAAGAGATTTCGCCATCCTCACCATCCTTCGATACGAGGTGTCATTTCGATCCGCATTTCGAGAGCCCGCCATCATACCTTGCTCGCGTCGCTTTTATGTTAGCTTTGTCCGTTGTGGCGCGTTTGTTCATTCTAGACGTTCCGTGAGCGTAGCCGCCTGGTTCGCCCCTTAGAACACGGCATGTCCGGAATGGGTTGTCCGGCCTTGATTGTAATTTCGCGCGTTGCCCTGCGAGCGCGTTACTTTTAACCGAAGGTGGTTCGGGCAAGGCGATGCAAAGGACTAGCTCGTGAGCGGTATCGTGGGCATTCTCAACGTAGACGGTACTCCCGTCGATCGGCAGGTACTGGAAAGACTCGCTGAGTTCCAGAAGTTCCGTGGCCCCGACGCGCAGCACCTGTGGATCGACGGACACGTGGGTTTGGGGCATGCTCTGCTCAAGGCCAACGACGAGTCCGCGCGCGAGTGCCAGCCATTCCAATTGGGCGACGGTATTTGGATCGCAGCAGACGCGCGCGTGGACGGTCGAGAGGATCTCGTCGCGAAACTGACGGCCGCGAGCGAGAGACCTGCGCCCGATGCCGTTGATGCGGAACTGATTCTGCGTTCGTATCGAGCGTGGGGCAGGGCGTGCACGGATCATCTCCTCGGAGATTTTTCTTTCGCGATCTGGGATGGGCCAAAACAAAGTCTTTTCTGCGCGCGCGATCACATGGGGGTGAAGCCCTTTTACTATGCCCAGATCGGTTCCCTGCTGCTATTCAGCAATACGCTGGATTGTATTCGCCAGCATCCCGCCGTATCGAATCGGCTGAACGATTTGGCCATCGCAGACTTTTTGCTCTTCGATATCAATCAGGATGCTGCAACCACCGCGTTCGCCGATGTCCGCCGCCTGCCTGCCGCACACTCGCTTCTGTGCGAGCGAGGAAGCGTCTCGATCCGGCGTTATTGGACGCTTTCCGTCACCGAGCCGGTCCAGTTCAAGCACGAGTCCGAATACATAGAACGCTTTCGCGAGCTGTTGGATCAGGCTGTGGCGGACCGCCTGCGGACGAAAAGCGCCGGGATTCTGATGAGCGGCGGCCTGGATTCGACAACCGTGGCGGCAGCAGCAAAACGAATCCTGACTGCGAATGGCGATGGTGCAGGCCTATCGGCTCACACGGTGGTTCTGAGTCACGAAGCCGAGCGCCGTTATGCCAACCTTGCGGCCAGTGCCCTGCAGATTCCCATTCAGTTCCGAATAGCGGATCATTGCCAGCTATTTGATGAAGCCGAGGCCCCAGGTCATCGGTTGCCCTTCCCCGAACATTCAGCTTGGCCCGACCAAACGCCCGATCTGCTGCGCCAAATCAGCGCTCGGAGCCGAATTGCTCTCACGGGTATCGGTAGCGACCCCGGTTTCTCCAGTCGCATCAGTGTGCATTTTCGGGAGCTGATGCGGAAGCGGCGGATGGCTCGCGCAGTCAGCGACGCTCTGGCATACCTGACCGCCCCAGGCAGACTTTCGAGATTGTACGTTCGGGCGAGGTTACATTTGTTACTCAATTCGGAAAACTCATTCGATTCGTACCCACCCTGGTTGAACCCGGATCTCGAAAGAGAATGGGAGTTGTGGGATCGTTGGAAGTCGCATGGTGTGCCGAACCGCCGGGCTGCGTTGCGCAATGAAAACACCGTGGAGGCAGTTCGCCCCGAAGCGCTCCTCTCAATGGCGCATGTAAGCTGGCAGCACTATTTTGAAAGCGTTGATCCGGGAGCTACGCGAGCGGCGGTCGAAGTTCGGCATCCATTTTTCGACATACGAGTCGCGGCTTTCCTTTTGCGCCTGCCTCGTTTGCCATGGTGCTGCGATAAGGAACTGTTGCGACGATCGGCTCGCGGGATTTTGCCCAAGGCTGTGCGCCTTCGACCGAAGTCCCCTGTGCCGGACGACCCCATAGTCGGCCTCCTTCAGAAAACGAAATCGCGATGGGTTGATCAATTTGAATCGGTCGCCGAGCTCCGGCACTACGTTTGTCCGGACCAGATTCCGCCGGTATGGAGAGAAAAACGTTCGGGCGTGGCCTACGTAAATCTCAAACCCCTGAGTCTGAATTTCTGGTTGCGCAGTAGGTAGGAATGATTCAGTATGTACGCAGTAGGGAGGCTGTTCAGGTGGATTCGAAGGCCGGAGTCGCTCGGTCGGATTCTTCCAAAAAGGCATACCTAAAACCGCGCCTTCATGTGTATGGCAGCGTAGAATCGATCACGCAGTTCAATCCCGGTAAAGGCGCGGGCGACAATCGCAACAAGAGGAACGCCCACTCGGGCGCCGGGTGAGACTTTCGGGCACGTAGCGACCGCCGCGTGCAATTTGTTCTGTACCATCCTCGCTCTCCCGGCGAATCCAACCGAGGGCATGTACAATAACCTCACGAATGCGCGTGATGGTTCATCACAGACTCTACGGGCTTTTGCTCGCAAGCAGTCGCGCCCTCCCTGGGATACCCATTTTATCCAATCCGGATCGTGCCCCGGACCTTAACGTCTACCTGAAATCTACGTCATCTCCGCTGCTCGCATCCCGGCCGGTGACCGAACCCTTTTACGTAAGCGCAGCAGAGGACGAAAACGGCGATCCCATTTTATGGGTTGCGTCCCTGGATGATGGTCAGCATCTGGTGATGCGCTACTCTGATGGAACGCGGTTTGCGATCAACCTTCGGGCGAATGAGGTGTTCGTCGACTGGCCCGATCCGCTTACTCTGCAGGATGCAGCCTCCTACCTCGTTGGCCCCGTTCTGGGACTCGTATTGCGCTTGCGGGGCACGGTTCCCCTGCACGCCAGTGCGGTCGCCATTGGTGACCATGCCGTCGCCCTTGCCGGACCTGCTGGAGCAGGTAAGTCCACGACTGCAGCGGCCTTCACAAAGTACGGGTACCGCGTAATTTCGGATGATATTGTCGCCCTGCTGGAGGAAGAATCCAGATTCGTGGTTCCATCAGGGTATCCGCGGGTGAATCTATGGAACGATTCGGTCGAAGGGGTCGTCGGGAACGAAGTTACCCTGCCGCGCATTTGCCCGACGGTGGACAAGTGCTTCTTGCCGCTCGATCCGTTCACGCAATTTGAAACCAGGTCGTTGCCTCTGGCGGCCATTTATGTCTTGCATAGCCACAAAGGCGGCCCGGTCCCGCCGGTTCTGGAGCCCTTGGCGGGCGCGGAGGCTCTTATCGGCGTCCTTAGTAACACATATATGAACCACCTGCCTGATCTGGAGAAGCGCCGGCGAGAATTTGAGTTATTGGGGCGTGTTGTGGCCCGCGTGCCGATCCGGCGCGTCCACGCTTGCGCTGACCTCTCGATGCTCCCTGCCTTGTGCGAAACAATAGCCGGAGACGCAACAGACCTAGTACCAATCGGGTCCCGCTCCCTCTGAATCGTATTCATCGAGGAAGGCCATCTCAGGCTCAGGCACTTCCCAAAAAGTGCAAGACTATCGCACTTCCGAAGTATATCCGGTCCCCGAAGTGGCCTCGTTCTCGTCGGTTAGGGTGAAGTTCGAGTCCTCGACAGCGAGCGCCGCGGATAGACTATTCCAATCAGTTTCAATCTGTTACACAGGATACTGTCTTCTTTGAGCGCCGCCGCATCCGCGCGGAGAGTGGGGGTCGCAGGAAGTGTTTCAAATCGGTTCAATTTGGCCAACTGCGTGCTGAGACAGGAGTAGTCTCCTGGCAGGAGGGCTCGATGATGCGCCGTATACTGATCAGTTTTCCCTTGGTGGTCCTTTTCGCATTCCTTTCGCCGACCCGCGCCAAGGCGGATGATATCTTCACGTTTACTATCGGTAGCAATACAACTACCTGGGAATTGCCAGCCACGCTCAACGTCAGTTCGCCCAACATGGTGTTTTCGGATGGGTCAGGCTTCGAGTTGGAAAGCGTGCCGCTTACTGAGAATGGTGTCGCGCAGGGACTGCCAGGGATACTGGACTTCTTCACCTCAAACGCAGGTGGCGGCTTTGAGTTGCACGATAGCATACTGTTAAACGAGTTTGGTCCCCAGCTCTACAGCGGGCTGGAAAGCTCCCCGACGTTCTTACCGGGTACATATACGCTATATGCCGACAGCCCCTCTGGTCCGGCCGGGACATTAGTCATTCGTAGCACCCCAGAGCCCAGCAGCTTACTGATGAGTCTAGCCGGGCTATTTCTGATCGGTTTGTTGGCGCGGAAGAGAATGGGCACAAGCACAAGTCCGGTCGCCTAAAGGACAAAGAGGAGCTTGCTGCGTCGCTCGGAACGCGGTGCCACTAGCCCCTTATCGTCCGGACTGAAGTTCGCGATCGACCAGTTTTACGCCTTGGGCAAATACAGCAACGATTCCGCTCATTGCGTGGGCGTCTCCACCGAAGTGATAGGACCATCGAATGGCGTGAAGTGAAGGTGAGTCTCGTCGGCTTGGTTGACCGCGCTCCCGCCATACTCCACCCAGGCATGCGCCTCGAACTTCTGGGCATCCTTGCGCGCGCCGATTCGCAACTCCGCCGGAATCCCGCGCCGCCGTAGAAGCCACCACAGGACAAGGGAACGCTCCAGGCAGTTCGGGCGGAAGAAGAGATTCCTCGCCGCTGCGGCTTCCATTCGAGCGACGATCCGCGCCAACTCAAGACCAGTTGCGAAAGACGGCTGTGCTTTGGACTGCCCCGGCGAGAGCCATTCCAGCACGGCCCTCCATCTGCGAAAACCTGCCAGCCGCAGGCTCGGCCAAGTGATCATCAAGCCGGCGAACGCCTCGATGACTGTTGCGCGCTCGAAACCGCTGAGCTGCAAGAACCGGCGCCATTTCTCCGTTACGCTTGCCAAAGCGCCACCTCAAAACGACGCGGGTAGACCGTCCTCATTTCCCTGCGGACAACTCGATCAGCCCCTCGACCTTCATTTTCTCGAGAAGATCGAGAACGTCGCGTTCGCACTGCTCGCGCGCCACCTCGTACTCGTTCACGATCACATCGCAGAGCTCGCGCACGCTGCGTGGTTGCCGCAGCAGGCTCCAAATCCGCGCGCCGACGGGATTCAAGCCGTAGTAAACGCTGTTTTTCATATTCAGGACAGCCGATTCGTCGCCCAATGCGCACGAAACCTGCTCCTTCGTGGCTACCACGATGGAACTCGGGGAGAGTGCCGTATCCAAGTCGGAGATGTCCTGTTCGCGACGGTCCGGCGCGGGCAGGTCACGACCGCGCCAGTGTCGCGGCGATTTCCGCGTCGCGACCTGCAAGCATTCTATCGAGACTGGGGCGGAACAGCAAATGTGGTAATTGGCTCTCGCCCACACACCTACTCACTGGGCGATCCGGTTCGTGGCGGGGCCAGGGGCCGCAGACAGCTTGCGGAGCCAGCCTGAATGCAATACCGTTCTGTGTGATTCCCGAGGCGCCCGATGAAAGTGCCATTCCTTGATTTGAAGCGTGAGTACGCGGAGTTGCGCGGCGAAATCCTGCCGGCGCTCGACCGCGTCTGCCGGGACGCGGCGTTCGTACAGGGACCCGAGGTCGAGGCCTTCGAGCGCGAATTCGCGGATTTCTGCGGCGCGAAGCATTGCATCGCGCTCAGCAACGGCACGGCGGCGCTTCATTTGGGATTGCTCGCGCTGGGCGTGCAGCCGGGCGACGAAGTAATCACGACTCCAAACACGTTCATCGCCACGGCTGAGGCCATTACATACTGTGGCGCGCGTCCCGTCTTCGTGGACATCGATCCATCGACGGCGAATCTCGATCCCGGCCAGATCGAAAACGCCGTGACCGCGCGCACGCGCGCGATTCTTCCCGTTCACCTCTATGGCCGTCCGGCGGATATGAATCCCATTCGCGAAATCGCGGCCCGGCACGGGATCCGTGTCCTCGAGGATGCCGCGCAGGCCCACGGCGCCCGTTATCGCCAGCAGCGCGTCGGCAGGTTGGGAGATGCAGCTGCCTTCAGCTTCTATCCCACGAAGAATTTGGCCGCGTACGGAGAGGCTGGCGCGCTCACCACCGACGACGATCGGATCGCCGGCTTCGCGCGGATTGCCCGTTCGCATGGACAGACCGCCCGCTACGAACATGAGTTCGTCGGCTACAACTACCGGATGCCCGGCCTTCAGGGAGCGGTCCTGCGCGTCAAGCTGCGGCGGCTGTACGCCTGGACCGAGCGGCGCCGCGAAATCGCATGCGAATACCGACGCCTGCTGGAGGGCGCGCCCTTGCAGATTCCCGCCGACGATTCTCGGGATGAGTGTGTCTACCACCAATTCGTGATTTACACAGGGAACCGCGCCGGCTTGGCCGCGCAGCTCGCCGAACGGGGAATCGAAACCGCCGTGCATTATCCGAAACCGTTGCACGTTCAGCCGGCTTATCTTTCACTGGGCTTTCCGCGGGGAACCTTCCCGAACGCCGAGCGCGCATGCGAACGCGTGCTGAGCCTTCCGGTCCATCCGGGATTGACGCCGGAGCAAGTGGCTTACGTTGGGAACTCCGTCAAAGAAATATTGGGGACGACGTGAGCGAAGCTGCTTCAAACGCTAATCTCCGACGAGAGCGGCCTCGTTTGCGGAATCATTTCGCCGTGGGAGTCGCGGCATTGGCGGCGTCCGCCCTGTCGCTTTATTTCGGCACCGGCCTGCACCCGGTGTGGTGGCTCATGTGGATTGCAATCATTCCTGTGCTGGTCGTGGCCCCACGCCTCAGAGCAGCCTTCTCATTCGAAGTCTCCGCTCTCGCCTGGTTTATCGGCGGCTTGAATTTTTGGCATTACGCTCACTCCCAAATTGAACTGCCGCTTGGGATCATCCTGGTCTTTCTGACTGTACCGGCTTTGGCATTTGGGCTTACGACGCTGGCTTTTCGCGCGCTCGTGCGACGTGGCGCCCTGGCGAAAGCGGTATTGATCGTTCCGGTGCTGTGGGTCACCTACGAATATTTGACTGAGATCACGTCCATTAACAGCACGTTCGGCAACCTGGGCTACACGCAGATGAACTTTATGCCCGTCATCCAGATCGCTTCGCTCACAGGCATCTGGGGCATCAGCTTCTGCCTGTTTCTGTTCTCAGCAGCAGTTGCCGTCTTGCTCGTCGGACCGGGGAGCCGCTCTGCCAAGGCGAAGCTCGCCGCGAGCGTGGCCGTTTTCCTTGGCGCGGTCCTCCTTTACGGGGCGTGGCGGCTACGTGCGCAGCCCGGTGCGAGCCGTTCCGTCGAAGTGGGCCTTATCGGAACCGGAACGGAGCATGAATTTCCGCAGACTGACGAGGCCGGTCTGGAGTTGTTGCGCTTATACGCGTCCAGAATCGTCGAGGCCGCGCCGCGGGACGCCTATGTGTTTGTCTTGCCCGAAAAAATCACGGTCATGTCGGACGAGGGAACCACACAGGTGGACGCGCTTTTCAAGTCCACCGCGGCGCGCGTACGCGCCACAATCGTCGTCGGATTGGATCGCGGCACGCGAACGCATCGTGTGAATGAGGCGAGAGTGTATTCGCCGGATGGGGTCGTGGCGTCATACGTGAAGCATCATCTGGTTCCCGGCTTTGAACGCGTCGATCAGCCCGGCACCACGCGGACCGTCATGGGCGAGCCGTCCGGCGTCTGGGGAGTCCAGATTTGCAAGGACATGGATTTCCCGCGCCTGAGCCGCGACTACGGCGACGGTCGCGCAGGTCTGTTGCTCGTTCCCGCATGGGACTTCGTCATCGACGGCTGGCTGCACGGACGCATGGCGATCCTGCGCGGAGTGGAAGATGGGTTTACGATCGTGCGCTCGGCCAAGGAGGGCCGCCTGACCGTTACGGACAGCCGCGGCCGCGTCCTGGCCGAAGAGAACAACGAAACGGGCGGATTCCACGAATTGTTTGCGGCGGCGCCAGTCGAGCACGTCGATACGCTCTACACGCGATGGGGCGATTGGTTCGCATGGCTGAATCTTGCTTTGCTTGCGGGCCTGCTTGCGAGCGGCTTCAGGAAGAAAACCGCGCGATCAGAGTGATCCCGCTGGTGGTGCAAGGGCTCGCGAGGCGTTGCCAAAGACGACCGGCATGGCAACGCGTGCGTTCAGCGAAGGTCAAGCCGTACGTGAGGGAACGCGGGCGGGCCAATCCTGGGCGGCGAATTCGACCCCCCAGAAATGCGGGCTCGGCGAGAGGAATTCCACTCCGATGCGCGTGCCTTTCTCGGAAGTGTCTCCCACATAAACGACGCGGCATTCCTGATCTTCTTCGCTCACGGGGTTGCTGAGAACCAGATCCGCCCCGATCTCGACAGTCTTCTGTAGATAGAGCAGGCCGCCATGCGCGTTGACGACGATGGTCTGGCTGTTCTCGTGAAACTTGCGGCCGTCAGTGTCTTTGCCCGCTGCGCGCACGGGAATGCGGGCGAAAACTCGGGAACTGCGCCGCTCTGCTGAGTGCTCGGAACTCATGCTGGCTATCGTGCTATGGGCGCACAGGGGAGTCAACGCCGCGAAATTCAAATAGTGCTTAAAATGCAGACTGGCTGTCCGAACAGGTGTCGCGGACCGGCCCTTCGGCCAATCCCGGGCGGGTCCGCCCTCTACAGAAGAGCGAAGACGTGGAAGACCGCCGTAGCCAGGACAACGCCGATCGCGGAGCCGACGACAACGTCACTCAGAAAGTGCATTCCGAGAATAATCCGCGAGGCCGCGATCAAAATGGCAGCGGTTAAGAGAGAAACCATCAACTCCGGGTAGAAGAGGCCGATGGAGACGGCAACCGCGAAGGCCGTGATCGAATGGCCCGACGGAAACGAGTAACGGTCTGGCGGCAGCACGGAGGACCAGCAGTGCGGTTCGATATCGCAAGGTCGCTGCCGGTGGCTGGTTTTCTTCAGGGCGCGGAAGAGAAATATTCCAGCGACCGCTGCCGAACCTGCCGCGCCGATCGCCGCGAAGCGGTGCGGGCCTCCGTAGAAGTAAAGAATGATTCCCAGCGCGTACCACAGCCAGCCGTCGCCGCCGCGGGTGGAAAGGATCATCAGAATGCGGAACCAGCGCGGCGCGCGCCAGCGGTGAACGCGGCGCATCAGCCGGTGGTCGCCGGACTCGATCTGGTTCCACAGAGCTTTACGGACGGTCATGTGGACTCTCCCATTGCCATTCCGGCAGCTTGCAAAACGGGTTGCGGGAAAGCGGTCCGGCGGCGTGGCCAGGCTTCCTGTCGAGCGAGCACTTGGGCCGCCCACTTGCGGCTGAACAGGCGCTCGTCCAGGCAAGTATATAGTGTGATGGCAGGAATCAGAACGGCGAGAGGGGAAAGCGCCATGGTCCACGCCTTCTCGCGCATCATCTCTCGCGCGATCACCAGGACGTCCCGCGTCAGTTTGCGGAATCCCCCCGATTCTCCGTGAACGCGGCCCATGCCGCTGTGCAGGCCGGCGAAGAATTCCTCTTTGTCGCGCGCGCCGGGAACTTCCGTGTAAGCCGTCCCAACGGATGGCATCGCGTGGGCGTCGCTGCCGCCCAGCCCGATCTTGCCCCACTGCTTCGCAAGAGCTGCGGCATGCGCGTTCGATTGCTCAGACATGTGGCTGTTGCGCGTTTCAACCGCCGGGACGTACTCGCGGAACCAGTCGAAGTCTTCGGGTTCGCGCTTGCCCGTGAGGCTCGAGAAAACGTGATTTACGCTGAACAGAATGCGACGTTCCGTGAGATACATCAGAAGAGCCAGGAGATCGTCGCGGCGCTGCTGCAGTTGCGCGTGCTGCCGCTCGTGAAAGTCGTAGACGCCGATGTGGACCTCGGTGCCGCTGGGCATCCGGCACGTCAATTCCTCGCTGAGAAAGAATCCGGGCCGGCAGCGCAGCTTTTCCGCTCCGTCGATCGAATCGTGGTCGGTGAGCGTGAACAGGTTCATGCCTCGCCGCTCGAGGAGCGCATACACTTCCTCGGGATCGTTGTAGCTTTCGCGGCAGAATTTGCGGGCAAAGGGAGTGGTGCTGAGGCCGGAGAAGTAGCTGTGGACGTGCATGTCGCACTTCACGACTACAACTGTACGATTTACCGGTTACGGCTATATGACATGCACGCTAATGTTGCGGAAAATCCGGCATTTAACTCTTACGACATTGAAATATACTTTTAACATTCCGTTCGCTGGAAGCGGCACGCCTGATGCCAGAATCGGCGCGAATGGCACAAATCGAGTTCTGCTTTTTCGATGCCGGAGGAGGCCATCGCGCCGCCGCCACGGCCCTGGAAGCGGTCGCGCGGGCGCAGCAAAGGCCGTGGAACATTCGTCTTACGAACCTGCAGGAATTGCTGGATGAGCTGGACATCCTCAAGAAATATGCCGGCATTCGAATTCAGGATTTCTACAACTGGATGCTGCGCAGCGGCTGGACACTCGGAAGCGAACAGCTCATGCGCGTTTTACAGCTCGCCATCCGCGCCTATCATCGCCCGACCATCCGGATGCTCGGATCGCACTGGCGCGAGACGCAGCCCGACCTGGTCGTTTCCTTCGTGCCTCACTTCAATCGCGCCCTGGGCGAAAGCTTTCGTCTCGCATTTCCCGGCCGGCCGTTTGTCACCATTCTGACCGACATCGCGGATTTCCCGCAGCACTTCTGGATCGAGCGCCAGCCGCAATACCTGATCTGCGGATCGGATCGCGCGGTGGCGCAGGCGAAATCCTTGGAACACTCGGATGAGCAAATCTTCCGCGCATCGGGAATGATTCTGAATCCGAAGTTCTACGAGCCTGCCGTCGGGAATCGCGCCGCCGAACGCGAGCGGCTTGGGCTGCGCGCGGACTTGCCGACCGGCCTCGTGCTGTTCGGCGGGCACGGCTCGAACATCATGCTGGAAATCGCCGAGCGCCTGGATCGTTCATCGCTGCAACTCCAGTTGATCTTGATTTGTGGGAAAAACGAAAAGCTTGCTGCGGCGCTCCGTAGCGGTTCGCCGCGCCTCCCGCGCTTCGTCGAGGGCTTTACCAGCAAGGTGAACTACTACATGCAGCTGGTCGACTTCTTCATCGGGAAGCCCGGCCCCGGAAGCATCAGCGAAGCGCTCGCCATGCGCCTGCCGGTGATTGTGGAATGCAATTCCTGGACGCTGCCGCAGGAACGTTACAATTGCGAGTGGGTGCTCGAGAAGGAAGTCGGCGTCGTTCTGAAGAATTTCAAGCAGGTTGAAAACGCTGCCGCCAAAATGATCGAACCGTCCAGTCTCGCGCGCTATCGTGCGAACGCGGAAGCTCTCCGCAATCGGGCCGTCTTCGAAATTCCTGATATGCTCGCGAAAATCCTCGAGGAATCCCTCAGCCGCCCTCCCGCTCCGGCCCTGCAGCAACGATCTTGACCGTCCATGCGGCTATATTGTCAGCGCGAAAAACGGCATGACCGGCCACTTATGAGGACAGCCAGGACGTTGTCTGCTCGCGAAAGCGAACCACAAAGAGGGTCGGGATCTTCCGATATGCTGGGAACTGCCACCCTTCATCATCCAGGGAGGGTCACACAGACGATGTCTACTCGACACAGTCTTCGAGTAGAAATCTAAATAACTCCTTAAGAATGAATGATGTGTAAATTTCTACTCGACACAAAATCCGTTTTTTCGCCTTCGCCTGTCGTTCGCCTTTTGGCGCAACCTGGTAATCTCACCAAGGCCGGTGCGCCCTCGACCCCACAATCCGGATGTGGCACTATGGCATCTAATCGGTCGACATGAAGGGGGCTTAGACAGTGGCAACAGCGACATTTGCAGCCGGATGCTTTTGGGGCGTCGAGGACGCCTTTCGAGCAGTGAAGGGCGTGACGTCGACCACGGTCGGCTACACCGGCGGACACACGAAAAGTCCTACCTACAAGGACGTTTGCGGCCATGCGACAGGACACGCTGAGGCCGTTGAAGTTGAATTCGATCCGCAGCAGGTTTCCTATCAGAAATTGCTCGACCTGTTCTGGGAAATTCACGATCCCACCCAGCTCAATCGACAGGGGCCGGACGTGGGGTCGCAGTACCGCTCAGCGATATTTTTCCACGACCCGGAACAAGAAGCGGCGGCGCGCGCGTCCAAGGCGGCGCTCGAAAAGTCAGGCAAGTTCAAGAGCGCGATTGTGACCGAAATCGCGCCTGCGCCGGAGTTTTACCGCGCGGAGGATTATCACCAGCAGTATTTCGAAAAGCGCGGCGTGAAATCCTGCCATTTCTAGGCGAGAAGGCGAGAAGACAAGAGCAGATCCCTGCCTGCGGCAACCACGCACGCAAAGCGCGCGACTGGGTTCGGCATGGCGGGGCCAGCCGGAGGCTAGCTGCGGTAGGCGCGGAAGGCGAGGACGGCGTTGAGCCCACCGAAAGCGAACGAGTTGGACAGCGCGGCATCGACTTGTTGTTTCCGCGCCTGATTTGGAATGTAGTCGAGATCGCATTCAGGATCGGCGACGGTGAAGTTCGCAGTCGGCGGCAGAATCCCTTCGCGCAGCGCGAGGATTGTGGCAATGGCCTCGATCGCGCCTGCCGCGCCCAGTGCGTGTCCATGCATGGATTTTGTTGAGCTGACCGCGAGCTGATCCGCGTGCGCGCCGAAGACGGCCCGAATCGCGCGCGTTTCGATTGGATCGTTGCCCTGCGTGCCGGTGCCGTGAGCGTTGATGTAGCCGATCTGCTCCGGCGCGAGGCGTGCCGAACTCAGCGCGTCACGCATGGCTCGTGCGGGTCCTTCGACGGTCGGTTGCGTCAGATGGTTTGCATCGGACGACATGCCGAAGCCGCAAATCTCCGCGTAGATCCTGGCGCCGCGCGCCCTGGCCGCTTCCAGCGGCTCGAGGATCATCATCGCGCCGCCCTCGCCAAGAATCATCCCGCGGCGATCCTTGCTGAATGGGCGGCAGGTATCCGGAGAAATCACGCGCATGGCTTCCCAGGCTTTCAGCATGCCGATCGTAAACATGGCTTCGCTGCCGCCGGTAACGGCGAGGTCCACATCGCCGTCGCGCAGCAACCGGAACGCTTGGCCGATCGCGTGATTCGCGGAAGAGCACGCCGTCGAAACAGTGTAAGTCGGACCGCTGAGCTTCAAATCCATGGAAATGTGGCTGGCGCCCGCATTCGACATGGTCTTGGGGATCGTCAGCGGATGGACGCGCCCGCGGTCGGTGACATACAAATCCTCGAAGCCCACTTCAATTGCCGCCTGGCCGCCCACCGCCGAACCGCACACGATCGCGCAACGTTCGCGCAATTGCGGTGTCAACTCCAGGCCCGAATCGCGCATCGCGTCGCGCGCCGCGACGATCGAGAATTGCGCGAAGCGGTCGATATAATCTTCCTTGCCGGGCTCGAAATGTTTCGTGGCGTCGAAACCCCGCACCTGTGCGCCGTTCTGGAAGCGCAGGGTCAGCTTGTGGAAATCAATTCCGACGAGAGGCGCGATGCCAGAACGGCCCTCGCGCAAAGCGCTCCAGTTCTCCTCGAGGCTTACACCGAGACACGAAATAATTCCGACTCCCGTGATTGCGACGCGGCGGGGCGCCATCTCAGCGCTGCTCCGGCTGTCTGCGCGGGAAGCTTGTGAGTGAGCTCATTCGGATGGAGGAGATCAGGCGGCCGGTGAACTGGAACCCACCGAGCCCTCGGGAGGCGCCGCGGCCATCAGCTTCTTAACGCCTTCGACCACGTCGTTCACCGTGCGGATCGAGCGCACATCGTCATCCGGGATGGAAATCTTGAAAGCGTTTTCCAGTTCGAAGAGAAGCGAGAAGACGTCGAGTGAATCGATACCCAGTTCCTGCAGATTCGTTTCGAGCGTAATTTTGCCCGCTGGAATCCTTTTTACCGATGCCAACGTCGCAATCACCTTCTCCGCTACTTCGTCCGGCATCCATCCTCCTCGAGAGCGCCGCGCGTCCGAACGCCGGGGTCCTGCGATCGGTACGGCATTGCGGATTTTGCCCCACGCGCGCACCAAAACCGTAGCCCAACCAACAGCAGAAATCAAATTCTAGCAAGCGCGACATACCCCGCCTAACCCTATTGGCGCGTCTAAGAATCAGGCCGCGGGAGGACTGGGCGCGGCCGAGGAAATTGGCTCGAGAACCTTCTTCGCCGGCGGCGGTAATTTCGGAATGTTGCTCAAAAACGTGACGATCTGCCAGAGCTGCTGGTCGCTCAACGTCGCGCCCCACGCCGGCATTCCCGTCATCCGTATGCCGTGCTTCGCGATATAGAAATTCTGGTCGTCGGGCATATCCGGCGCGTGCACGAAAAAGCGTGGAACCGGCGGATTGAAGGAATGCGCGAGCGGGCTGTCCGGATTCGAAGGCGTGCCGTGACAGCCGGCGCAATGGCTCATGTAAAGCTGCGCACCGGCGACGATATTGTCTTCCGTCGCCGAAACGGGATTTTTTATATTCGGGGCGTTTCGCTCGACGGAGGCGTCGGTTGCTCCTCCGGCGAACCATCGCTCCAGTGAGGATGGCGGATTGTCGGCCTGAAAATTGACGAGCCCCAGTCTGGTGATACAAATGGCGCCGACTACGAGGGCGACAAGCGTCAAGATAATGCCCAGCACAAAATTGCGCATTGCGTCAGAACCTCCGATCCTGAACGTTCCTCCCTAGGATACGGGTATTTGGGTGTTAAGCGCGAGGGCGAACGCAATGCGCCGGCCGGGGTGGCGCCGCGAGGGAAGCTCGGGCTATTTCGTCTCGACAAGGCGATTGTATTTCTTCAACACGGCTCGAAGCCGGTCGTGTGGCAAAGCTTCGACTGTGTGGCCGTTGATCCCAGTCATGGTTCTGGCGGCGACCATCGCGTTCACGACCGCTTCTTCGGTGGCCTGAACGGTGGCTTCAAAGAGGGCGTTCATGCGCTCATTCGGAAGCATCCGCACGGTTGTCACGTTTTTCGCCAGGCCCGCCCCGGCGTTGGCCGTCGAGAATGCGATGAAAATATCGCCGGAGCCATTGCCGGAAATGCTGCCAAGGCGGCCGAGTCCGAGCGTCACGCGACGGGCGATACGCTTCATTTGATGGGGGAGCAGCGGTGCGTCCGTGGCAACGACGACAATGATCGAACCTCGATCATCGCGCTCCGGAGTTTTCGGAATCTCGCGACCGACGGGAACTCCGGCGATACGCAGGAGGTCGCGCGTCCCGAAATTGCATTGCACAAGCACGCCCACCGTGTAACCGCCCAGACTTTCCGGCAGCATGCGCGAGGATGTGCCTGTGCCGCCTTTGAATTCGAAGCAGATCATTCCGGTGCCGCCGCCAACGTTGCCTTCGTCGATGGGACCGGCGTGCGCGTCTTTCATGGCCGCGACTGCGTCGTCGGCTTTCACATGGAATCCATTGATATCGTTCAGTTCGCCGTCCCATGTCTCGGCGACCACAGGCAGCGACCACCAATCCTCGACGGGAATTGGCGTGCCGTGCTCGAGCTGCCAGGAGATGACGGCATCGCGGACCACGCCTACGCTGTGCGTATTCGTAATCGTCACGGGACCGTAGAGGAAGCCGGATTCTTCCACCCACGTTGTGCCGGTCATCTCGCCGTTGCCATTTTCCGTAAACCATCCGGCAAATACGGGGGCGACGACGGCTTTGCCGCGCGGAAAGATAGCGGTCACGCCGGTTCGCACGGGCCCAACTCCCACCCGCAGCTTGCCTTCTCCGGAGATCAGCGTGCGATAGCCGACCTCGACGCCCTTCACATCGGTGATGGCGTTCAGCGGCCCAGGCGCGCCGTCGAATGGAACGCCGAGATCGCGCGCGCGAGGTTCCGTTTGCGCGTTGGCGGTCAAGGCAGCCACAAACCAGAAACAAAGGGCAAGCTTATGTGAGCATTTCATCATGGATTCGTCGACGGAGCCGAGTCGAGCTGCAGCCTCGTCCGGCGAAGGAGGGCGGAATTCTTCGCCAGTTCGTCTTCGAGGATTTTCGCCTGTTCAGCAGCGCGTTTCCAGTCGCCCGCTTCAGCCGCTTCGGTGAGCCCGGGGAGTTCGAGGTGCGCGTACGTGTATCGCGCACCGTAGAGTGAATGCTTCCACCAAGGACGCCCGGGAATTCCGTCTGGATTGCACCAGTTGCGTTCGACCTGCATGAGCGCCACATCGGTTTGTTCCACAGCACTACGATTGATCCCTCCAGCGTCAAGGGCGTGCGTTATCGATACGTTGAGCTCGCGCCCGGCTTGATCGAACTCCGCAATTTTCCGCCGCAACGAGTCGAGTGGAATCTTCGCGGTCAAGTGCGTCTCACGATCGAGATCGTTCAGAAAATCGCGGATCGTAGCGCCATAGAACTGAAAATCGTACGGAAGAATCCGGGCGTTCGCCAAGCGCAGCGCGACCACGCCCCACAACTGCGTCATCAGCGCGTGATAGCGGTAGCCGGGGTCGCCAAAGTGATTCATCCAGTAGAAATCGTCGTACATCGAGTGATAGACGCCGTATGGGCCCACGAACGTCAGACCGACGGTCGGAATGCCAAGGAAATTCAGGAAAACCGTATGGTCGGAGCCGCTGCCGATGCGGGTGTTCGGCAGTTCCGCATCGCTCACGGGGCCCTTCTTATGAAGTTCCGCCTCGCGCGAGACTTCCCATTCGTCGTGAAGGCTCTTGCCGGAAGGAGCGGTCAACTCGCGGCTCACGTCCACGAGAAGCGGCGCGAGGGATCCCACCGCATCGCCATCGAAGTTCTTTCCCGACGTAGCTTCGTCCACATTCAGATAGGCGACGGCTTTCTTCTTCAATTCGTCCGCATATTGCTCGCCCCATTCCGTCGAACCGGTAAGCGCGTACTCTTCCCCGTCCCAACTGCAGACGACGAGCGTGCGCTTCGGCCGAATCCCCTTCTTCAACAATTCTCCGAGATTTCGCGTGAGTTCGAGCATCGCCGCCGTGCCGCTTGACGGATCGACGGCGCCAAACACCCAGGCGTCGCGATGATTGCCGAGAATCACCCACTGATCGGGATACTCGGAGCCCCGAATGCGCGCTTCCGTGACGTAGTAGGGCTGCACGCTCGCGTCCATGTCCACTTTGAGATGAACGACCACGCGCTTTCCGCCCAGCCGGTATTTCAACGACAGCCCACCCTGCCAGGATTGGGGCGCGAGAGGCCCGTCGAGATTTGCGAGAAGAGGCTTCGCATCGCGCCAGGAAAGCGGCACGCCGATGATCTTCGGGAGGGAAATGGCGTCCTTAGGGTCGATCCGCTTTGCTCCGGGGACCGACGCGTAGCCCGGCGTCAACGGGTCGCCAGGCTCCATGAAATCGTAAGTGATGGCGCCCCTCTGGATGTGGCTTTCGGGGCCCCATGGGCCGTTCGGGTAGACGGCACCCTGCTTGTAGCCATCCTCAGCCGGATCGGAATAGATCAGGATGGCCGCCGCACCGTTTCGCTGTGCGGTCAGCGCTTTGAATCCGCGATAGCTGTATGGGTTCGAATAGCGTACCAGGACGATCTTCCCGTGCACGTCGATCCCCTGCTTGGCGAGATATGCGTAATCCTCCGGATTGCCGCTGTGCGCGTAAACGACCGGTGCGGTGACTTCACCGGACGCCGAATAGCCGAGGTATGCCCCATCCACGTTGGGATTCTTCGTGTCCGGATCGACGTTATACGCGTCTTCGCGCAGGCTGGCGCGGAAATGCTGTGGCTGGACCATTTCGAGGGAAATTCGGCGTGGACGGGAATTCAGCACGTCATATTCGTGAATGGTTACGTCTTCAAGGCCCTGCTGGCGCCACTGGCCGGCAATCCAGCGGGCGAGGTCGTTATTTCGCTTTGTGCCTGCGGGATGCGGCTCGGCGGTGAGATAGCGGTGGAAAGCCTTGATCTGGGCGCGCGATGTCAGCGACACGTACTGCTTTTCCAGCGCCGTTTCGTTTTCCATTCCGTGAGGCGAAAAACCGCGCATGGCTACGGACGATCGAGAGTTTCCGGAAGCCACGCCCGCAACCAACAATGAAGCGAGAGTCAGAAAAATGCGGCATTGAATCAGTTCAGACCAGCGCAGAGGAGCCTCCGGTGCCTGCAAGGTGAGTTTTCTCCAGATCGGCGATCGCGTGTTCCAGAGCAGAGACAATCGTTTGAATCATAGCCGACGTGATTGTGAACGGAGGCGCAAGCAGGAGATGGTCACCGCGTTCGCCGTCGGCGCAGCCCTGCATGGGGTAGGTCAGCACGCCTGATTCGAGCGCATCTTCGGCAATGCGCGGCGCGATGCGCGCATCGACGGGAAATGGCTCGCGCGTTTTGCCGTCGCGGACGAACTCGATGGCCCAGAGCAGGCCCATTCCGCGGATATCACCGACAACTGAGAAGCGCTTAAGCGATTCAAGCGCCGCGGCCAGTTCCTGTCCGGCCGGCTCGACGCGTGCGAAAAGCTTTTCCCGTTCGATGTAGTCCAGCACCGCATTGCCCGCAGCGGCGGCGACTGGATGCGCATGATACGTAAAACCGTGAAGAAAAGCTCCCGAACCGTCGGAAATCACCTCGACCACATTTCCCGCAGCGATCACGCCACCGAGCGGCGCATAGCCGCTGGCAATTCCCTTGCCCAGGAGAATGATGTCCGGGACAACGTCCCAGTGCTGAACCGCGAATGGTTTCCCCGTGCGGCCCATGCCCGTCATGATTTCGTCGGCAATGAGGAGAATTCCGTACTTTCGGCAGATTTCCGCAATCCGCTGGAGATAGCCTTCGGGCGGAACAACGGCTCCGAGGGTTGCGCCAGATAAGGGTTCGAGGACGAAGGCAGCGACGTCGTCCGGTCCGTCGCGCGCGAGGAGGCGGCCCAGATCGTCGGCGCAATCGACGTTGCATTCGGGATACTCCAGCCCAAACGGACAGCGATAGCAGAAACACGGTGCGATGTGTCCCCATTCCGAAAGCAGCGGAGCGAACGGCTCGCGACGCCGCACGTTGCCGGAGATGCCGAGGGCCCCGAGAGTAGCGCCGTGGTAGCTTTGCCGCCGCGCGATCACGCGCGTGCGCTTCGTGTCGCCGCGCTCGAGCCAATATTGCCGAGCGAGCTTGATCGCCGTTTCCGTCGCCTCAGAGCCGCCCGAGGTAAAGTACACACGCCCATTGCGCCGCATGGACTCGGGCGCAAGGGCGAGAATCCGCTGCGCGAGGGTCTCGGCTACCCCGGTGCGGAATTGCGAGGAATGGACGTAGGCGAGCCGGGCCGCCTGGTCGCCGATTGCTCGCGCAACTTCCGGGACTCCATGCCCGATGGTGACTACGGCGGCGCCGCCACAGGCATCGAGATAGCGCCGCCCTTCCGAGGTATAGACGAAACACCCCTCGGCCCGAGTCGCCTTCGGATACGATTTCAGGAAATTGCGTGGAAAGGCCGCTTCGTCACTCATGGTCGCTGGCCAACCGAGATGACAATCCCGAGAGACTATGCGGAACGTGTCGCTTTTGCAAGACGTTTGGCCGAAACGTTTGCCCGAACATCACCGGCCCGTTGGCGATGAGCGAGCCAAGGAATCAGGAAAACTTCAGCTTCGACACATCGACCGTTGGGGCCGGGAATTTCGGGTTCATGTCTTCCAGCGTCTCCGCGATGATGTGTGACACCGCCAGATTGCGGAACCATTTTTTGTTGGCTGGAATGATGAACCACGGCGCGTCATCCGTGCTGCACTTCGTCAGGGCATGCTCATAAGCCGATGTGTAATCGCCCCAGAATTTGCGTTCGTGGAAGTCCGCTTCGGAAATCTTCCATTGACGATCCGGATCATCCATGCGTTGCAGGAGCCGTTTTTTTTGCTCGTCCTTGCTGATGTGCAGAAAGAATTTCAGAATGCGTGTGCCACTGTTCGCCAGGATCGTCTCGAATTCATTGATTTCGCCGTACCGCCTGGACCACACTTCCTTCGGCACCAGTTTGTGGACGCGCACGATTAGCACGTCCTCGTAGTGCGAACGGTTGAAGATGCCGATTTCGCCGTACTCGGGAACCGCTTTGTGGATGCGCCACAGGAAATCGTGAGCCGCCTCCTCCGCGGTGGGCACCTTGAAAGGCGTCACTCGGCAACCCTGAGGATTCACGCCGGACGCTACGTGGCGGATCGTGCCGTCCTTGCCTGCCGTATCGAGTCCCTGCAGCACGACGAGGAGCGCGCGCTTCCGTTCCGCGGAGAGGCGATATTGGAGGGAGTCCATCCTCTCGATGGCTTTTGCGAGGCTCGCTTCCATTTTGTGACCCTTGCGCCAGCCCAGGGTCTCCTCCGGATCGCATTTCGAGAGATGAACCTTCGAACCCGGCTTGACCCTGAGCTCCTTCGCGAATTTCATCAGACCGTCCTCCTTGGGCGATTTCGACTGGCAAATGTAACAGGAAAACACCTTTGCAGCCCACGAACATCCTGAGGACGGGCGCCCGAGTTCCTGCGCGGAGCGGATCGACGCGATGCCGTTTTCGATTCACTTGCGCGTAACGGGATTTTCATAGAGCATTCAAACGCACGAAAGTATGATAATTGTTTGAGCGAGCGGCATTTCCTATGGCGACGGTAACCCCAGACGTTTCAGCTACGCCGGAGTCGGCCCCCGACAAGTCGGCGCCCAAACGTCCGTACCCGGGGGCACTGGTCGTGGTGGAAGGCACGGACGGCTCGGGCAAGAGCACGCAGCTCTATCTGCTGAAGCGCTGGCTGGAAATCGGCGGCTATCGAATCCATTTCACAGAGTGGAACTCGTCGCCGCTCGTGAAATCTGCGACGCGGCGCGGTAAGCAACGGCGGTTGCTCACAGCGGTGACTTTCTCTCTTTTGCACGCCGCGGACTTCGCCGACCGCTGCGAACGCCAGGTTCTGCCCCTTCTGCATGGCGGCTACCTCGTGCTGGCGGATCGATATATTTACACGGCGTTTGCGCGCGACGCGGCCCGCGGCTGCTCTCCGAAGTGGCTTCGCAACCTGTACAGTTTCGCTCCGGTCCCCGATCTCACCTTTTATTTCCGCGCGCCTCTTGATGTCGCGGTGAATCGGATAGTGGCGGGCCGGCCCAAGCTGAAATATTACGAGGCGGGAATGGACCTTGGCATTTCGCTCGACCGGCAGGAAAGCTTCCGCATGTTCCAGGAGCGAATCCTGAACAACTACGACCAGATGGTCGAGACGGATCATTTTGTCCTGATGGATGGAACGCTCCCGGTGAATCGTCTTCAAAAACAGATGCGGGAATTGGTTCGCGAACGAGTCGATCTCGCACAGTTCGCGCCCAAGAAAAAGAAGAGAGATGAAACGAAGTAGCGCAAATCCGCGACGGAATGGGGCCCGCAGATCGGGTTCGCGTTCCGGTCCCAAAGCCGGCAATGGAGCAAAGAGCTCCGAAAGGTTGGCTTCGCGCTTTTATGGCATTCCACTGCCGGGCGTGAATCTCGAGGAACTGAGCGGCCCGCTGATCGTTCTGGAGGGCAGCGATGGTTCAGGCCGTTCGACGCAAGTCACCCTGCTGACCGAATGGCTCGAATCCGAAGGCTTTGCCGTACAGACCATGGGTCTGCGACGATCGCTTCTCGTCGCGCAGGACATTGACGGCCTGCTTGAGGAAAACGCCGTCACGCGAATGACGCTTGCTTTGATGTACGGCACCGATTTCTACGACCAGCTCGAGCGTCGCATTCTTCCCGCGTTGCAGTCGGGACTGGTTGTGCTCGCCGACCGTTACATTTTCACGCTGATCGCGCGCGCCGCCGTGCGAGGCATTGGGCGCGACTATCTTCACGGCCTCTACGAAATGGCATTGCGGCCGAACCTGACTTTCTGGTTGAATGTGCGTCCGGAAGTGGCTTTCGATCGCGAGTTCAAGAAGGCGCACTCCATCAGCTATTGGGAGTCGGGACGCGACATGTCGCTCTCGAACGATTTGTTTCAATCGTTCATCCGGTATCAGTCCATGATCAAGCGCGAGTTCGAATATCTGTCGAACCGGCACGGCTTCATCGAAGTGGACGGCGAAGGAAGCGTCTCGGAGGTCAACGGGATGCTGCGGAAGCAGATCGCGGCGCATCTCGGCATTCGCAACACGCACTACCGGCCTTCGAACGCATTGGCTCAACTCTGGCGCTAAGTGGCTGCACCTGTCCAACTGGCTGCGATTGACGCGGGCTCGAACGCCATACGCCTCGTCATTGCGCGCGCAACATCCCCCCACCACATTCAGGTTCTGGAAACCGAGCGCGCGGCCGTCCGGCTGGGCCACAACGCGTTCACGCGCCGGCTTCTCGATGACGAAACGATCTCGCGGGCGGCTCGGGCGTTTCGTCAATTCCGCGACCGCATGGACCAATTCCACGTGGGCGCGTATCGCGCTGTGGCTACGGCCGCGGCTCGGGAGGTGCGCAATCACCGGGAGTTGATCGAGCGCATCCGGCGTAAATCCGGGCTCGAGATTGAAATCATCAGTAGCGCGGAAGAAGCCCGCTTGGTCTGCTCGGCAGTCCACGCCGCACTGGGGGAAAGAGTGCGGCCGCGATTGATCTTCGATCTGGGCGGCGGAAGTCTCGAGATGAACTTTTTTCATCGAGGGGTCCTCGATCATCGCATCGCTTTGCCTCTCGGCACGATTCGCATCATGGAGACTTATCGCATCCACGGTGCGATTACCGAGGACGTCGCCGGGCGCTTGCGCCACCACGTCCTGTCGCTTTTGCGGAGCGCCATGCCTTCCCCGCCGCCGCTCAAAAGGTCAATCGTGGTCGCCTGCGGCGGAAATGCCGAAGCTCTCGTCCGCTTTGCTCCGGCGCCGAACTTCGGACGCATTCCCGCCATCAACGTGCGCCTGCTTCGCGATCAGACCTGGCGTTTGCTGACCTTGGACGTTCCCGGGCGCATGCGCCAGTTCCACATCCGCGAGGACCGCGCCGAGGTAATCGGCATCGCCGCAATCATCATCAGCACGGTAGCGAAATGGCTGGGCCTGCAAACGATGGTTGTTCCAGGCGTGGGCGTTCGTGAAGGAATCCTGCTCGATTTGGTGGCTCAGCAATATTCGGTGGCAATTCCCAAAGAGGAGCAGGGGCAGGCGGCAGAACTGCTGGCAAGCGCTCACTGGTTCGCCCGAAAACACGGTGTTGATCTTCAGCACGCCGAACAAGTTTCGCGACTGGCGCTATCGCTGTTCGACCAGTTGCGCCCGCTGCATGAAATGGGACCTGAACTGCGCCTGGTGCTGGAGGTCGCTGCGCTGCTTCACGACGTGGGCCATTTCGTCAATCGCAAGTCTCACCATCGCCACGGGGAATACCTGATCCGCAACGCTGAAGTTCCCGGTTTGCGGGGCTGGCGCCAGGATATGGTCGCGGCCCTGGTGCGTTACCACAACTGCAAATCAGAACCGGAAGTCGGACACGCGTCCTACGCAGCCCTCGAGGGACAACACCGGCGTCAAACGCGCGTGCTCGGCGCGCTACTGCGCATCGCCGAAAAACTGGAATCGGAACACGCCGTGGGCATTCAGGGAGTGGATGTGCAGATTTCCGGCCGCCGCGCCATTTTCGTGGTCCGGGCCTCAGACGGTACGCGGCTTGACATCGCGGGCCTGGAGAGAAAAGCTGGACTCTTCGAGAAGGAATTCCAGCTTAAGCCTGAATTTCGCCGCGCTCAGAGAAAGGAAAAGGTCGCCTGATCATGATCCTCTACATCGTTCGCCACGGCATCGCCGTCGACAAGACCGACCCCAAGGTTCCGCCTGATCCCGAGCGGCCTCTCACCGCAAAAGGGGTTCAGAAGACGCGCGCTGCTGCGCTCGGCCTCAAGGAGCTTGGCGTCAAACCCGACGTTCTGATCACCAGCCCGTATGTTCGCGCCGCCCAAACAGCGGAAATCTTCGCGGAAGCACTGGGGTTTCCCACCGCGAAGGTTCGCGTCACCGATACCCTGAAACCCTCGGCGAATCCAACCGATTTCGTGAAGGAAATCTCACATCTGAAGGGGAAGGAAGCGATGTGCTTTGGCCACACTCCGCACCTGGACCAGCTCATTTCGCAATTGGTGGGTGCGCGCGGAGTGTTTACAGAGCTGAAGAAGGCCGGAGTCGCCTCGCTCGAACATGTGGGGACGCACACCGCGTGGCGCTTGCTCTGGATCCTGACACCAAAAGTGCTGCGTCAGCTCGCGTAGGCCTGCTGCGTTCTTTCGCCCGCGGGCGCCGCGATCAGACTGTGGCCCCAGTGGAACCCCGATCGCCAGGCAAGCCACGGCGAATTCTTGTCGGATGTCTTCTGACGGAACTCGGCAAGACGAACCTTTCTTTCCGCAGCGATTTTCTCCATCCACGCGGCGACATTCCCGGGCGCAAGACCTGCCGCCTCTTTCTTGACGTCGGCCCGCAGGACGTCCAGATCGTGAACGTCTCCCAACAGGTCCTGCATTTGCTTCAGGTCGGTGGCCCAGGGCTCGTATCGCTGGGGCAAGAAATTCTCAACCACGTAGCGGAACTTCTTGATGCCGATGCGCGTCCGGTGCCACGCGACGCTGCTCGGGTTCTTTCGCGCCTTCTGGTATAGCGCTACGGCCTCATTCAGTTTCGCCAGAGCCTCCCGCTGGAACACGACGCTCTCCAGCGGAAAGAACCTCGATTTGTCGGGCAACTTTCGAGCCAGCTTGCGCCAAGCCTTGCGGTCGAATGCTTCGAGGGCGTCTTTGGCGGCGGCCAAGCACTTTTTCTCTCGACGAGCCAGGATTCGCAACATGTGCCTGCGTACCGAATCTCCAGCGGGCGCCAATTTCTTCACCCGTTCGCGTTCCACTTGCGTGTCACGCAAATCGCCGAGACTGTGGAACAGGCGTTTGCTGTGTTTCTTGAGTTTGCGCCAGCCGGGATCGGGATTCACGTCGCGCAGCGTGTCCGCCATCGTGCGGCAGCGGCGAATCGCCACGCGAACATCGTGAACGTCGTCGGGATCCCAGTCCGGACGCAGGTCGTCCGCGCGCTTAAGCACCTCGTTCATCCATACTTCAAGTCCTTTTGTTTTGGCTGTAACGCCCGCGGGCAGTGAAATTGCAATCGACATGGGGAATTGGCCGGTCCCTGGGAGGGAACGCTTCCATCGTAACCTTTGGGCAGAGATTTTGCCAGCGCTCGTCCCCCAAGCGTGAGAGCCTTCGCGAAAGCCGCTCGTCCGCAATTTGTGCTTGTGCCAAACACCTTTTAATCCCGCTGTCATCTCCGGATAACACGCTCGGCTAATCATTGATCCCGCGCCGATTGCCGCAATTGGTCCGCGAGGAACGCCATTCCGCGAGGGGGGCAGATCGACAAAAGAACTGACTGACAAATTCCCCGTTGTCCCTCACACCCGTACGCCCCCTGGCTCGTCCCGAATCCTTCGAGACGAGCCAGCCCCGTTTTTGCGCAGTCGCTTTAGCCTCGCGACAGAAAACCGAGACTGGGAGCGCCGCGAGATACTGGCTGTCGCGCGCCATAGACGGTGGATGTATTCTGAAGCCGAAGTCGCACCCCTTCTGCCGTTTGGCGAGAATGGAGAAAGAGGCGTGCCCCGCAAACGCCAGAGTATCGATCTGACGCAGGTTTCTGAGTGGAACGAGGGGCAAATCTCGCGCAAGCAGGACTATCTCGCGGTTGAAGAGCCTCTCGAGATTCGCATCGGCGATGATCCCCTTACGGTGACCATGCGGACGCCGGGAAATGATATCGAACTCGCCGCCGGGTTTCTCTTCACGGAAGGGCTGGTGTCGGAAAGAAACCAGATTCGGAATTTCTCGACCGGGGAAGACGCGAACGGACTGGATATCGCGCATACACATCGCGGAAATCTGGTTCGCGTCGAACTTGCGCCGGATTCGGGGTTTGATCCTGAAAGCATGCGCCGCCACTTCTTTGCAGCTTCGAGCTGCGGCATCTGCGGTAAAGCTTCGATCGATGCCATCCGATCGAGAGCCCTTTGCGCTCCCAATCCGAATTTCCACGTCACCGCAGAAATACTGACTCGATTGCCCGATTTCGTCCGGGGCTCGCAAGCCGTTTTCGGGCGCACGGGCGGGCTTCATGCCGCTGCGCTTGTCGACGGAAATGGCAGCGTTCTGATCGTTCGTGAAGACATCGGCCGCCACAACGCTGTCGATAAGGTCATCGGTTGGGCGCTGCTCGAGGATCGAGTTCCATTATCCGAAGCGGTTCTGTTCGTCAGCGGTCGAGGAGGATTCGAAATCGTGCAGAAGGCGATCGTCGCCGGCTTGCCTGTCGTGGCGTGCGTCTCGGCGCCGTCGAGCCTGGCCGTGCAGCTCGCGCGCGAGCTCCAACTTACGCTTGTAGGATTCCTGCGAGGCCGCCGATTCGTGATCTATGCGGGCGAGGAGCGGATTGGCAAGCCATCGCCGTGATTCGTCGCTGAAGAATATCCGTTGCGGATCATCTCGCGAAATGCGTCGAGCAAGTCGCGGTCCCACCACCCACGCTTTGCTTCATCATCCATGATGCCCAGCGCGACTGCAGGCTTGTCCGCTTTCCGATAGGGGCGATCCGTCGTAAGGGCGTCGTAAACGTCGGCAAGTTGCAGAATCCGTGCGGTAAGCGGAATTTCCGCGCTGCGAAGATGGTCAGGGTAGCCGGAACCGTCGTAGCGCTCGTGGTGGTGCCGGATAATGGGCAGCACCGGGCGGAAGATCTTGAGCGGCGCGCAGATCTTCTCGCCCACGACCGGATGCTTCTTGACCACTTCCATTTCCTCGGCCGAAAGCGGGCCTGGCTTCAGCAGGATGGCATCCGGGACCACAACCTTCCCCACGTCGTGGACCACTCCGGCGCGGCGCAGCGCCGTCACGTGTTCCTCGGGAAGGTTGAGCCTTTCTCCCAACCGCGAGGACATTTGCGCCAGCCGCTCACAATGCCCTCGCGTGTAGGGATCGCGGGCTTCAATGCTCAGCGCCAGGCTGAACAGAACGGACTCCGCATGTTCCAACTCGTCGGTGTACTGCTTCAGCTTGATCAGCGAGCGCGTGCGCGCGAGAAGCTCGTTCAAGTCGATCGGCTTGCTCAAAAAATCGTCGGCGCCTGCATTGATTCCCTTGATGCGGTCTTCGGTATCGGAAAGGCCGGTGATGAGCACGACGGGCGTCAGCCTCGTTTCCGGACGCGCCTTGATCCGCTTGCACACCTCAAAACCGTCCATCCCCGGCATGAGAACATCGAGGAGTATCAGATCGGGCTGGACAGACGCACACGCCGCGAGGGCGGCCGCTCCGTCCGACGCATCGTGGACTTCATAGCCCTCGCGGCGGAGCAACGCTTCGAGAGCCGCTCGCGAGCGCGACTCGTCGTCCACAATCAGAATTTTCGCGGACATCCGGCCGTTCCCCAAACGACTAACCCTAGCGCACCTGGCGCGGCTCGGCAACCTGATGGTAGAGGTTGCTCCGCGATTACTGTAAGCGTGTCCCGAGAGCGCCACGGAGATTCTTCGGCACGAATTTTGACGGTTCAACGGGCGCATCCGTGCTCAATACGAAATCTTATCGGGCTTTGTCTTCCACAAGCGAAAAGCCTCCAGCGCCTCTTCGCGCATTAACGGAACCATCGGAATTCTTCGCTCGGCTCGCGGCTTGGCCAATTCTTGATCGATGAAGGAGTCGTCGAAGCCCGCATTCGACGCGTCAGGGGCCGTCCCGGCGAAATAGATGCGCTCGATCCGCGCCCAGTAAATTGCTCCAAGGCACATCGGGCACGGCTCGCAGCTCACATACATCTCGCAACCCTTCAGGTCGAACGTGCCGAGCTTTTGGCATGCTGCGCGAATCGCGACAATCTCGGCGTGAGCCGTGGGATCACTCGTCGCCGCAACGCGATTCGCTCCTTCCGCAACAATCCCTCCGCTTCCGACGATTACAGCGCCGAACGGACCTCCATGACCCGATCGCACATTCTCGATCGAGAGTTCGATGGCTCGTGCCATGAAGGGGTTGGTCACAATTCCACCTGCGAGGCTTCCACTTCAGAACTCGCGCTGGCCGAACGTAGCTCCACAAATTGAGCGAAGCGGCTTTCCTTTCGCCGCCACGCATAGAGCAGGGTAATCCCGATCAGGATCAACGCGACGCATAACCCTGTCCACAATCCGGCTACGCCCCAATTTGCGCGAAAGCAGAGATAAGCGCCCAGCGGGAGGCCAACCGCCCAGTAATAGACCAGATGGCAGATCAGCGGCGTACGCGTGTCTCCTGCCCCGCGCAGCGCACCGGTAGCCACCGCCTGCAGTCCGTCGAACAATTGAAAGAATGCGCCGATCAACAGCAGCACGCTCGCCGCTCGAATCACCGCCAGGTCCGGAGTGTATATCCGCGCGATGTACTTAGGCGCGAGGCATAGCGCCAACGCCGTGCACGCCATGAAACTTGCGCCAAGAGTCAGAGCGGTCCAGCCCGCGCGGCTTGCGCCATGCGCGTCGCGCCGCCCCAGCGCCTGTCCCACGCGCACTGCGGCCGCCGAGCCGACTCCGAGAGGCACCATGTACGTGAAGCTGACCGTGTTCATCGCTATTTGGTGGCTCGCCAGCGGAAGGGCGCCCAACTTGCCGATCAACGTGGTCGTCACGGCGAAAACGCCTATCTCCACGCCAATCTGGCTGGCTGCCGGGAATCCGAGGGCCAGCAGTTCCCACACGCGCGGAAAATGCGGCTTGCGCGAGACTTGGCGCAATCCCGTCTTGTGCCGAATGTCGTAATAAAGGGCATAAGTCATCAACACGAGTGCCATATACGCACGCGCCACACACGTCGACCAGCCTGAGCCCACGGTTCCCATCGCTCGAAATCCCAGGTGCCCGTAGATGAACGCCCAGTTGCCAATGAGATTCGCGAGGTTCGCGGAAATCAGCGCGAACATCACCGGCTTGACGAGGTTCACGCCCTGCAAGTATCTGCGGAATGCAAAATAGAGCAGCAGAGGGAGCGTGCCCCAGTTGAGCGCACGGAGATACGGAATAGCCTGGGCGGTGAGCGGTTCGGGGATGCCGAGCATTTTTACGATTGGCGCCCACAACCAGATCAACCCCATCAGGACCGGAGTCAACCCCAGGCTGAGGTAAACGCCACTGATGAGCGACCGGTGCGCGTCTTCCAAGTCGCCCGCGCCGTAGGACTGCGAAACGAGCGTGTCGAGCCCCAGCATTAAGCCTGTGCCAAAGATCGCCACCACGTAATACAAAATGCTCGACAGGCTCACTGCGCCGATGGCCACTGCGCTGTCGCGCTGGTGGCCGACCATGATGGTATCGACGATGCTCATCGTCATCCAGCCGAGCTCCGCCAGCACGATCGGAATGGCCAGACGCAACATCGGCCGGACTTCTTCGGCCATGTAGTGTGCGAAGAATCGCTTCAGCATGGGAGCGAACCGTCGAATCGCGACACTAAACCAGCGAAACGGACTGGGCAGAGCATTTTCAGGCCGGCGCGATTCGTATTTCAGAGTCTATCGGGAATCCTGATCTCATAAAACTCTTATCGATGCGGACGGGAAGCAGGCACGGACAAAGGCGCGAATCCTTTTTACCGGCGTCGAGGTTCATGTATTCTTGTTCGCTGATGCTGGATCTCGGGTACGTCCGCGAACATCTCGACGCGATCGAAAAGATGGCGCGCGACCGCGGCGTCGCGCTCGATCTTGAACCCTTTCGCGAACTAGATGCCGAGCGCCGTCAGTGCATCACCACCGTCGAACGCCTCAAGGCCGAGCGCAACAAGGCCAACGACGAGATCGTCCGCTTCAAGAAATCGGGCCAGGACGCCTCCGCGATTCTCGCGCGCATGAAGGAAGTTTCCGAGCAGATCAAACGGGATGACGAGCGTGTCGCTGAACTCGACAATCGCCTGAAACAGTTTCTCCTCACTATTCCCAACATCCCGCATTCGAGCGTTCCGGTCGGTAAAGGCGCTGCGGACGACGTCGAAGTCCGCCGCTGGCCCCATCCGTGGACACCGCCGAAATTCGACTTCGCCCCGCGCCCGCACTGGGAACTGGGCGAAGCGGCCGGGATTCTCGATTTCGAGTCGGCTGTGAAAATCGCCGCGGCGCGTTTCGCAGTTTACAAAGGACTTGGCGCACGGCTAGAACGCGCTATCGCAAATTTCTTCCTCGACGTGCACACGCGCGAGCACGGCTACACCGAAATTCTCCCGCCGTTCATTGTCAACACAGCTTCGCTGACCGGCGTCGGGCAATTGCCGAAGTTCGCGGCGGACATGTTTCATCTGGAAGGAACGGACCTGTGGCTCACCCCCACTTCCGAAGTGGAACTGACCAGTCTTCATCGCGACGATACGCTTGACGCCGATTCGCTTCCCCTGAAAGTCTGCGCGTGGACGGCGTGTTTCCGCTCCGAAGCTGGCGCAGCGGGAAAGGACACGCGCGGCCTCAAGCGGCAGCACCAGTTTCAGAAAGTGGAGATGTTCAAGTTCACGCGCCCGGATGAGAGCTACGCCGAACTCGAATCGCTGGTGCGCGACGCCGAAGACGTCCTGGAGAAGCTCGGGTTGCCCTATCGCGTGGTCCAGCTGTGCACCGGCGATATGGGCTTCGCTTCCGCTAAAACCTACGACATCGAAGTGTGGCTGCCCTCGACGAACGAGTTCATGGAGATTTCGTCCTGCTCGAACACGGAGGCGTTTCAGGCGCGCCGCTCGGGAATTCGCTTTAGGGCCAAGGGCGGAAAAAGCGAGTTCGTGCACACTTTGAATGGCTCCGGCCTCGCGGTCGGGCGAACCTGGATCGCCATCGTCGAAAACTATCAGCAGGCCGACGGTTCGATCGTGGTCCCCGAAGTTCTCCGCCCGTATATGGGCGCCGATAGGATCGAGGCTCTCAAACCGAAGCCCTCTGGTCAGTAGGCGGGAACTCACGCGCGGACCAACGGCTGTCCAAGGCTAAAGCCCCGCGCTTCCACCGCAGGCCCGAGGGCCACATCCCGTTTCATCTCAGCGCAATCTGCCCCGGCGCTCCTGCATGAAACCGTGAGCGAGCGGACGGCATCTATCTCTAGGCAACTGCACGCGATGAAGTCCTCCGAGACGAAGGCGGCCAACCTAAAATAGTCACTGTGAGTTCTGCGACGATACAGTCACAAAAGAATTCGTGTTTTGGCCGGGTTGAGGCTGTTACCCACAGCCGTGGAAGGCTGGCGATGATCTGCCTGAGCGTCGCACTCTGCGCGATTCCTGCTCCGGGCCAATCGCAGCCGTCTACTCCAGGAGAGCAGAGCACTCCATCTGCAGCGTCGGCGGCAGCAGTTCCAGCCAGCGAGCCGGCCGATCAGCAGCCGGGTGGCAGCATCAGCGGAACGGTGGTCGATCAAAGCGGAACCGCTCTCGCCCGCGCCCGCGTGACGCTCGCGCGAGAGGATGGATCTGTAACTCAGGAGGCGCAATCGGACGACGACGGCCAATTCTTTTTCGTAAACGTCTCTCCCGGCCCGTTCCGGTTGACGATGACTGCGGCGGGATTTACGACGCAAACTGCCGCCGGAACCCTGCATCCGGGCGAAGCGTATAAAATCGCGCGTGTCGCGCTGGCCGTTGCCGACGTTATGACCGAGGTGCGCGTCACGCCTTCTCAAGCGGCGGAGGCGCAGCTGAAGGATGAGGAAAAACAGCGCGTGCTCGGCATGGTTCCCAATTTCTACGTGACGTATATCCGAGATGCGGCGCCTCTCGACGCAAAGCAAAAGTTCCAGCTTGCCTGGAAATCGAGCATCGATCCCGTCACCTTCGGAATCGTGGGTGCGACGGCAGGCCTACAGCAGGCGGCGAATCAATTTGGCGGGTACGGACAGGGCGCCCAGGGCTATGGGAAGCGCTTGGGCGCGGCGTATGCCGACGTGACGATTAGCACCTTCATCGGCGGGGCTATACTGCCGTCACTCCTGAAACAGGATCCACGCTATTTCTACAAGGGGAGGGGCAGCAAGCGGTCGCGCATCATGTACGCGTTGGCGGCTTCTGTGATCTGCAAGGGAGACAACGGGCACTGGCAGGCGAACTACTCGAATATTTTGGGGAGTGTCGCGTCCGGCGGAATTTCCAATCTCTACTATCCGCCGCAAAGTCGAAATGACGCGGCGCTTACCTTCGAAAGCGCCGCGCTGGCCATTGGGGCCACGGCCGGGGCGAATCTCCTGCAGGAGTTTGTGGTTCCGAAATTGACGCTCAAGAAAGCGTCTAGCACCCAACCGGTGCAGCCCTGACCTTTTTGAGAGGAGGCGAGCAGGGTGCAGGTGGGCACCTACACCCTGGGCTCCGCGTTTAAAACTCGCTTCCGCTCCCTTACATCGACATTGGAGCGTTCTTGATGCTGTCGACGTGCAACATGCCGGTCTTCGTCATATAACCTGAGACCGACACTTCCTGGCCGAGGTTTGCGTCGGTTATCGCTTTTTGATTGCTGATCTTCTCGACTTTCTTTGTTTTGGAGTCGACGAAAACCCACTTCGCGCCTTGCTTCGCGCATTTCATGGCACATGCCTTGTGGTCGGCGGAGGCGCCCTTCGCGCCGCAGTTGCTGTCGCTGATCCACCCGGTCATGGTCATCGTCTTCATTCCCTGTGCAAGCACGGGCGTTGCCAGGCTGAGCGTGGCGATGAGCATCGCGAACAAACCAAACATGCTAAAGGCTCTCTTCATCTTTGATCCTTTCTCGAAAGATTTTGGGGAGCCTGTCGTCTGCTGGTTCCCCCAACCGGCGGCCCTTGGAAGGTGACCTCGGCTACCGCTCTTGCTTGGTCGAATGCTGTCGCACCGCTCTCGCCCAAAGCGGCTTGCCGAGCAACCCCCGAGCGGCAATCGAAGTACGCGCCGGCCACGATCATGGATTGTAGCGCAATTGCGCCCCGAGGGACACCATCACGGCGAGGCGTGGGCGCCCGCTAAGGTGCGGCGATCGAGGGGCTGGAACGCACGGGCGGCGAAAAAGGGCTTTCGCGCGGTTCGGCGGGAACGTAAACTGGATGCGCAATGGCCACCAGGTTTCTGGCTGAAGGCACGGCAAGCCGCGCCCCGGCGAAGAAAGGCCGTATGTCACTGCGCCCGGCGCGAGAAAACGCGGCCGAGGTTCGAGAGGGGCTGCGAGTGCTGGGCGTGGACCCGGCAGTGGCGGGAGCCACGGGATACGGCGTGATTGAAACCGCCGGAGCGGAGCCGATTCTGCTTCGCTTCGGGGCGCTGAAGCTGCCGGCGAGCGCGACGTTCGCATCGCGGTTGCGAGAAATACACCGCGTGATCGCGCAGCTAGTGGACGAATTTATGCCGGATGCGGTCGCAGTGGAGTCGGTCTTCACGGCGCTGAATATGCGGACGGCGCTGAAGCTGGCGGAAATTCGCGGCGTGGTGCTGCTAGCGGCAGCGCAAGCTTCGATTCCGGCGTTCAGCTATTCGCCGCGCGAGGTGAAGGCGAGCGTTGCGGGTTATGGCGCGGCGTCAAAACAGCAGATGCAACAGATGGTGAGCTCGCTTCTCAGGCTTTCGACAATTCCCGAGCCAGCGGATGCCGCCGATGCGCTGGCGGTGGCGCTTTGCCACGCACAGTTGTCGCAAGCGCGTGAGCGCATGGCAGCGGCGATGGGAGGCAGTTCGGCGGCCACCGTCCGAGGCAACGCCGGGCGCGCGGGACGCGTCTCGAATCAGGTATGAACGTGCGCAGAGTGATTGCCGGGGCTTCGGCACTCTTATTCATGGCGCTGGCGTGTTTCGCTTCGCAGGAAGCCTCTCGCGCGGGCACCGCGGGAAATCCGACGATCACGTTTCGTAAAGTGTTCAAGTCGAGCTACCCGGAATTTGTTGAGGTCAAGGTGACCGAGTCAGGAACGGGAACGTTCGACATACGGCAGCTCGATGAGAGTCCGAACCCGCAACCGCTGACATTGAGCCACCAACTGGCGCAGCGGATTTTTCAGTTGGCAGCCACGTTGCACGATTTCCAGGGAGTCGAGCTGGAGGCACACCGGCGAATCGCAAACCTCGGACAGAAGACGTTTCGGTATGACAACGGGGGTGAGACGCACGAAGCAACGTTCAATTACACGCTCAACGATTCCGCCAACCAACTGCTCGACATTTTCGAGGGAATTTCGCGCGAGGAAGGTGATATTTCCGACCTGCGCCGTACGATGCACTATGACCGTCTGGGAGTGAACGACGTTCTGCTGCAGGTGCAGAACGACTACAACCAGAAGCTTCTCCCCGAACCGGAGCAACTGCTATCCACGCTCGACGCCATCGCGAACGACGACCAAATCATCAACATCGCCCGCGACCGTGCCCGCAAACTCGCCGGCCACATCCGGCTCGCCCGGTAACACATCAGTATTTTGAGGTATCCGCTATTCCGCACAGCCGGCGGAGAAGATAGTCGCGGAAATGTTGCTGCTTGCCTTCGGAATGACACGTTTGCGGAGTCGACCGCGCCCCGCAAACTCTCGCGGACGGCGTCCGGCTCGCTAGCAAACGGGCGCGGGAAAGCCCGAACGTCCCGCACAGGCATGCACAGGCGAGAGCGCCTGTGCCACACAGCCAGATGTACCCCCGATAGGAATGAGCACCGCTCCAAATTCAGGGGTGAGTCTGCTAGGCTGAGGGGCGCCCAAGTCCGCTCGTTTGTAATATTTGTGAAATATTCGTTGCTGGGGCTGCGTATCAGCTTATGGAGCGACGTAAGACAGCCGGTGAGATGAGCGCCGCGGAACTAGCCGAGGTGCTGACGAGGGTCCGGGAGGGCGACGCCGATGCCTGGGGCGAGCTGTATCGGCAGTACGCGGCGGCGATCTTCCGGTTCTGCAGGCGCGCCCTGCCCACGAAGGAAGACGCGGAAGACGCGACAACTGAGATTTTCATGAAGGTGCGACAGAAACTCGGCACGTATGATTCGTCGCGGCCGTTCACGGCCTGGTTGTACAAAGTGGCCAGCAACCACTGTTGGGATACGCTGCGCCGGCGGCGTATCCGACAGGATCTGGAAACCGGGGACCTCGAGACGTTGCCGCTGGAGCATCCAGACCCGAGCCAGCTCGAGAAACTGCAGATCGATCACACCAGCAAGGAAGTCCGTGCCGCCTTGGCTAAGATGCAGGACCGGGCGCGAATGGCGCTGGTCCTCCGGTATTACGCGGACATGAGCTACGACGAGATTGCTGACACGCTCGGGGTGCGCCGAGCGTTTGTTGGTGTCCTTTTGCTGCGCGCACGGCACCAGTTGCGTGATGTTCTGGCGGAGGGAATGCCGGGAGCGCGCGGCGCAGCGGCGGGGAGCGCGTCATGAACCACTTCGATGAAATGACGGCTTTGCTGTACCTCGAAGGTCAGCTCGAGCCGGAGCGGGCGCGGGAAGTCTCCGCGCATGCAAGGGAATGCGGCCAGTGCCGGGAGCTTCTGGGCGCGCTTGAAAGAGAAGGCGTCTGGCTGCGGCAGGCGCTCGAAGCAGAAGACGAATCGGTGCCCGCGCGGCTGGTGGAAGCGCCTGAACGCGGCACGCCATGGGGCTGGATCGCAGCCCTGGGGCTCAGCGCGGGCGGCGCGTACACAGTGTGGACCGGCATTGTCGATCCCTGGCGCGCGCAGGCGGCACAATCGGGATTCACGCAAAGCAATTTGCTGACGATGCTCTTCTTCAGCGGCACGTTCTGGAAAGGATGGGATGCAATGCGCAGCCTGACCGAGTTCCTGGCAATGTCCACTTTGACGATTGTGGTGTCGTGGCTGCTGCGGCGGCACTGGCGGCGGCTTACGACGGCAGGGATGGTCGTTGGGGCGGCGCTTCTTTTTACACTCGCTCTGGCGGCTCCGCCAGCCGGGGCGGCGGAGGTCAAGCACGGAGACCCGAATTTCGAGCTTGCCAGCGGCCAAACGGTACCGACGGATTTGTTTGTCTTCGCCCAGCGCACCACGATCGACGGAGACGTGGATGGCGATTTGATTGTATGGTCGCAGGTGGTGACGGTGAACGGGCACGTGAAGGGCGACGTGATCTGCGGGGCGCAGAGCCTGCGGATCAATGGCACCGTGGACGGAAACGTGCGCTCATTCGCGCAATCCGTCGATATAACGGGAACAGTAGGGAAGAATTTCATGAGCTGGAGCGGCGAAACGAATCTTGAAAGCAAAGCATCCATCGGGAGAAGTGTCACGCTCGGTTCGAACGACGCAACTCTGGCGGGCAAAGTTGGCGGAGACGTACTCGCAATGGCCGATACGTTTGACGCGAGCGGGGCGGTGGGAAGGAACCTCACGATTCGAAGTGACCACTTGACGATCCATTCAACGGCGGACATAAAGGGCCCAGTGAAGTACACGGGCAAGAACAAGCCTGAAATTTCACAGGGCGCGAAAATGGGTCCGTTCCAGCAGGTAATCCCCAAAACCCGGCCGCGATACGAGCGGATGAGATTCTACTGGCATCGGGTCCTGCTTTGGGGCGTCGGGTTCGTGTTCGGGCTCGTGCTGCTGCTGCTCATGCCGGGCTTCTATGCGGACGCTACGGGAGCGTGCCGAAAGTATGCGCCCGCTGCGGGATTCGGTTTGCTGTTTTTGTTCGCAACGCCGATTGCGGCGATCATTGCCTGCGCCACGATCGTCGGACTCGGAGTGGGAATCACCACGCTGCTGCTCTATATCATCGGGGTGTACGCCTCGACCGTTTTCGTGGCTGGCTTCGTGGGAGAGGCACTGCTGGGCCCGAGCACTGGAACGGGCGCGGCCATCGGCAGATTGGCGCTGGGACTGCTCGTAACGCATGTACTGCGAATCTTGCCCTATGTCGGCGGATGGATCCTGTTCATTATGATGTTCTGGGGATTCGGCGCCATGATCATGGCCATTTACAAGCGGCTGCGGCCACAGCTCGCAGCTTCCGCGGCGGCTTGAGGTGCGTACTCACGGCGGCTGCATGCAACCGTCCAAGGTGGCCCAAGGCTAAAGCCTATATATGGCGGTGAGGCCTTTCGCGGGTCTCAACTAGGACGGCGACCGGGTAGCTTCGTTGGTACCGATTCCTCTGACGACGTCCCGGTTAACATCTCCCGGGGCCCCAAGGGGTTCCGCGAGTGGCTGTACTAGCCCACGCTCACGATTCCTAACGCCTTGCCGACGCGGGAGATGGTTTCGAGAGCCTTCTGCAAATCGGCGCGTTTGTGCGCGGCGGTGACGATGGTGCGGAGGCGCGCTTTGCCTTCGGGAACAGTGGGATAGCCGATAGCGCAGGCGAAGACGCCTTGGTCGAATAGATCGCGCGAAAACTGAAACGCTTTTGCAGCGTCGCCCACCATGATGGGCGTAATCGGCGTTTCGCTTGTGCCCGTGTCGAATCCGAGCTTCTTCAGGCCTCGCTTGAAGAATTTCGTGTTGGACCAAAGTTTCTTCGTCAGTTTGTCGCCCACTTCGGAATCGAGGAGTTCGAAGGCGGCCTGGCAGGTCGCCGTCACTGAAGGCGGATGCGAGGTGGAAAACAGGAACGGCCGGCCGCGATGGTAGAGGAAGTCAATCAAATCCCGCGAGCCGCAGATGTAGCCGCCGAGCGAGCCGATCGCTTTGCTGAGCGTGCCGACCTGGATGTCGACGCGTCCGTGGACGCCGAAATGGTCAATGGTGCCGCGCCCGCGCGAGCCGAGAACGCCGGATGCGTGAGCGTCGTCGACCATCATGATGCAATTATATTTTTCGGCGAGATCGCATAGTGCGGGCAGATTGGCGATGTCGCCATCCATGGAGAAAACGCCGTCGCTGATGAGCAGCTTCTTGCTGGGCCAGTCACGCGTTTCCTGAAGGACGCGCTCGCAATCGGCGTAATCCTTGTGCTTGAAGACCTTGATTGTGGCGCGCGAAAGGCGGCAGCCATCGATGATGGAGGCGTGGTTGAGCTCGTCGGAAATGATTAAATCTTCCTTGCCAAGAACAGCGGAAACCGTTCCGGAATTGGCAGTGAAGCCCGACTGAAACACGACGCACGCCTCGACGCGTTTGAAGCGCGCGATCTGCTCTTCAAGCTGCATGTGCGATTTCATGGTGCCTGCGATGGTGCGGACGGCGCCTGAACCCACTCCGTACTTACGCGTGGCCTCGATCGCGGCGCGGCGCAATTTTGGATGGGTGGTGAGGCCGAGGTAGTTGTTGGAGCTCAGGTTGATGACTTCCTTGTCGTCGAAAACTGCAACCGGCTTTTGTTCGCCCTCGAGAACTTTCAAATGAAAATAGAGACGCTTGGATTTCAGATCTTCGAGCGCGTCGTGCAGGAAACGAAACTGTTGGCGCCCTTGCGGACTGACTGCCGGTGTTGTCATGAGTCCTCCGTCGTAAAACAAGTCTTGATTATGAGCCCATCCGGCTCAGTTGGAATCCGGTCATAGCTAAAACGAGCGAAAAGCAGACTCCTCGACGAACTTCGCCCCGCGCCCGCATGTGCGGGGAACCAAAAAGCGCGGGGAGTCTCCGCTCGGGATGACATGCCGGGCGGTGGACGCGATCAAGGATATCAAACACACTCGGCTCACCTCTGATCGAAATTCTGCTGGCAATTGTTTCCGTAGGTAAATGAATGCAGGTCGAGACCGCTGTGCTGCGGCTCGAGCGTCAGCAGATGGGAACCGAACGTGGCATTCTTGACCAGGTAATACATGCGCGGCTCGCTGACTTCAATATATGCGCCCTTTGCATCGAATTGGACGTCGACGCCCGCATCCTCTCGAGCGACGGGTTTGCCATCTTGAAGCAAATCGAGGCGAACAGGCTTTTTCGGATTTTCGACGCTGAGGACTGCATAGACCGAGCGTGCGTGATAGCGCAACACAGCATGGCTCTGGCTGGCTCCCGAGGTTACGCCGGCTTGCTCCGGCCGCCATTTGCCCGAGAGCATCACTCGGCCGTCCTGTGGTTCGCCGTCAGCGTGGAAGTCCGTGGCTGAGCCATCATCGTTGTAGGCTTTCGCATTTGCCAGCGCGCCACGGCCGTACCAGTCGCCAGCGTAGGTTTCATCAGTGGTAATCCCGCAGGAAGGCACAAACGTATTCTCGGGTGGGTCCGGCGGAATTTTGTTCACTTCGGGATGGGCGGCCGCGAGCAAAGTGCGAATTTTTTCCTCGATGACCCGGTTGCCTCCTTCGCCGCCAACATGGAACACGATGTTGCCGTTTGGATCGATCAGGTAGCGGTTGGGCCAGACGTTGGATTTGTATTCATTCCAGATGGAACCGTGTACGTCGGCGACGATAGGCCAGGGAAGCTGGAAGCGCCTGGCGGCTTGGCGCACGTTGTCGGCGTTGAATCCCATGGGGAACTCGCCAAAGTGCACGCCCACGATATCGAAACCGTATCGGTGATATTTCGCGTACCAGCGCTTCAGGATGCTGAAGTCGCGGATGCAGTTGATACAGGTGTATTCCCAGAAGTCGACGAGAAGAACGCGCCCGCGATAGCCCTTGACGGAGTGCGGCACTTTCTTGCCGGCCGCGCCAGTGTCAATCCAAACGGCGTCGGAGGTGAAATTCGGAGCCTTCTCGAGTTTCTCAGATTTCCCGTATCCGGCTGTCGCAAGGAACAGGCAAACGAAAATAGTGGAAATTCTTCGCATCGGTTCGCAACGGAGCAACCCGGTTCGTCGTGCAATCTGGACTGAAACTTTCCGGCTGGACCTGCAAATAAAAGCATATACCTGAGCGAAGCGGCCATGCAACGCCCGTCCAACAAAGGACGTTCTTTGCAGAAGGCCTACTTCGGCGAGCCGTTCGGGTAGAAAAGGACTTTGCCGGCTTGGCCGGATTCGAGGAGCGAAAAGGCGTTCTCGAATTTTTCGAGCGGGAGGCGCTCGCGGAACAGCGGATCGAGATTCAGGCGGTTGTGCTTGAGGAGTTCGGTCATGTGAACCCACGTCTCGAACATGCGGCGGCCGTAAATTCCCTGGACGGTGGCGCCTTTGAAGATCACGTCGTTCACCAGGTCCAGCGTCACATCGTCTTTCGGAATACCCAGGAGTGACGCTCGGCCGCCCTGCCGAAGCATCTGAAAGCCCTGGCGGATGGCTTGAGGACTGCCGCTCATTTCGAGCAAAACATCCACACCGGCGTCCGTCATTTCGCGGACGCGCTCGACAATCCCCGTCTGTGTTGGATCGAGCGCTTCATCGGCGCCCATTGTCTTGGCCAATTCGCGACGATGAGGATTCACTTCGGTGGCGACCAGCAAAGCACAGCCGCACGCGCGGGCGACAGCGATGGCCATCAGGCCGATGGGGCCAGCTCCGGTGACAAGCACGTTCTGGCCGGCAATCTCGCCCGCCGTGACGGTATGAACCGCGTTGCCGAGCGGGTCCAGGATCGCTGCGTAGTTCTCGGGAATGGCCGGGTCGATTTTCCAGATGTTGCGCGCGGGGATGCGGACAAATTCAGCGAAGCAACCATCTGCGTCGATGCCAATGATCTTCAGGTTCTGGCAAACGTGCGGCTGGCCCATGCGGCACGGCCGGCAGTGACCGCAGTTCACGTGCATTTCGGCGCTGACGAAATCCCCGGGCTTCGACGATACGACTTCATCGCCGACCGTCTCGATCACGCCGCAGAACTCGTGGCCGAAGGTCATGGGCAGGTGAATACGTGAGGCAGACCAGCGGTCCCAGCCGTAGATGTGGAGGTCAGTGCCGCAAATGGACGCGGCGCGGACCCGCACCAATACGTCCGTGGAACCGATCGTTGGAATGGCTATGGATTCAAGCTGCGCTCCGGATTGCGGGCGTACTTTGCGCAGCGCCTTCATCGTCGCGGCAGGCATCAGTTATCGATGGCAGAGCGGACACGCTTGTTCCGCAAACATTCGCGGAGGGCACAATTCGGGCGAGTCAAACTGGCGTCCGCTGACGCCTCATGTTAGCACACGGGGCAGACGCTTCAGAAGCTGAGGCCTGCCAGGGACGCCGCATCCCCATTCGCGGCGCAGCTCCACGTTTCCTCGCCCAAGAAACCAGTTCAGCCGCGGGAAAAAACCGTGTTCAGGGCCTTCGCGGTTGGGGCTTGGCGGGCGTCGACGCAGGCTTCGAGGCCCCTGCCTTTACGGGATACGTCTGGTCATAAAGCTTGACCACATCGTTCGTGACGTTGATCCCGTTGGCGGCGTAGATGACCGGTGTCTGCTGCGACGAGGTATCGATGATGACGGCGTAGCCATTCTCCGTCGAATACTTGTCGAGAACCGTCATCAACTTGCGCCCCAAGGTGTTGATCAGATCCTGTTGCGCGTCCTGGTAATCGTCACGCGCCTCCTGCTGCTTGCGCTGAAGCGTGCGGCTCAGCGTCTGGCTCTGCTGCTGCAGGCGGAATTTCTCGTCATCGGAAAGCGTGTTGGCCGTGGTCTGCAGGCGAGTGTTGATGTCCTGAATCTGCTTCTCCAGATTCTGCAGTTCACTCTGCCGAGGCGCAAACTTGGCGGTCAGTTCGCCGGCGGCCTGCTTCCCTTCCTGAGTGCTCGTGATGGCCACTTCCATGTTGAGCACACCGACTTTCGAGGGCGCGGGGTCCGCTTGCGCCGCGCCGCCCGTTTGCGCCCAGACGGCGGGCACCGCCAATGTTGCCGCTAGGGCCGCTACTGCCAGATAAGTCCTCATGACGCTCTACTCCTTGTCGGAAATTCAGGTGAATGTGAATCGAGCATTATAACTTCGGTTTTGAAAAAGGGTCAATCTCGAATCCGTGCCGGCAGAATTCGCACAGGCCCGCCTGCACTCGCACGCCAGCTTGCTACATCGGATGCGAAACCCCTCTCGGGGGTTGGCCTTCGAAGCAGGCTCCAAAGGCGGCGTTCAGGGCAATGGAATCAGAAGCACACGGTTGTTGCTCTGATCGGCGAGAACCGCCAGATTGAGCTTGGAATCGATGGCGACCGAGAACTGCGGCGATCCGCCCAACCCAAGGATATCGCGCACCCGGGGCGCCGCGCAGTTCGTGCCAAGCGTCGGCGGACAAACGTAGTCCAGAATCGACATCGTCTGGCTAGCGTTGTTCGCGGTGATCAGGGTGCTTGTCTGGTAGTCGTAGTCGAGAGCAGTGGGATTCATGCCGACTTGAGCGAAAGAGGGGACGCCCGAATTGGGATCCACGAAGCCCACGTTGTTCACCAGGCTATTCGCGACGACAAAGACCTGATTCAGCGGATCGAAAATGATTCCCGTAGGAAGATTAAAGCCGCCGGGGCGCGGTTGTTGCGTACCCTGGTCCAGCTTCAGGATATTGACGGTGCTGGCCTGCCCCTGACCGGCAATGGCCACGCCGAGGTAGTCAAGATTAGGATCAGCGGCGACCGCTTCCGGGTTCAGGTCAACTTGCAGACTTCCCGACGGACTTGCACCGGAAGGGAGCCCTGTGGAAGGCAAGGAAATGGGGCTCAGATTTCCGTGGGCTCCAGTTGCATTCGTGAGCACATCCGTGACGTAAGCCAGAGAAGTATCCAGATTGATGCCAACGCCGGTCACACCGTTGCACGAGCCGGAGCAGAGGGACAAAGAGGCCGGTGGGTTCGTTTCGGTCGTGTCGATGACACTGACGCTGTTGCTTCCATTGTTGGCGACCACGGCCAGACCAAGCAGCGGATCAACCGCAATGCCTTGAGGGGCAGTCCCCACGGAAATGGGAGAGCCTACTGTTCCCACCGTCCCGGCGCTGACACACGTCTTTCCCGGAGGGGCGGCGTTCGCCGTGAGGGCCACGAGCGAGACAGTACCGTCGCCCGAGTTGGTCACCGCGGCAACGTCGCAATCAGCATCGATCGCGACGCCGAATGGCTGAGCGCCAACGGGAACCGACTGGACGACGAGCAGATCCTCAATATTGGAGATTACGGATTGGCCAGGGTTCTGGACATAGATCGAGTAGCGGCGGGAGGTGCTGAGCATGCTGGCGGGAACAGTCGCGGCGATTTGCCGGCCGGTTGGTGACAAGACGGATGGCACTGCCGTCCCATCCAGAAAAACTTGCGCGCCGCTGGCGAACCCGCCGCCATTCACGGTCACGGACGCTGGGCTTGCGGAGGTGTAGGTGATCTCCGGACTGGACAGTGTGATTTGCGGAGCTTGCGAAGAGCCCAGCGAAGAGCTGGAACGCACAGTCCCGAGCGAAACGACGGAGACCGTGCCGTCCGTCTGATTGACGACCAGGGCTTCGTTTGTGACGGGATCGATCGCTACGGCGGCCGGGCCGTTTCCGACGGTGACATTCTGCACGACCAGGTGATTCTGCAGATCGAGAATCGCCGCCGTGTTCGCGTTCGTGTTCACGGCAATGCCGAGGTTCGGAAGAGCGCTGACGGCGGCAGCAATGTAGCCGGGTTGATTCACGATCACGCCCTGGCTCGTGAACGGAATCGTGCTCACGGACTGATCGAGCAGGCTGAACATGGTGAAATTGCCTTGCGTCGGCGTTGTGAGCAGAACCTGATGCGTTTCGGGATTCAGGCCGATGCCCTGCACTCCCGTGCTCAGCGTCAGATCTCCTATCACGGTAGGCTGGCGTCCTGCATCGATTCCCGAGACTGGATTCCGGCCGAGATCGACAAAATTGACGATCGAGAGTCCTCCGCCTCCCGCAGTTACGACCGCCCAATTGAGGCGTGGATCGATGGCAATCGCGGGCTGCGGCCCGGTACCGTATTTCGGCAGCGTCTGCGTCGGCGTTCCCCCCACCTGCTGAAGGTAGACGGGAGCGCCGCTCGAGAGATCGAGGATCGTGGCCACGTTCGTGGACGCATTGGCGACGATCGCTCGATGCGTCACCGAATTGATCCCGATCGAATAGGGCGTGGCGCCGGTGGGAAGCGGCGGGAGCGTAACGGGTGAAGAGACTGCGTTAGTCTTCAGGTCGATGCTCGAAACGGTGTTGTCACCGTTGTTCACCACGACCGCGATCGGATCGAGCGGTGCGGGCAAGGCATCGTCGACGGCGACTCCCGTCGGCGCATTCCCGACCGCGACGGTTTGAACGGAATTTGTTGCGAGGTTGATGATGGATACTGAGTTGCCGGCGGTGTTTGCCACGACAGCAAGCCCGTCGGCTTCGTCCACAGCAATCGCGGAAGGGCCAGCTCCCACCGCGACGGTGGCCGTCGGAGAAGTCAATAGTGTGCCGGCAGCCGGCGTCACGGCGATGTTGATTGCGGACGTGGAGGGCGCACCCGCCACGAGACCGCTGTTCTGAACCACAATCGGGTACAGCCCGGGAATTGATAGGGAGCCCGCCGGGATGTTCGCTGTAGCCTGGCGCGTACTGGTTAAGGACATGGCTGCACCGACGCCAGCAGAGGTTCCAGGGAAACCGTCAAAAGTTGCGCTGGTGGCAGTCTGCGAGAAAAATCCTCCGGTAAGACCCACGCCGAAGCCCGCTGCCGTAGCTACAACGCTGTCTGGTGAAGAGGCGACGAGTGACGGCCGCGCGGGCCCCACCGAAAGCGTGACGGAACCGCTCACGTCTCCGTTCTGGCGCTGGACCTCAATTGGCAGCGGTCCGGTCTGCGTCAGAAAATTAGAAGGTATCGTGGCGCGCATCCGCGTGTCGCTGATCAAAATGGTCGGAACGGCCGTGCCGTTCACCAGGATCTGGCTGGTCGAGAAGAAGTTCGTTCCAGTCAGGTAAACGTCTTGCTGCGCCGAACCCTGCTGAGCGGTGGTGGGATCGATAGAGGCAATCGTCGCATCCGCTGCATTCGAGACGGTCAAAGTCGAGGTGCCGGATTCAGAGGGGTCGGCGGACGATGTGGCTTCGATCTTGGCAGTAATAGCAGTGCTCGGGGCCGTGTAAAGCGCGGTCTGCGGACCGGTGGGGATGATGGTCCCATCCGTTGCATCGCCATTTGCGACGCCATTCACGCTCCAAGTTACCGCGGTGTTTGTCGTGCCACTAACGTCCGCGGTAATCGTATACGTTTCCTGCGTGCCGATCGTGGCAGTGGTGGGAGTCATCTGGACGCGGATACCCGAATCAATCTTGACGTAGTTGACTCCGAAAGCCGTGGAGTTCACCGTGCTTACGGCCATCACCTCAAAAGAATTTGATTGCGGCAGGGTCACGGGAGCGGTGTAGACGCCATTCTGAGTGATCGTGCCGTATCCGGTCACCGTGCCTGAGCCGGAACCGGTGACGCCGGGAATTGGAGTGCAGGTTGTGGGCTGAGTCGGCGGATTCGCCACAGGAACAGGCAGGCAGATCTGCCAGTAAACAGTGGTAGTTGAGCCGCCGGTGACGCTGGCGCTGAACGTTTGCGTTGCCGACTTCTGAACCGACACAGGTGACTTGTCGGACGAACCAAGGCCGGATTGGCCGACTGCGAAAACGGTGACACCAATGGTCGTGCTGTTTCCTCCACACCCCGCGACCACCAGCGCGGCAAGGGAAAGCACCACGATCAGACCAAACGGCCTTATTGTGCTGACGACTTCGGCAGACGGACGGCCCAAGGCAACAGCGTGGCCGGAAGGCAGCACTCCGGGACCAGTGTTGTTGCCGGTTGCGGGCGGCGCTACCCTTCCACTTGTGTTCGTGTTAGCCATGTCTCTTTCGCTCAGGATCAGAATGTGCGGCTCACGGTGAACCGGAATACGCTCTTCTGTTCGATCAGTGACGCGGGCAATTTTTGGCTCTGAATCTGCAGGAACTGCTCAAGCTGCGGCACGATCTGAGTTTGAAGAACGCCGTAGGGCAAAGCTGATTTCTGGGAATCGCTCAAGTAGTAGGCTCCCGGCAAAACGTTGTTGTTGGCATCCGAGACCAGCGGTCCCTGGATCGTGCCATGCAATCGTGCGTAGTTGTACGCCCAATAGAACCGGAATGGGGCCTGAATGATCGGCAGTTGAATCACCATTTCGATTCCCGCCGAGCCGTGTGGAGCAAAATTTGTTCCGCTGATGATCGGCAAATTCTTCCCGATCCTCAAACCCGGAAAATCCGAGTTGGGATATTCTTGCTGCAGCGTGGTAACGGCGGAAGGATCAAGCTGCAATTGGTTTTTCCACAAAATCCCATCGGCGCCGATGTCGTTGAAGATCGAAAGTCCGACGTATTCCTGATAGAGCGGTATGCGGTACTCCATGTTCGCGAACATCTGCGTATCGCCCCCGGGGCGCGTCGGGACGTACTGCAAGGTCGGCACGTTGATCGTCTCTGGCGAGGGCTGCCCGTTGCTTCCCAGCCTCGTCGGATCGAGATAGGTGATCGGAGCGCTCGACAGGTTGGGAATGGCGACGAACGGAGAAACCGTGTAGGCCTCGAAGCCTCGGATGTCGTATTCGCCGCCCATGTAGTACTTGTTGTAGGGAGGCGCATTCTTTCCGGCAAATCCAGAGATGGTCGCCGCCTGCACGCGCAAGCCGATCACGTTGCGACGGTGGTAGTGCGGATGGAAATAGCTCAGCGAGAAAATTTCGGAAGCCGAGTTGACATTGCCCTGGAGCGGGCCGCCTTCAAATCTCTCGCTCAGCGAATAGCTCATCCCGTGGGTCGGATTGACCGGGCTGTCAATCCGGTTGTATGACAGGCTGGGCATGACGTAGCTCTCGCGAATCCCGCTCAATGCGGAAGGTCCCGCGAGGCTGCGGAATTGCGTGAACTCGAAGAGCAGTTGCGCGGACTGGCTGAAGGCGGTGATGTTCGTGGTCGACCAGCCGTAGGTCAAACCGAGCCGCGCAAAGGAAAACTTGCGCAGCGGGTAGCTGGCGAAGGCCGTGAAGCCCTTCGAGTTATTCGTGTAGTTCTCCTGCAGGGCGGGATTGATCGCAACCTGCGTTCCCAGCAGAAGCCCGGTCTGCCGCGCGGTGTTGTAGTTGAACTGGTTCGAAAAGATAGTGAAGCCGGTCGAGATCGGCCGGTCGAACAAGTACGGTTCGGTGAAGCCGAAGAGAATGCTCTTCTGGATGTCGCCGACCTGGGCGGAAAGCGTCAGAGTCTCGCCCAGCCCGAGGAAATTGTTGGTCTGGTAAGACAAGCCGACGAAGCTTCCGGCCAGCCCGCTAACGCCGCCCGAGAAACTGATCGACTGCTTCTGCTTTTCCCTGAGCTTGAGCCGGATGTCCACCGAGCCCGTTTTCGCGTTTCTTTTCAAATCGGCGTCTTCCGGCTTGATCTTGTCGAAATAATTCAGCTGGTTGAGCCTCAGAAGACTGAGCTCCCAGAAGTGATTATTGAAAACCTGGCCCTCGTCGAGCAGCAACTCGCGGCGGATCACTTTGTCGCGAGTCGTCGTGTTTCCGGCGAATTCGATGCGCCGCACATAGTATTGCTTCTGCTGGTCGAAATCGAGAGTCAGGTTGATGATCTTCTTCCCGTCGTCGATGTCGAAATCGGGGTTGGGGTTGAAATCGATATAGCCGTATTCGCCATAAAGGTCCTTGTAGCTCTTGAACGACTTCCGCAACTTGTCGACCGAAAAGATGTCGCCCGGCTTCATGGGGAAGATGTTGGCCAGAAACTGAGAGTTGAAGACGAGGCCCACGTCCGGGTCAGCGCTGCGGAACGTAAGCTTGCCCATGTGATACTGCTCGCCCTCGACGACATTGATCGTAATGTCGGTAGCCTTCTCGTGTTTGGTGCCCACGACGGGCCATGGCCCCGGGATTCCAGCGTGATTGATATCCACCGTTTTGGTGCCGACGGTGGTCACATCCACGCGGAAATAGCCGTTATTCTGGTACAAGCTCCGGATGCCAAGTTCCTCGTCTTCATCGAGCTTTGGTCGGTCGAACGTTTTGTCCATTACCGGAATATAGGTCCAATAGAGCGGAATGCCGTAGGGCCGGTCGTTGCGCATTGTGCGAATCAGCCGTCGATCGGAGAAGGCTTTGTTGCCCCTGATGATAATCTTTCCGACCTTCACCTTTGGGCCTTCTTCGATATGGAAGACCAGCTTTACAGCATCCGTGGCCGCAATTTTTTCATACGTGGGTTTCACGGTGGCGAATTGCCGGCCGTGCGCTGCGAGCAATTCTTTGATGACCACCGCCGCGCGCGTTACCTTAGTGGGATCGAACTGGCTTTCGACCGTAAGCCCCACCTTCTTGTCCTTGAACGCGTCCAAAATGTCGGACTCGGTGATAGTTTTGAGGCTGCCGCAGCCGCTGCCTTCGCAATACTCGATGCGGCGAATGATGGGCCGCTCTCTTACATAGAAGATGACGATTTTTTCGTTCGGCTTGTCCGGGCTGTCTTCCACTTCGAGACGGATGTCGTCAAAGAACTGCGTGTTCCACAGCAGCTCAAAATCGCGCCGCAGGGCCTCGACGCTATAGGGGTCGCCCTCTCGCGACAGTATCCTGCCCCGCAGTGTGCCGGTCTGGATGCGCCGATTGCCGATGAATTCAATACGCTCGATGACGTATTGATTGCTGGGGCTCTCCTGGGCCTGCTGAGCCCATAAGACTGTAGGCACCAGCAGACACACGGCCGCGACGAGTTCGAATAGGCGCAGAAATATTTCCCTGCTGGCGGCCAAGACTAGACTCAAGGCCGCAGTCTTCCACCCAAGATTTTCTTGCTCCCCCGCCGGACTGCTCCGTCCAGCTTGCGTGTGGGATTCTTAGTGGGCCACCGGGGTTGCTTCTACCAGGGGACGGAAGGACAAGCCGTCGCCGGCAAGAAAAACCTCCAGCGTCGCCGGTCTCTGCAGCCCGCCCTGGATCAAAGCTTCCGACAGTGGGTCTTCGACATACTTCTGCAAAGCGCGCCGGAGCGGCCGCGCGCCATAATTCCGGTCCTTGCAAGTCTTCTCGAGAATCCACCGGCACGCCTCCGGCGTGACGGTGATTTGGACCTGCCGGTGTACCAGCGTCTCGTTAATTTGGCCGACCAGCAGATCGATGATCCGTAGCAGGTCATCGTCGGTGAGCGAATTGAACAGGATCACTTCATCGAGCCGGTTCAGGAATTCCGGGTTGAAGATTCGCTTTACTTCGCCCATGACCATGTCGTCCTGGCCCTTGGCCGCGATCAACTCATCCGCAGACTGGAAACCAAGTCCCGCCTGCTTCTGAAGTTGGCGCGCGCCGATGTTGGAAGTCAGGATGATGATGGTGTTGCGAAAATCGACGGTGTTGCCAAGACCGTCCGTCAACTGCCCATCTTCGAAAACTTGCAGCAAAATGTTGTACACGTCTGGGTGCGCTTTTTCAATCTCGTCGAGCAAAATCACGGAGTACGGAGTGCGGCGGACGCGCTCGGTAAGCTGCCCGCCTTCTTCATACCCCACGTATCCGGGAGGCGCGCCGATCAGCTTCGAAACGGAATGCTTTTCCATGTATTCGGACATGTCGAAACGGATCAGCGATTTTTCACTGCCGAAGAGAAACTCCGCAAGCCGACGCGCCACTTCCGTCTTCCCGACGCCAGTTGGCCCGAGGAACAGGAAGCAACCGACGGGGCGCCCGGGAGCCTTCAGGCCCGCTCGGCTGCGGCGAATCGCGCGCGCCAGGGCCGTGATCGCGCGATCCTGACTGATGATGCGGCGGTGCAGTTCTTCCTCGATGCGGAGCAACTTCTGCTGCTCGTCTTCCTTGATCGAGGTCACCGCGATACCGGTCCATCGCGCCACCACTTCCTCGATATCTTCGCGTGTCACGATTCCCGTCGAGGAATCGTCGATCTTCAGCTTCTCGCGAAGGATGCGCAGGTGCTCTTTTTCCTTTCGCTCTTCCTCCGAATAGAAGCGCGCTTTCTCGAACTCGTGATTGGCGATTGCCGTTTCCATGCGGTGCGTAATGAATTTCACGCGCTTTTGCACTTCGGCGACTTCATCGGGGAGCATAGCCTGACGCAGTTTCACGCGCGCGCCGGCCTCATCGAGCAGATCGATCGCCTTGTCCGGCAGGAAGCGGTCCGGAATGTAGCGGTTCGACAGATAAACGGCGTAACGGATCGCCTCTTCCGTATACGAAACAGCGTGGAATTTCTCGTAGCGGTCGCGGACGCCTTGCAGGACCTTGATTGCGTCGTCCTCACCGGGCGCGGAAACTTTGACGGCCTGGAACCGGCGCTCAAGAGAGCGATCTTTCTCGACCGACTTGCGATACTCGCCCGGAGTCGTCGCCCCAATACATTGAATCTCACCGCGACTGAGTGCAGGCTTCAGAATGTTCGCCGCGTCCAGCGAACCCTCGGCTGACCCCGCGCCGACCAGGGTGTGTAACTCGTCGATGAAGATGATGGCGTTCTGGCTCTCCATCAACTCCTTCATGATCGTCTTGAGCCGCTCTTCGAATTGGCCCCGGTATTTCGTTCCAGCCACGATCAGCGACAAATCCAGCGAGAGGATGCGCTTGTCGGCGAGGAACGGGGGAACGTCTCCATCCGCGATGCGCTGCGCCAGACCTTCGACGATGGCCGTCTTTCCCACGCCGGGCTCGCCAATCAGCACGGGATTGTTCTTGGTCCGACGGCAAAGGATTTGAACGGCGCGCTCGAGTTCCCGGTCACGCCCTACGAGCGGATCGAGTTGGCCCTCCATCGCCGCTTGCGTCAAATCGCGACTGAACTCCGCCAATAGTGATGCTTCTTTTGGCCGATTCACAGGCACCTTCTCTCCGCCGCTGCCGCGCGTCAACTCCTCGCGAACAGCGGAAAGTCGCAGTCCGCGCTCGAACAGAATTTCCGCCCCGAAGGATTTCTCTTCGCGCAAAACTCCCAGAAGGAGGTGTTCCGTGCCAACATGCTTGCTTCCCAGCCGCTCGGCTTCTTCGGCGGCATAATTCAGGATGCGCTTGCACTCCTGGCTGAGCGGAACCTCCACGGAAGTCGAAATTCTTTCGCGCACGGTAATGCGCGACTCGATTTCTTTGCGGATCGACTCGATCGAACCATGGGCGCGCAGGAAACGGTTGGCCAGCACCTTGTCTTCGCGCAAAAGGCCGAGCAGCAGATGCTCGGTTTCGATATAGGGGCTGCCGTATTGGCTGGCCTCATACCGCGCGAAAAAGATAACCCGTCGGGCCTTTTCCGTGTAACGTTCAAACACAGTTCACCCACGCTCCCCAGAAGTGTTTGCACCCACGCTGGCCGGCGAAACGCGCGCTCCGTTGCTTCGCGCGGCAACCAGCGCCAGATGTCCGTGCTCCAGCCGGAACACACGGTCCGCGCGCTGCGCCAACCATTGATTATGCGTTGCCAGGATAGTGGTCAGATGATGGGACTTGTGCAGCCGGCGCATCAGATCGAAGACGCCCTCGGCGTTTTGCTCGTCCAGGTCACCGGTCGGCTCGTCCGCCAGAAGCAGAGCAGGCTGATTGATAAGGGCACGCGCAATCGCCACGCGCTGTTGCTCTCCCCCTGAAAGCTCGTTCGCACGCTGGGTCCCGCGACCAAGCAAGCCCACCTCAGCCAACCATTTCGTAGCCGCCGGAATCGCCTGTTGCTGAGTTTGCCCCTCGACCAGCAACGGCATCGCCACGTTCTCGGCGGACGTAAAATCGGGCAACAGATGATGCCGCTGCCAAACAAAACCGATTGTGCGATTCCGATATTCCGCTCGATTTTCCTCGGCAAGCGCCCAAAGCGAATTCCCGGCGAAGTATACTTCACCGCTCGTCGGAGTGTCCAGCGCGGCAAGCAAGTGGAGCAAAGTGCTCTTACCGGAACCGGAAGGGCCCACAATCGCGATCATCTCACCGCGTTCCACGGAGAAGCTGACGCCATCGAGGGGAGTAATTTCCTGACCGCCGGAACGGAAGGTTTTTCGGAGTCTTTCAACGCGCAGAAGACCCAGACCTTTTCCATCCCCAGACTCCGGATGAGTCGTTATCTCCGCACTGATATGCGTCTGCATCGCCTTCCAGCTTGCTCACACATTAGATGCCGAACTCGGCTTTCGATATCTCCTTCGTTTCCATGGAACTACCAATACTCGGCCTGGATTTTATCCAAGAACTTTCACATTTTTGCCGTAGGATTACACAGTCAAACACTTTCCGCGAACCCGCTGGCGGTTCCATGAAATGATTCTAGCACGCTCGCTGCCGAACACCATAAAAGCGCACCCAAAGCGCGGAAAAAGCAAAGCCCGGCTGAAATCTGTTATTCGAACCGGAGGATGTCCACCGGCAGGATTTTCGCGGCCGATTGCGCCGGAAGGATGCTCGCCGCCACGCTGATTGCGAGCGCTGTCGCCGCGATCCATAGAGCGTCGAGCGCGTTCGCATGGAAGGGGACATATGGAATTGCGTAGACCTGTGGATTCAGGGGAATGAGCTTCCAATTGTTAGCAACGGTAGACGCCGTGTAACCCAGAGCTAGCCCGGCAACGATTCCGGCGATGCTGACGGCCAATCCCTGCGCCAAGAAAATCCTGCGGATCTGCCGGCTCCGCGCGCCCATCGCCATGAGTACGGCGATATCGCGCGCCCTTTCGGTCACCGTCATCATCAGCACGACCAGGATATTCAAACCGGCGACGAAAGTGATCAGTCCGATGAATAGCGCCGTCACCAGCTTTTCGAGACTCAACGCGTTAAACAGAGGCCGGTTCTCATCCATCCAGGTAGTCGCCGTGAATCCGGGCCCGGCGCGCTTCAGCAATTCGTCTGCAACCTGACTCGCGTCGTCCTGATTCGTTGTTCGCACCTCGAGCAGGCTGGCGACGTCGCCGACACCAGCGAGAGCCTGGGCCGAGGCCAGCGTCGCGAACGCCCAATTGGAGTCGTAATCGTAGAATCCAGAGTCGAAGATTCCCGTCACTCGAAACCGCTTTGGATGCGGGAGCATTCCCAACGGCGTGAGGTTTCCTTCCGGGCTGATCAGCGTGACATAATCGCCCACGGAAATTTTCATGTCCTCCGCCATGAGCCGGCCTACCAGAATCGCGGGGATGCCGTCGGCGTCGCGCGAGAAATTCGCCGAACCGGAAACGATATGACGCAAGGCGCCGCTCGCCCGCAGCTCGAGATGAGGATCAACACCCTTCAAGACAATTCCGCGAGCGTGAACTCCCAAAGAAAGGAGGACTTCATCGTAGACGGCGGGCTCGATCGACTTCACGCCGGAAGCCCCGCTCAAGGTTGTCGTCAACTGGGAATAATCCCGGATTCCGTTGGGGCTCAAGGGCTTCAGATTTACATCGGCCGTCACGCTCAAGAGGCGATCGCGAATGGCCTGCCGGAAGCCCGTATTCATGGAGAGCGCGATCACCAGCGTCGTCACTCCCGCCGTAACACCGATCACGGCAAGCAGCGTCACCAGCCGGAGCACCGCTGGACGGTTCGGCGACCGCAAGTAGCGCTGAGCCACCAGCCATTCGAATTTCATTCGGTTTTTCCACCACCAGGCGAGGCTCCGGCCGATTGCTGCAACTGCGATCGCGGCTCGGCCGTCGGTTCCGACTCCGGACGAAGCAGAGGAAACAGCATCACCTCGCGAATGGCGTGCGAGTCCGTGAGCAGCATGACGAGCCGGTCGATTCCGACGCCCTCGCCCGCCGTTGGAGGCAAACCGTGGCTGAGGGCGCGAATGTAATCGACATCCACTTCCTTCGGAACGTCCTGCCCGCCCTTTTCCACCTGGGCCCGAAACCGGCGCTCCTGTTCGGCAGGATCGTTCAACTCCGAGAAGCCGTTCGCCAGTTCCATGCCCGCGATGAACAGCTCGAATCGTTCCGTAAGAAAGGGGTCGTCCGCGCGCTGCTTCGAGAGGGGCGAGATTTCGGTTGGGAAATCGTAGATAAAGGTCGGCTGTATTAAATGCCGCTCTGCGACAGCTTCGAAGGTATCTCCGATCATCCGTCCAAGCGGCTCCCGCTCGAGATTTCCGAGAATTTCATGCAGAATCGCCTTCTGAATCGCTAGGTGGTGCGCCTCGCTCGGTACACCCGTTTCCGAGGGCTGAAGGCCACCCTGCCGAGCAATCTCTATTTGTTTGTCGGTTTCGACCACCGTCGCGTTAAGCACTTTCCGCAGCGTATCTTTCGATTTGAGATCACTCGCTCCGGCCGACACCGGCAAGGATCTCAAGATCGCCTCGCACATCGAGATGCGTTCAAAACGGCCGAAATCGATCTCCTGTTCGCCGTATTTGATTTTCGTGCCGCCGCAAGTCTTCTCGACGACATGCCGAAACATCTGCTCGGTCAGGTCCATCATTTCATTGTAATCACTGTAGGCCTGATAGAACTCGAGCATGGTGAATTCCGGCTGGTGAATCGCGTCGATACCTTCGTTGCGGAAATTCCGGTTGATTTCGTACACGCGGTCAAATCCGCCCGCCACAAGTCTTTTCAGGTAGAGTTCGGGCGCGATGCGCAGGTAAAGATCCATGTCGAAGGTGTTGTGATGGGTAACGAAGGGCCGCGCCGTAGCCCCGCCGAGGATCGGATGCATCATCGGCGTCTCGACCTCGATATAGCCGCGTTCGTCGAGAAACCTCCGAAACTCCCGGATGATTTGGGCGCGACGCACGAAAATCTCACGCGCGCGCTCGTTGGTGATCAGGTCGAGATAGCGCCGCCGGTAGCGCATCTCGACGTCGACCAGGCCGTGCCACTTCTCGGGAAGAGGCAGCAGAGCTTTGGTAAGGAGTTCAAGCCTCTCGACACGGATGGTCAATTCGTTCGTCTTAGTGCGGAAAAGGAACCCCTCGACGCCAATCACATCACCGAGATCCAGCAGCCTGAAAAGCTGAAAGGCTTTCTCACCAACTTCGTCCAGTTTTATATAGACCTGCAAGCTGGCCCCGTCGCTGAGAAGGTGCGCGAATGCTGCCTTACCATGCGGCCGGAGGGCAACAATTCTGCCAGCCACGCGGACCCGAACCGGGTTGGCCGAAAGATCCTCGGGCGTCGAAGAGATGTACTGCGCGAGGACTTCCCTGGCAGTGTGCGTCCAGGTAAAACGATGGGGATAGGCGGCGTGGCCAAGGGCCTGGATCTCCTCCAGCTTCTTGCGGCGCTGGCGGAACTGGTCAAGTGGTTCAAATTCCAATGGGTCAGGTCCTTTCAGTCCGGTAACGAGAGGCAACAAGCAACTACTTGGCGACAGCTTCGCAGTATAGCGGCGCTATCGAAATAGCGTCAAGAAAACGGCGAATTCCATTTCGGGAAAGGACAGTTGAAAATCGGTGGTATAATCCGCGCGTTTCCCCGGGGGTCGTGTGATGCCTAGGCGAAGAATGCCGCATTTGCCCGTTCCGCTGAATGTCTGCGACGATTGGATTCGGGCGCTGCCGCGGGAAAAGGGTCGGCTTTTCGAAGACCTCGTAAGCCAATGGGAGCGCTCCTACGCCATGATGAGCGTGGCCCTGGATGATGCGATGTCGCTCCGCGCGCGCGGCGAGTTGATTTGCGCCCACCAGCAAGTGTGGGTTTCCATCGACCTTCTGCAGCGCCTTTCCGCTAGCCTCATTGGATGCTGCGAAATTCTCGGCCGCCGCGGACGAGGGCTGGACAACATGCCCGCCGTCGAACCGATGCGTACGAAATTTTTCCGCGGTGACGCGGGACGCAGCGCCGCGTCGTGGAACAGCATCCTGCACCACGTGCTGTTTGGAAGCCGGGCCCGATTTGTTCACAAGGTTCGAATCCTCTCTGAAACCCTGGCGCAGATCGAGGAGCAATTCGTCGCAGCGGTTGGCGAGCTGTCGCGCGGGATTTCTACCCAGTCCGACGTCTGGAAGAGCCTCGACTGCCTGCACTACGATTTCAACACCTGCCTTCGCGAAGCTGAAGTGGTGCTGAAGTCTTTCCTTCGCGTTCTTCCCGCGGAGCAGTTGCAAGGTGTCTCGGCGGAGCTGGAAGCGCCGCTCGCCCACCGCCGGGCTGCCGCACTGGCCGGCAGCTTCCCACGCACGGCGTCAGCCTGACCACCTTCAATTTGGCTCTACGACACACGCATGAACCCGGAATCAGCGTTGGCCCATTCCAGGCCAAGCAACCGGAAGGGCAGCGGAACGCGTCTATTAATCCCACATGGACATTGAGCAAAGAACCGCCGATGCGACGCCGGAGTTTCCACTCTCTGCCACGGCTCGCAGACGTTCGCTGTCCGCATCCGCTCGCACGTATCGACTACAATCCTGTAGTTCTGCCACAATAGCCAGGTCACCTCTGCCCTCCCGCATTCAAGAGGACGCGGCCCGGCGCGGGCTCCGAAGCAGAGTGCGCGAACAAGCGCAAGTACAACTTCCAGAAAGGCCGACGCATCGCAATTACGGATGCGTCTTGACGGGTAGCGTGGCCCGACCGAGGCGAACCGAAGACGGCGAATTACCGGAAGCGGATGCGATCCGTCTTTCGCAGCAAGGCGACGCGGCCGCGTTCGAGCGCATTTACCGGCTGCACAGCCGGCGGGTTTATTCGCTCTGCTTGCGGATGGTGGGGAATACGGCGGAAGCCGAGGATCTGACGCAGGAGGCGTTCCTCCAGCTTTTCCGGAAGATCGCAACGTTCCGGGGCGAATCGGCATTCTCGACTTGGCTGCACCGGCTGGCCGTGAACGTCGTGCTCATGAAGTTGCGCAAAAAGTCTGGAACGGAGACTTCGCTGGAAGAGGTCACCGAACCCGATGAAGAAGCCGGCGGGCCTCGTCGAGATTTTGGTGCGCCGGACCTGACGCTGACCGGTTCGATCGACCGGCTGAACCTCCAGCGCGCCGTGGGACAGCTGCCTCCGGGATACAAGGCGGTGTTCGTACTCCACGATATGCAGGGATACGAGCACAACGAGATCGCAAAAATCATGGGCTGTTCGATCGGAAACTCGAAATCACAGCTTCACAAGGCAAGAATGCGATTGCGCGAGCTTCTTCATGAGGTGGTGCGCGAAAAGGCCCGCGAGGAGCGGCGCGCCGCCGGCGGTTCCGCGGGCGAGGACTGAAAATGGCTACGATGGCATGCAAGGAGTTTCTCGACCAGCTTGACGCTTGGATGGACGGTGATCACTCGCCGAGCGCCCGCGAGCACTTGACTGGCTGCCCCGGCTGTCGCGGCCTAGTCGACGATCTCGCAGCCATCACTGCGGTCGCGCACTCCATGTCCGAGGAGCCGTCCGAACCTCCCGCTCACCTCTGGAACTCGATTCGAGCTCAACTCATGCAAGAGGGCGTGATTCGTCAGACGCCCTCACGTCTCATCCAAGCTCCACGCAACTTTTGGCAAGGGTGGTGGTTTGCGCTGCCAACCCCCGCACTGGCCGGCGGTTTCCTGGTGGTTCTGCTGGCCACAAGCTTTGCGCTTCGCGGCCCGGTTACTCGCAGAATGAACGACTACCGCTGGATGCGCGGCACCCAGAATTCGACAAGCCATCTCGGCGCGCAGCTCGATTCCGTGGAACACGCGACCGTGGCGTCGCTCGCGTCGAATCCGGTCGTTACGGTCGCGCTCCATAAGAACCTTGCCATTGTTGACAACTATATTTCTTTGTGTGAAAAAAGCGTGCGCGAAGATCCCCAAAGCGAAATGGCTCGCGACTTCCTTTACGACGCCTATCAGCAGAAGGCTGATTTGCTCGCGCAGATGAACGAACAGGAGTAGGCCGATGGACACTTGGTTTGCCGTTCCGGAAACGAATTGGAAGACCGCTCTCCTCCTGGTGCCGGCTCTGGCGTTTGCGGCGTCCTCGGCTTCGGCCCGGCGGCTTGAACGGCATTTCAAAGTTGACGCACGACCGATCGTGACGATCCACAGTCCTAGCGGCACGGTTACCGTCAAGGCCTGGACGAAGTCCGAAGTGCTGGTGATCGCCGACATTGCCAGTGAAGAAGTGGACCTGGGAGCCGCGCAGGACGGAAACCACGTCGATATCGGCACCCGGCTTTTGAGCAACAACATCTCCCCCAGCGACCTGCGCGCCGATTATCAGGTAAATGTCCCCGAAAACGCCGAACTGCAGATTCATAATGACGCCGGAGGCGTCACCGTCGCCAATGTGCTCGGGGATATGAGCATCGAGACAGTCGCCGCAGGCGTCGATTTGCAGGACGTCGCCGGCTATTTGACCGTGAAGACGGTGGCCGGATCGTTTTCGTGCGCGCGTTGTGCGGGTCGCATCGAAGCCAATTCCATTAGCGGCAACTTTAATTTCGTCGACACCCACAGTACGCACATTCAGGCGCAAACTTCGACCGGCAACATCATCTTTTCAGGCGAATTCCTTCCGGATGGCGAGTATCGGCTGAGAAATTATAGCGGCGTGATCGAGCTTCGCTTCGCGCCCGGCGACTCCTTCGATCTGAGCGCCACTTCTCTGAAAGGCAAAGTGAACAACGAAGCCAAGCTGATTCCTCCGAAGCACTCGTTCCGCTCCTCTCCGCGGGAGGGTGACGCGCTTTTCGGCAGCTACAATGCGGCAGGCCGTGCCCGCGTTTCCTTGACCTCCTTCGATGGTACAATCAACGTCGTAAAGCGCTGAGCAGCCGGCCCTTCTGACATGGACGTACGGTGTCGCGATTCAGCGCTTCTCCGCAATGGCGATCGATAACGGCCCCGGAAAATTAGTGTGCCTTACGGGATTCATGGGCAGTGGCAAGTCCACCGCCGGGCGCCTACTGGCGCGCCAGGTCGGCTGGCCACACGTCGATCTCGATACGAGGATTGAGGACGCCGCCGGGCTGGATATTCCGCAGATCTTCGCGCAACACGGCGAGTCCGAGTTTCGCCGCATGGAACACGAGCAACTGGCTCGCGCGATCGGCGAAGCAGCTGAATTGCGGCAGTCCCGCATCATTTCCCTCGGCGGTGGCACGATTGCGCAACCGCAGAATTTCGCGCTGCTCCAGGAAAACAGGGCCGTGCTGATCTGGCTGGAGTGTCCCGTCGACGTGCTGCTCGCGCGTTGCGTCCAGATCACGAATCGCCCTCTTTTCCGCGATGAAGAAAGCTTCCGGGATCTGTATCGCCAACGGCTTTCGTTTTACCAGCTCGCCGACCACACGGTCGACAGCAGCGGGGAGCCGATTCAGGTGATCGAGCAAATCCTTGCGCTCGGAATCTTCCCCAAGGTGATCGCATGAAAAACTTGAAGGAAGGGCGGCGGTCAGGCGCGTTTCCGGCGCTGCTCTGGCTCCTGACGGGAGTTCTCGCAAGCGGGGCGATCGCCGTGGCTGCGGCGAATCGTCCCCCGACGTCAAGCTCGCCTTCGCTGTCGCGGGCTCGATCGAGATCCGCCGATGCGTCTGCATTCGAGGCGGACAAGGGAATTCTTCGCATCACGGTGAACGGACAGAAGGTCGGCAAAGAAGAATTCGAGATCGCTCCGGATGGAGCCAATTGGATTGCTCACGGCACCACGGAAATCCAGTCCGAGAAGGGCGCAACTCATGTTACGGGCACTCTCGTGCTGCGGCCGGACGGCACACCCATCCACTACGAGTGGTCGACACAGGGTGCGAAGAAGGCTTCCGCAAAAGTAGATTTCAACGGTCCGACCGCGACCAGCGAGCTTCACGTCGGCGCCGCGCGTCCCTTCACGCAGCAGTTCACGTTTCCCTCGCCACGAGTCGCCGTCCTCGACAACAATCTGTACGATCAGTACGCCGTTCTCGCACATCTATACGATTGGAACAAGAAGGGCTCCCAGACTTTCCCCGTCCTCGTCCCACAGGAGCTTACGCCCGGAAGCGCTACGGTAGAGTCGCTGGGTAAACAAGAGGTCGATGGCAAAAAGCTGGAGGAGCTGCGCGTGACGACCGAGGACAATGACATTGATCTTTATCTCGACGGTTCGCGTCTGGTTCGTATAACCGTTCCCAGCGCTAACGCGGAAATCGTTCGAGAATGAGCAAAAGAAAGGGCCCGAGCTGTTTCCAATGCGGCTCGGGCCCGGTTATCGCAAGACTATAGCGCGGCGCTGTGGGCGGACTGGAAATTCTCGGGTTTGGGCTGCTCGATCTTGACGCTCACGTTCAATTCCGAGCCCTTGCGCAGAACGCCGAGCGTAACGGTCTTCTGATCCCTCTTCTCGCGAAGCTGGTCGCGCAATGCGGAGACGGACTTTACGGCCACCCCATCCAGTCTGACGATCACGTCGCCCGCCTTCAATCCTGCTCTCTCCGCCGGAGTTCCCGAGCGCACCGCACGCACCAGAACTCCCGAATCCCCCGGAGCGCCAAAGTAAGCACCCAGTTGGCCGGTCAAGTCCTCCGCTTCGATTCCGAGAACCGGGCCGCCCGAATTCATCCACATGAAAGTCTCCGGGCCGTGGAAATCGAAATTGGGGGCCGAAAACGCAAACGTCCGGCCAAAATCGCGCGCCATGCCCCGCATTCTCTTCTCGTAGTATGCGTTGCGATCGGCGAGTTCCACCGATAGGGTCTGCGTCTCGCCATCACGCGTGATCGTAAGGCGCACGTTGCGCCCGGGAGGCGTTTCGCGAACCAGTCGCCGGAATTGAACGGTCCCTTCCACGGCCTGGCCATCATATTGGAGAATCACGTCGTTCTGCTTCAGCCCCGCTTTTCCCGCCGGGCTGTCCGGTTCAACCTCCTCGACGAGCACTCCGCGAACGGAGGGGAGCTTCAGGTCCTTTGCCTTCTGTGTCGTGACCTCTTCGATTTCCACCCCGAGCCAGCCGCTGTCGTCATCCCCCGAGATGAAGACATTCCCATTCTCCTGCAAGCCGTTTTTGACCTCGGAGGCGATTTCCTGCGCGCGCGCCGACATGGCTTCCGCTCGGGCCTCAAGCTCACCTTCCTTCCCTCCAAGGCGCGCCGAGAGGTTCTGCAGTTTCGCGATTTCCGGCGAACTCATCGCCTCCTCCTGGGCCAGCCGCTGGGACAGGCCGGAAAGTTTCTCCTCTATTTGCATATTACGGAGCATCGCCCTGATTTGTTCCGCGTCAACGCCTGGATTCGCGCATTTCTGGCCCGGAGAGCTTGGCGCGCCTTGCGCCGACGAAGTGGCAGGCTTCTTGGCTGTTTGCGCCAACACGACGCTTGGACCCAGCCCGAGTCCAAATACAGCGGCGCAGAAGGCCGCAGCAGTCCTCTGATCGACAAATTTCATGCGAGTTCGTCCTCACTTTCGAAGATTCGCCCCGAAACCGAAAAGATCACACGCTCGGCCGTTCCCGAACCAGGCGAATACCTCCGTTAACGGTCCGAACGGAAATCTGCCCTCCGCCTCCATCGCCCAGCCGCGCACGGAACACGCGGGAAGAAAGCGTTCCCGCGGTCGAAACCACCGGCAATTCAGAGACAAAATCTCCGTTCATGTTCAGGACCCGCAGGTCGGCTCGAGCGTTCGATGGAAGCCCGAGGAAAACGGAACCATTCACGGTCTGGATGTTCACCGGGCCGCCGTCCAGGAGTTTCCGAAGCTCGAGGTGCAGATCACCGTTCGTCGTTCTCGCGCTGAAGCGCCCCGAGCTGTCCAGGACTTCCACGTTGCCGTTCACGGACCTCAGATCTCCTTCGCCCTGCACTCCGCGGACGAGCACGCTGCCGTTCACCGTGTCGACGCTGTCGAGCAGCACGCGGTATGGAACGTGAATCACGTATTCCACCGCAACTTCCACGCCCTCCCCTTCCGGGTACAGCGTCCGCACCGCGACTTCTCCCGGCTCGCTCACCACCGCGATTCGCACACGGTCCAGATCGCGCGGATCGCCGAGCGAGCTCTTCACCGCGCGCACCTCAACTACGTCGCGTTCCCATCCCTCCACGCGTACCGAGCCATTCACGTTCTCCAGCAGAAAACAGCCGCCCTTGCTCAGCGGATATGTCTTTAGAAACGTCTGGTTCGCCGCAAACGCCGGCGAGGAAACACACAACGCGCACAGTAGAACGGCGGCCGCCAATATCCATTGCACCGCCGATTCCGTCAATTTCCGCACGAACTGAATCCCGGATCCGCCACCAGTCGAATTCTTCTGCACAGGGCACCCCCGCTCTGACAGTTTCTTCCTGGGCTTTCGCCCTTTTTTCTCCCGGACCGAAAATCCCGTTGCGCAGGTTTGCGCGATTCGTGCGAACGCTTATTGCGGTGCCGCGTCCTCGTGCGCCTTTTGCCACTGCTCAAGCATGCGAAATTGCATTTGGAGTTGGCGCTGCAACTGCAGCATCTGTTCCTTGTAAAGTCGCAGTTGCTGGTTCTGGTCGCTGAGAGCGAGCCGGATATTCCCTGCCACGGTCCGAAGATGGATTACTTCGCCGCCGCCGTTCAGAGCACCCTCCACGCGAACCATGCGCTCGCCATTCCTGCTGTCGTCGTAGCTCACTTTCAGGGGAAACGCGGGATCGACGATCACGCGGTGGTCGTCGCCCATCTGAATCCGGCCATCAATCGTTACGGGCAGCAGGCGCGGCAGGTACAGGACAATATCGCCGTCGTTCGACTGAAAGTCGCACGATCCCTCGTGTTTTGCGGGCGAACCGAACCATGCCGTAATACCGCCTGCGGAGGCCGTCGCCTTCACAGATCCGTCCACCTGAGTGAGGTAAATGCTTCCCCCCGTCGTCTGCAGGTCGGTTGGACCCGAAAGGCGTACCACGCGAATTCCGCCGCCGCCCGTCTTTGCGCGCACCAGTCCCGCCGCTTCGCCCACCTCGATCTCTCCGCCAGCCGTTCGGGCCGTCAGTTGCGTGCCCGAATGTTGCAGCGTGATGTTGCCGCCTCCCGTATCGAGGTGCGCGATTCCCTGAATCGAATCGGCGTGAATGTGCCCCCCCGCGGTATGTAAATTCGCACTACCGGAGACGATACCCGTAGTGATGTGGCCGCCTCCCGTGTCCGCCATCAAATCGCCCGCGACGTTCCTAACCGAAATATGCCCGCCGCTTTCGCTCACGAGCCGCGCCGACCCGGCGATATTCCCGGCCGAGATGTTTCCGCCTGCCGTATAGAGCGCTACCCGCCCGTCGACGTCGTCCGTTTCAATGTTTCCCCCGCCCGTTGAAACGTCGAGGCTGTAGTTTTTCGGGACGTTCAAGGTGATCGTTACCCACAGCCGCCCGCAACACTGCTGCCCGGCAGCAGTACCTCTGATGTACGCGCCATCGGGCATCTCGCGAGCGTCAATGCGGAATTGCTTCAGAAGCTCCCTGGCATCGTTGCTGTCGCCGTCTGCCTCGAGGCGAACGATGTAGTCGATTTTCCCGGAACCGCGCGTGTGGATGACCACATTCCCGAGTTGCGTAACGACGCGGAGGTGGCCACCTTCGCGTGCGGCAACGCTTCCGCTGAGCTGCGAAGTCACGTGTGGCCCGCTGGTCCGCCGGTGCATCGCGTTTCCGGCCGCTGGAATGGCGGCTCCGGCGAACAGCAAACCGGCCATCAAGATCGGCGGTAGATCAATTCTCCAGGAATTGCTGCCAGCCCTCTGCGGCGGGCGTGAAGGGATACCTGCGAGGATTCCAGGCGAGGGCATGTTCAGAACTTCTGCCGCGGCCCCAGATCACGCATGACCGCGGCGCTTTGCAGCCGAATGTAGGTGTTCGGGTCCGTCCGCATACGGTTACGCAATACGGAAAGCAGATGATCGTCGGAAACCACCTGCCCCTTGGCGGCCATGGACTGCAGCGCGTTGATGGCTTCAATGCGCACGCCGGGATTCTGATCGTCGAGCGCATCGAGAAGAGTTTCGCGGACGATGTCGTGAGGCTCCGCGCCATTCAGCGCTTCGAGCGCCTTCAATCGGACCGCCGTGTTGCGATCGGTATGAACAGCCTGGCAGAGCACCGAGCGCACGTCCGGATCGTTGCTGCGCGCGCGAAGAAGATCGACGGCGTTGATGCGGACATCCGGGTCAAAGCGATCGGCATTGCGCAGAACGTACAGCAGAACGCGCTTCACATCGCTGTCATCGACTGTGCCATGAACCGTCAGCGGCCGCTGCGCCTTGAGCTGCAACTCCACTTCCGGCGGTTCGCTGCCTCCCGCCGGAATCACATTTATACCCGAAACGTCAGCCGTGTGAAGGTCAAGCGCGGAGAGAGCGGAATCACCGGTTGTGGCCGCCCCGCCGTCGGAGGCATCGTTTGCGGCCGCTGCCGAAACGGGCGCCCCCGTGGAACGGTGCAGCAATCGAGGACCGTAAACGCCGGCCGAAAAACCGAGCAGCAGGAGCAGCGCCGCGCTCCACGCCGGCCGCGGCGAAATCCAGCTCGCCGGAATCAGGATCGCTATTCTCTTCCGCCAGGATCCCTCTTCGTCTCGATCCAGCGCGTCTTGCAGCTTCGCGCGGCAACTCGCCAGCAAAGCGGCGTCGGGCTCAGCGCGGTGCGACGCAAAAGCCCGAAGCAAACTCTTCTCGCGTTCGAGCGCCGCCGCGCAAGTTGAACAATGCGCAATATGCTCGGTGACTTCGGCCTGTTCCGCCGGATCCAGTTCCTCGCCGGCCGCGAACAGAATCAGCAGCGGATCCATATCGCTGCACGGCTGGCTCGAATTGCGAATGTCTCGGTCCATTTTGGGCGCGACCTTACCTCAGAAAATCCAGATTGGCACGCAATTTTCTTGTTGCCCGGAACAAGGAATTTTTCGCGGTCTCTTCGGACGTCCCCAGCAAATCGCCAATCGCCCGCAGCTTCATTCCCTGATAGTGCTTCATCTCAAAGACCATCCGTTCGCGCGGCGAAAGCTCGTTCAAGGCTGCCGCGATTTGCTGCGCCAACTCTCGCCCCAACAGGTTTCGCTCCGGATTCGCTGCCGCCCTCAACTCCGGCTGCCGGTCGAAGAAATCTCCCGGGTTGCCGTCGGCCGCTTCAATCGCCGGTGCTTGGTCCTCGCGTCGACTCGATTTCCGCCGCAGATGGTCGAGCGCGACGTTCGTCACGATCCGGTACATCCACGTGTAGAAGCTGCATTCGAAGCGGAAGCGGTGCACGTTCCGGTAGGCGCGCAGGAAGCTTTCCTGGTAGATGTCGCGCGCGTCTTCGGGGCGCCGGACCAGATTCAGCGCCAGCCGTAATACGTCGCGATCATAGCGACGCACCAAATCCTCAAATGCCGCGCGGTCCCCTGCCTGCGCCTTCCGAATGAGCCTGTGCTCTTCCGCGACCTTCGCCGCCGCTGCCTGGCGCGCATCTCCCTCGAACGCGACGCTCATCCCCATCGGTTCCAACGGCTGCGATTCGGTCCCAAGCGGCGCCTTTGTTTCGGACCGGCGAAGCCTGCCCTCCGCATCTCGAGCGGGTTTGCTTCCTCCCGCTAGCTTTTCCTCCTGTCCGTGGCAGCGGACAGGTTCCGTAGAGATAGACGGCTGGACTGGCCGTTCGTGAGCACTTGAATCCGCGGTTTTCCCAGTATCGGACATACACCCGCCCCTTATGCAGCGAAGGATCAGCGGTCCTGCGAACGCGATTGCAAAGGCAAGGCTTAGCGGAAAGAAGAGACACGCGGATCCCGCCTCTGCCCACCGCGCACGTTGACCTTGTGGAATAAATGCACGGGTGTCGCCAGTCACGAAACCACACCCCCTGCGAGAGCCAGGTACGCAGTCCGTCGCGCAAAAAGACTTGGGCAAGCTACAGGCTGGCGGCTACGCGAATCAGGCCGTATACGCTGGCACATATCACGAAATCCAACAACATCCCCAGATCGACGTGAAATCCTTGATGGTGAAATGATTGGGGAAGGTGAGGTACCAGCGAAAAATAGTAAATCGCGTTGCCCAGCAGGATGGCAATCAGGTATTCGAGCCAGCGTCTTGGCGTCGCTCCGAGGAATTGTCGCGGCATTCAGGCCTTTCAGCGACAGCAGAACAAAAGACTTACGCCAGCATTCCACTATAGGCTAGCCGAATCATGCTGTAAACGGACCCGCCAGGTTGTCTTGGCCCCGAAGGTGTAGGCGGCTGGCGCGCCAATCCGGTCGAGGCCCGCTCGAAGTCCTGCCAGTGGACCCCAACTACGGTGCATGCCCAAGGTTTCGGGCAGAGAAGCCTCATTTCGAGATCCCTGCGGTTTGGAAGGAGTGGGCAGCTCTCCCCCCATAAGCGGGGCGCAGACATGAAACGTTGGCTTTCGGCCGGCATCAAATGATTGCAGCGGAAAGGTGGTGCACAATGTCGCAGTTCACTCGTTCCAATTCACGCGCTTTTCTCGCAATCGCGGCAGTCCTGGGGATGATTCTTGCCTCTGGAAGCGCCGCACTGGCAGCAACGCCAAACAAACAAGCTCCGCGGGACCAGGCGCACTACCAAGTCTGGCTTACGCAGGAGGTTCGGCACCGGCTCGTCATGCTGCCCTGGCTGACCCTTTTCGACAATCTCCAGTATAGAGTCGACGGCACAACAGTGACCCTGAGCGGCCAGGTGGTCCGTCCGACTCTGAAAGCAGATGCGGGGAGGACGGTCAAGAGCATCGAGGGAGTAACCAAGGTCGTGAATGATATACAAGTCCTGCCACCCTCGAGCATGGACGACCAGATCCGTCGCGCGGAGTACCGAGCGATTTACGGATTTGCCGGTTTGTGGAAATACGCCATGGGCGCGCTGCCACCCGTTCACATCGTCGTAGCGAATGGCCGCGTTACACTCGAAGGCGTTGTTGATAGCGAAGCGGATAAGAACGTGATCGGGCTGCGCGCGAAGACGGTTCCCAACGTTTTCAGCGTGACGAACAACCTGCAGGTAGCCAGCCAAGACAAATAGCCGAGAGCTGCGCTATTTGGGGAGCCGGGCACGTCCGGTCTTCGCACGACCTGCCCCCGGGTTACTGGGTCGCTTGCTCGCCGGCGTGGAACTGCGTCCATGGGCCAGCGTCCATGTCGCGCAGCACAGGCGCCTCCCACGAGTAGTCTTGGTGTGCCTCCAGAAATTTCGCCGCGTTGAAGTTTTCGCCGCATGGATGGCCAATTCGGGCGATGAAGCTCATTTGCGCCGCCATCGCGCTGTCGGTGACTTTGCCTTGCACCGCGCCACTCGGATGGTAGGGATTCTGCTCGCTGCCCGGGTCCCCTGGAGTGAGGACGTCTCCGTGGCCGCATAGGCTCCGCCGGTCGGCCATTTCCTTTTTCAGGTAGGAGTCGTAATGGTCCGACTCGAAGGCCTCGGCCAGAGTCGTGTCGATTTTCCCTTTATTCTCGGCCATCAGTTGGTCCCAGCGGACATGACGCGCGTTTGCCGAAGCCGCCAGATTGGCAGGATCGAACGTCGTTTCCTCTTTAATCACCTCGGGATCACTCGCGAAATTGGATCCGACGAAATATCCGTCCTTCGTCCGCCACACTTTCGTGTGTTTTAAGCCCTCCTCGAAGCGCGCGATTTCGCCGGTTTTGCGGTCGCCCAGCAGCCAGTCGTTGGCATAACCGCCGTTGTTGCCGTCATTCATGATGCGCACGAAGTCGTCGATCGAGTTGGCGTACTGCATGGCTTTGCGCGCGCGCGCGAATTCGGGTTTGCCCGTGGGATCCCAGCCGTGGAAGTCGCTGATCGTGGTTTCGGTCACCATCAACCCGGCGGAGTTGATGACGAAGTCGTCGTCGCTGACGATCACACCGGGAAAGCCATCCATCAGGATGCGGTTTCCGTGCTGCGGCACGATGTCGAAAACGATTCGCCACCGCTCTCCATCAACGTAACTCGTCCAGTTGTTGTGCGCCATCACGATTTGGCCGTCCTTGGTCCAGCTACCCGTCGCTACGAACGCGCTGCAGGCGTCTGGCGCAGCCAGCTTCGGCGCATTCTGCGCGTGGGTAATCGAATTAAGCCACGGCACATAGTAATCGGGCAGTTCCATGAACGCGTTCATGGCGACGACATCGTCCAAGTCAAGCTTCACTTTCTTGGCCTCGAGGCCGGCGACGATGCCCCGCAACTCCTGCTGGTACTCCGGATCAATGCCGTGCCACAGCGAGTCATGAGCCGTACGGCGGAAGAAATCCCAATTGCGTCCCGTCTCGTGCGTCATTTCCAAGCTGACCGCTGCAAAGGCGTCCGCAATTTCAGGGGCGAGAAGATAGCCGTGCTGATAGCCGATGTTGAACGGGGTTCCTTCGAGATGGACGTAAATCCAACCGCCATGCTCGAAACGATACGACTTCGCCAGTCGCGCATCCTCCGGCGCCTGCGCCATCTCGCGAGCAGCAGCCGCCAGGGCAATGTGGCGCTGCCCAATCACCAGAAGCTGCGCCGCCACAAGCGCCAGGCCCGGCACGATCAGCAATGCCACAGGGAGACGATTTCTTTTCGTTTGCATCCGGTAAGTTTGCTCCTCGTCTTGCAGCGTAAAATTGCAGTCACAATAACGACCCACTATTCTGATCGTCTGTGGTGATGGAGGCAAGGAAACAAAGAGCGCGTGTCTTAGCTCCATAATTCTGTCACCCCTTAACGGCAACGTGAAACTGTCACCCCATGAGACAGGAGACATTCACGTTGAGTCAGAAGGAACTGCTCGCCCTATCACCGCGGCATGTCAAACGGCTTAAATCGCGCTAT
>DATGHM010000218.1:0-31179 GCA_035307985.1 Candidatus Acidiferrales bacterium
CGTGGTCCTCCTCACCATCGTGTTGGTGAGCGTATACGAGGTGAACAAGGGCGTCGTGACCGTGCAGACGGGCCAGGTGGTCCGCCAGAACCTCACCTCGGTCGTAACGGCCTCCGGCGAGATCCGCCCGAAGAATTTCACGAATGTCCTCGGAGAAGGCTTCGGCAAGATCACGGACATCACCGTGAAGGAAGGCGACCACGTTCACAAGGGCGACGTTCTAATGCACATCGAGAGCATCCAGCCCGCCGCGGACGTTCAGGCGCAGACGGCCTCCTTGGAAGGCGCTGAGGCTGCGTCGAAAGCGGCTATCGCAAGCTATCAGGCGGCGGTTGCGACGCTCGCGCAACGCCAGGCCGATCTTGAGAAGGCCAAGCTGGACTGGCAGCGCTCGCAATCTCTTTTTACCGCCGAGCTGATCTCGAAATCCGATTACGATGCCTCCAAAGCTACCTACGACAGCGCCATCGCCGCCGTGACGGCCGCGCAAGCTCAAATTGCTCAATCGCGCGCTGCCGGCGATCAGTCCACTCTCATGGTCCAGCAGTCTCGCGCTGTTCTGGCGCACCAGGCGGACATTCTGCGCAAGACCACCTATCGCGCCCCGATCGACGGCATCGTCAGCTACATCGCCGTACGGGTTGGCGAGAACGTCGTTCCCGGCATTCAGAACGCCGAGGGCAGCTTCCTGATGACCATTTCGGACATGAGCATCGTTACTTCCGAAGTGAAAGTCGACGAAACGGACATATCGAGTCTCCGTAACGACCAGCCCGCCGACATCACCGTCGACGCTCTTCCGGGCAAGACGTTTCACGGTGTGGTCACCGAAGTCGGCCAGCTTGCGATTCTCCGCTCGTCAGGCCAGGCCGCTACCGAACAGGCCACCGCCAACACGCAGGAAGCGCGTGACTTCAAAGTGGTCGTCACGCTCAAGGATCCGCCCAATTCCCTCCGGGCCGGACTTTCCTGCACCGCCAAGATTCAAACGGCGCACCGCAACGACGTGCTGACCGTTCCCATTCAGGCCGTCGCCATCCGCACTCAGGAAGAACTCGACGCAGCCGAGCATCCGGGTAGCGGTGTCACCCTGGCGGCATCGCGCCCGGAGACCGCCGCGGAAAAGAAAGAGATTCAGGGTGTCTTCGTGATCCGCGGCAACAAAGCTGTGTTCGTGCCGATTAAGACCGGCATCACCGGCACCACCGACATGGAAGTTACCAGCGGACTGAAGCCGGATGATCAGATTGTCGTCGGGAGCTACACGGTGCTCCGCACACTCAAGCCGGGCGCCACCATCAAGATCGACAATTCGCTGGCCAAGGCCGCCCAGGGAACCTCCTAGTGCCCAGTGCCGCTTCCGGAGCGCGTCATGTCATTTTGATCGAAAGGCCGGAAGAGTCTGTCAGAATTCCGATTTGTGTCGGAGCACGACTTCAGTCGCGCCGTAAGGCTGGTTCCCAGACGCCGCGGCTAAAGCCGCGGAAGTAAAGATGCGCAGTTCCCCGCGGGTCGGAACGGCTGGCTGGCACACCGGAATGCGGTCGCCGGCCGCGACATTCCGTCCTGGAACCGCATCCTATTGGATTGGTGCTAAATTAGTGTGCGCTCGGTTTCTGGTGCACGGCTTTTAGTGAGTGATCTGAGGAATACTGATGGCATCGCCCGTTGATGAAATTGCCGCCCAAGCCTACCGCGAGGATTTTGTCTCGGCCGGCATCGTCATCAAGACCGAAGACCTCTGGAAAACCTACGAAATGGGCACGGAGCAGCTGCACGCGCTCCGCGGCGTCAACATAGAAATTCGCAAGGGCGAATACGTCGCCATCATGGGCCCGTCGGGCTCCGGCAAGTCCACATTAATGAACCTGATCGGCTGCCTCGACACCCCCAGCAAGGGAAGCTACTGGCTCGCCGGGCGCCTGGTCAGCCAGCTCGACGACGACGAACTCGCCTACATCCGCAACAAGGAAATCGGCTTCGTTTTTCAGACGTTCAACCTGCTCGCGCGGGCCACCGCTCTTCACAACGTCGAGCTGCCCCTCATCTACAATGGCACGCCTTCCGAAGAACGCCTGGAGCGTGCGAAAACGGCCCTCACGCAAGTGGACCTGGCCGGCCGCATGATGCACAAACCCAACGAACTTTCCGGCGGACAGCGCCAGCGCGTGGCCATCGCTCGCGCGCTCGTCAACAATCCTTCGATCCTCCTCGCCGACGAGCCCACCGGCAATCTCGATTCGCAAACCGGCGAGGAAATCATGTCGCTCTTCGGGCGGTTGCACCAGAACGGCAACACCATCATCCTCGTCACCCATGAATCGGATATCGCCGCCCACGCCCACCGCGTCATCCGCCTCCGCGACGGCAAAGTCGAGCACGACGCCGCCACCCGCTGACGCACAAGCCAAATTTTGCCACCTGCTTTGCACCAAACCAGTGCAATTTCTGCGCCCGTAATCCGCTGCTCATCCGCCACTTAGAGCGTTTACCTTGGGTCCGCCGATTTGACAGGTATGCTAGCGTGAAAGTATGCGTGAGATAACGCAGCAATGACTGGCCAAGTCGATAATCGAGAACTTTTTGGCGTATCGCTTGGCGGACGCCAACTGGTCCCTCCACCATCTCCACGAGCCGAATCGTCCGCCGAGGTTAATCGATACACGTGTCGAACAAAAAATCAGGTCAAGTTCCATGAATTCAACGACATCACCGAAAATTAATCGATACACTTTTGACATATTTCCGAAAGGAGATTTTAAGCTATTCCCTTTCATCGTTGGCCCCGAAATACGACTCACTGAATCCGGCCGCGCAGGATGGTGACCGATGCGCGGGGCAGGGTGAACGCAGTGCCGGCGCTGGCGTCGATGGTCGAGGTGGCTGGGGGGCCGTCGGGGTCGGCGTGGCTCTTCAGGCCCTCAGGATGCCAGATGTATTGCGCGGCCCCAAAGGTGGTCATCGTGACTTGGCCGGTGAAATGGGAAATCGGATCAGCGCCTGCTGAGAAAGGAGCAAAAGCGATCTTCACGCTGTGCGGGTTGGTCGGGTCTTTGTTGATCAGCATGAGCGACCATTCGTCGTCCGGCCGCTTGACGGCGTAGGCGGTGACCAATTCGTGGCCGGCGTCGTCGCGCAAATCCGATTCGGCGGGATAGAGCTGATGCGCACCCGCGCCGTGCTGGACCCAATCGAGATTGATCATGCGGCTCGCGAAGTATTGCGCGGTGTGCTGCAAAATGTGGAGCTGGCGGTCGGCGACGAAATTTCCGTACGTGCTGAATGCGTGGCACCCGGGATGCAATGGCTCAGGCTGAATGGGCGAGTGAGTGTAGAGCGCGCCGCCGTCCGTTAGAAACGAGCCAACGCTGTCGGCCAGCCACAACGCGGAAAACGTGTCCTGCATGGGATCGGTGAGCGCCCATGAGACGTTGCTCTCGGTGATCATCAGAGGAACGTCCGCCGGTACGCCGTCGTCGCGCCAGACATTCATGATGTGCCGCGTGAGGTCGGGCTCGCGATACAAATCGGTCCAGGTGGTTTCGCAGGGCGGAAACGGATAGTGCTCGAAGGAGACGAACGACAGATCGCTCAGCCGCCCGCGAACTTTCAGGTAATCGATGAAGCGTCCAAGCCAGGACGTGCGGCCCTGGTCGTCGGTCCACGTTGCGATATCTTCGATGACGCCTGTAAAGATCGGACCGCCCAGCTTGAGTTTAGGATCGACCCGGTGCAGCGCCCTGGCCCACTGAAGATAAAGCGCGGCGTAGTCTTCGGGTGTCATGAACGCGCCGTCGGGCTCTTCGCCCATCTCGACGTAGGAAATCGGGTAGCCGCGTTTTTCGATGTAGGCGATTTCGGCGGCGCTGTCCTCGGGCGTCGCGTAGACCATGGCGATGGGAACCATCGCGGGCAGATGATTCGTCAGGCCGCTCGTGTAGAAAAGATCGAAGCCGGTCTGCACGCGCAGGGGGACGCGGTCTGCAGCCGTATGCCAGGGATCGACCGACGAGACCCAAGTCGCGGTCTGCGCCTGGCCGGGCGTATGCTTGATGATATCGAGAAATTTCCCATCCGCCGTGAAATTGCCCGCGTAGAGTTCGTTCACCGCGTAGCCGACGCAATTGCGAGGATCGCTCGCGTCGTGCGTGTCACACGTGTTCGAGGATTGCGTCATCCGGATGCGAACGAAGCGCGTGACGACCGGAATCTCCGAGAGCCGCAGCGTGACCGTGCCGCCCTTCCCGTTCTGGACGGCGCCCGTGGGGAAAACGGTCCAGTAGCCCGCGGCTTGCTTCACCATGGCATCTTCGCCGGACCAGTAGGCGACGGCGTATTGCGTTGCGTAGGGATTCGCCCAGGCGATTCGGATGCCGTCGATTTGCTGCGGCGTGCCGAAGTCGATGACGATCCATTGCGGCAGAAGGGCGTCGTCCTCGCCGGTGAACTTCTGCGCGAGATACGGGTTGCTTTTCCAGTAGGTGGATTCGTCGCCGTCGGTGAGGCGCGAGAATTCGTTGACGTCGGCGTCGCTGCGCGTCGTGCCACGGTGCGGCAACGAGTAGCCGAAGGATTCGCGAAGAGGTTCAGCGCCCGGTTGGGCGCTGCCGGTGAAGTAGCCGTCGCGGTGCGCGGGGTCGCTCCATGTGCCGTTGGGATTCCAGTGCCAGGCTTCGATGGTGAGCTCGGTGTTCTGGCGATAGCTGATAGGTCCCCAGCCCGCCGAGAGCGATTCTTTCAGGTTCGGCGCGGTGTAGACCTCGTCGAAATTGACGGCCGGCAGAATGTCGATCGAAGTGCCAAGCGCTTTGTCGGGATCGAACTGAATGGCGTGCGAAGGCGTGGTGTCGACGCGGATCGCCTGCGCATTCGCGACGCTCGCGCCGGCACTGACAAGAAGGATAAGGATCGGAATGAGCCGGGCGAGGGCGCTTGAGCCAAATCGTCCGCGATGAGCAGCGACCATGCGAATTCCCTCTCAGCGATCCAGGGCGGTGCGAATTGTAACGATTCTGAGCGGCAATCCACGAATAATTCTCGAGAATTTATCAGTGGCGTTACGGCTTCGCCTCGCAGCCTGATTACGCGCGACTTTTTCCATTGCGCGAGTAATTCAGGAGATAGGGCGGAGGATCGAGGGTAAATCGGAGTTGCGGGTCGGGAATCGGCGCTGCGGGAACGATGGGAAGCGGCAGGACGCCAGCCCAGATGGGAAGATTGTAATCTTCGGGTTCGTCCTTCGGGCTGCCGGTGCGCACCTTTGCGGAGACTTCTTCGAGTGGGAGCACGAGCACCGTCGTCTGCTTCAATTCGGATTCATTGGGCTGGCGAACGTCGTTCCAGCGGCCGCGCACGATTTGCTCCGTGAATGCTTCGAGTGCTTTCAGTTTTTCCTCGCGGCCTTCGACCAGCGTGGCGCGTCCGAGGATCACAACGGAGCGGTAGTTCATCGAATGATGGAACGCGGCACGCGCGAGGACCAGGCCGTCAACGAGCGTAACCGTGATGCAAAGTTGCACTCCGCCCGCAAGCGTGCGCAACATCCGGCTCGCAGCCGACCCGTGGATATAAAGGTGGTCGCCAATTCGCGCGAACAGCGTGGGGATCACGTATGGCTGGCCCTCGACGGCGAAGCCGACGTGGCACACGAGCCCTTCGTCGAGAATGGCGAAGACAGTCTCGCGATCATATTTGCCGCGATCGGGAATGCGTTTGACGCGCGTGCGCTGGGTTGGAGTGAATTGGGTCATGCGCGAAGGGTAAGGCCCGCGGCCGCACGCCGCAAGTACCAATCTGGACTGAATCGCAATGTGGTTTCCGGCGGTAGAAAGAAGGCGACGGCGGCTAAGCATAGTGCGGAAAGGTCGCGGGTCGGATGCGAGCAGACGAGAAGAAATTCTTTGGGTTTGCAGCCTCCATCAGCGCTTCGAATATCGTTTCGCGAACTGGCGGGGCGCCTTTCCCTTTCTGGCCGCAGGTCCAACCGCTGATCGCACCCGCGTCGCCGAGAGCACGCCCGAATGCATACGCTGAGCCGAACATCAACGCGACGGCGAGCAATCGCCAAAGCAGTCGTGATCTGACTTGTCGCATGTCAGCTGCGGGTTATTCGCTCGCCTCGCCTGTGTGGTTCATGGGGCTGATGCTGGCGCCTTTGTAGACGACCGCTTTCACGTTTTCGAGGACGTGAATGTCGGACATCGGATCGCCTTGCACCGCAACGAGGTCGCCTTCCTTGCCCACGGCGACCGTGCCGAGACCGTCGAGGCCAAGCAATTCGGCTCCGTGCTTGGTCGCCGAAGTGAGCGCCTGCTCGGGCGTCATGCCGAATTTGACCTCAGTCATGATTTCGTCGCGGGCGGTGCCGTGACCGGGTTCATAGCGCTGATCGGAACCGGCGGCGATGAAGACGTTGTTTCCAAGCGCCATTTTGAAGCTGGCGATCTCCTTCGTGCCGAGTTCGTTCGCTTTGCGCAGAACGTAGCCCGGCATATGCATCTTCACCCCGTTCGTCATGATGTCGTCGACGATGTAAACAGTGGGAACGAGCGCGACGTGATGCGCATTCATATAGTCGATGGCTTCCTGGTTCAGCTCGGAGCCGTGCTCGATGGAATCGACTCCGGCATGCAACGCGGCGAGAATAGTCGTCAGGTTTTCGTCGTGCGCCGCCACTTTGAGATGGTCCATGTGGGCCTGCTCGACGATCACGCGCAGTTCCTCCGGCGAAACTTGCTCGGCCGTTGGAGAATCGAGCGGCGACAACACGCCGCCCGACGCCAGCACCTTGATCACCTTCGCTCCGTACTTGATTTGCAGGTGCACGGCTTTTTCCGCGTCCTCGGGCGAATTGATGAAGCCGTTGAGCGGCGTGTAGTAATCAACGAGCGGAAATTGCTCCGGCATGTTCAGAAAATCGCCGTGCCCGCCGATGATCGAAATGGCATGGCCGCAAGGGATGATGTGCGGGCCGGGAATCGTGCCTTCTTCGATCGCATCGTGCAGGGCGACGTCGATGAAATTGTCTGATCCCAGGATGCGCATGGCCACGATGCCGGAACGGAGCGCGTAATCGACCGCCTTCGTGGCGCGCAACAATCCAAGTCCGGCAGAAGGGACGGCGCCGAACGGGCCGGTCCACAGGTGCGTGTGGGCGTCGATCAGGCCGGGAAGAACCGTGTATTGCGAGAGATCAATTTGTTCCGCGCCAGCGGGCGCAGTGAGGTTCGCGCCGACAGCGGTGACTTTGCCGTCGGCGATGACGACCCCGGCATTGGCGATCGGCGGCTTCTCGGTGTCATAGATCAATTTCCCGCAGCGCACGAAGACAACCTTAGGAGCTGCGGCGGAGACCAGTTGCGCAAATCCGAAAACGCACAGGAAAATGCCCAACACGCGCGATGATTTCAAAGGATCCTCCGTTCGCGAGTTTTTCGCCACATGTCGAGACCATCCGCGCAGTGTCCTGGAACCAGCAGGACGGTCCGCGCTTCCGCCGAGAACGAACTATTTTTTTCTGATTCCGGCGTACACGACGCGAAATCCGGTATAGGGGGCGTCCGCGGAACGAAAGCGCGCTTTGGGATCGGCGGGGCGATCGGCGCTGCCGCCGAGCGTTTTGCCCGTGCCATCCGCGGCGATTGCCCATTCGGCCACGTTGCCGTCGAGATCGAAGACCAACTGCTCGCCCTCCTCTCCCGCGCCGCTGAAGCTGCCGACCTCGCGAAGCAGGGGCGCATTGCCGGGCAACAGCTTGATTTTCTCGTCGAGGCGCTGCGCGTCGGCGGGATTCAGCGCGTAGCCCGCCCAGTAGTCGAGCGTGTTCTCGCCCGAGCGCGGTTTATAGAGCGACTCAACTTCCTTCTCGTTCGGCAGGCGATACGTTTGGCCAGTCTTTTTGCTGAGCCATTCGCAATAGGCCTTCGCCTGCTCGAAGGCGATTCCGTTCGCCGGATAATTTTCCGTGCCGGGATCGACCTTGTAGCTCTTATCGAACGCGGCGAACTGCGCGCGCGTCACTTCGAAGCGGCCAATTTCGAGATCGCCGCGCTTGACGACTTCAGGAACGAGCACGCCGTTCTCCATCGCGCCGTAATCCGCGCCCGACTTCTTGATCGACGCGCGACGGAGTGCGACGTCGAGCGGCGAGCCCTTCTTGAAGGCTTCGTTTTCGGGCGGATTGGCGTGGAACAGGTATTTGTCGAACCAGGCCATCTCTTCGTTCACTTTGCGAAGCTGGTGCGACAGTTTGCGCGGGCCGTGCGGCTCGCCGGGAAAGAGGACGAGCTTCACCGGAACCTTGTTGAGCCAGTAGAGCGTGCGGTAATAGGTCCAGCTTTGGTCGGTGGGGACGTTGCGATCGTTCGTGCCGTGAAAAATCAAGGTGGGCGTCTTCACGCGATCCATCTTGAAGACGGGCGATTTCTGAATGTAGAGCTCGGGATCCTGGAAGGGCGCTTTGCCAAAATAGTAGTCGTCGAAGGCTTCGCCGAAATCGACGTTGGCCCAATCGCTGATCCATTCGACGTCGCCCGCGCCCACTGCAGCGGCCTTGTATCGGTCCGGATCTGTGACGGTCAGCTCGATGGAAAGAATCGAGCCATTCGACCAGCCGAGCGCTCCGATTTTGCTTGGATCGACGAGTCCCTTCGCAATCAGGCTGTCGACGCCCTTCTCGATATCCGGGATTTCCAGCTCGTAGTATTTTCCGCAGCAGATCGATTCCACCCATTTGAGGCCGTAGTCCGAGCTGCCGTGGTAGTTCGTTTTCAAAATGAACGCGCCGCGCTGGGTGAGCAGATTGTTGGCATAGGCCCAGCTTTCCGACCACGCGTCGTGATCGGCCCCTGCCGGGCCGCCGTGCGTCGCGACAACGAGCGGATATTTCTTGCCCGGCTGGTAATCATCCGGATAGTAGAGGATGCCTTCGACTTCCTCGTCGTTTGCGCCCTTCCAGTGGATGACTTCCGTCTTCGCGATCGTGTGATTCTTGAATGTCGGATTGAGGTTCGTTATCTGGACGGGCGCCGTGATCAAGGCGCCGTCGAGGTGCGCGCGGAACCACTGCGTAGGCGTGCTGGGCGTCGAATATTCGTAGACCAGCGTGTGGCCGTCGTCGCCGAGCACCAAATCAAAATAATTGCGCGGCGTCGCGCCCGTGATCCATTCGCGCGACCACGTCGAGCCCTGTTTCGTGAAGTGTGCCAGCTTAGTGTAGACGCCATTTTTCAACAGCGCGATGAAACCATCGGAGGTGGTTTCGAGGTTGTAGCCCATGGCGCGGTCCCAATCGAGATTCACTTCCGCGGGCGTGCCCGAGGCGAGATCGTAGAAATACAGTTTCTGGATGGACGCGGTGTAAAAGCGCGGCGAATCGGAATAGGGCGCGATGATGTAGAAGCCGGAATTGTCGCGCGCCCATTCGACGCGATCGGGAAGAATCTTGCGGCCGGGCAGGATTTGGGTTCGCGTGCCGGTGGCGAGGTCGATCAGGTAAGTCACCGGGGGAGTTTTTTCGTCCCAGGTGTAACTCAGCTCGCGGCGCGCCACGGCGACCACTTTCTTCCCGTCCCACGAGGGCTGGAAGAACTGGATCCAATCGGTATTGTCGGTGACGCGCGTGACCTTCTTGTCTTTCAGCGAGAGCGTGAACAGACGGACGGGCGGCGTGTGCGCGGAATCGTCGACAACGTCGCTGTCGTCCTTGCGTTCCTTCACTTCGCGGTCGTAGAGCGAGGGATCTTCTTCGGCGCTGAACAGAATCGTATTGTTGTCGAGCCACTCGAATTGGCGAATGTCGCGCTCGAACTGCGTGACGTCCCAGGGCTCGCCGCCGAAGGCATCCATGATCCAGAGCTGCGTGTGCGCCGCTTTGGCGTTCGGCTTGGGCAGCGCGCGCGTGCTCAGAAAGGCGATGCGGTCGCCCGAAGGAGACCAGCGCGGACCCGATACTTCGTCCTCGCCGCGCGTCATTTCGATTTCTTTTTTCTCGGTGAGGCTCGAGAGGTAGAGATTGCTGACGCGGCGATCCTTGTCCTTGCTTCCCGTGCTCTTTACCCACACGGCCCATTTCCCATCGGGAGATATGCGAAACTGGTTGGCGATTTCGCTGAAGACGATGTCGTCGGCCTTCCACGGCGATTGTTTCGCTGGCTGGTTCGATTTCGCTTCTTGCGCAGATGCGACGGACGCGGCCATCAAAGCGGCGAGTAAAGCTGCGAAAAAGACATGCATAGACTTGCGGATCATTGGTTTCCTCCCGCAGGAAAAATGCGCGCACACGGTACCACAGATGTTTTGATAGGGAAAATCCAGACTCGGAACATCGCGAGCAAAAGTTTGTGCCGGGACGAAAGGCCCGAAACCAATGGGCAAGCGCTATCGCGAGAAGATGTGCGCTATACTTTTTATCGATCACCTCATAGAGGAGGACACCCGCGCGGCTCGCATTGCGCCCCTTTTGCCGCGACGGAATCACATGGGTCGTGAAAATAATACAGGCTCCCGCAAATCCGCCGCCATTTTTCCGAAGGCCGCGGTGCAGTTTTTCCGCGAGTTGAGCCGCAACAACAACAAGCCCTGGATGGACGCGAACCGCGACCGGTATCGCGCGGAGGTGGTCGCGCCATTTCGGGAGATGCTCGACCGGCTGGCGCCCGCAGCCCGAAAGCTGAACCCGCAGTTCGTCATCAGCGGACGTGTGAACGACAACTTTTCGCGCATCAATCGCGACATTCGTTTCGCGCGCGACAAAACCCCCTACCGCCCGCAGATGTACTTGTTCTTCGCGGAAGGGGGTGACGGTGTCGGCCAGCTCTACCTCGGCGTGGGAGCAGACGTAGTGACCTGCGGGTTTCGGATTTACGGCGGCGGGCGCGCTGCTCCGCTCGTTCAATTCGGCCGGGTGCGCGGGCGCGAAAACGCGAAGTGGCTGGCGAGACAGAAGCGCCGCCTCGATGGGGAATTCGACAGCTACTGGTATTCGACCCAAAAGGGCGAATGGACGAAGCACAACGGGTGGCCAGTCGAAGCGGACAACTGGAAGAAACTGCAGGCGTGGATCGTGCGGCGGAAGTTTTCTCCGGTGGCTGCTTCGCGAAGCGGTTTTCAGGGCGAGGCCGCGAAGATTTTCAAGGAAGTGTATCCGCTCATGCAGTTCGCTTGTTCGCCGAAGTGGAGGGCGTAACGGGCAAAGAGAGGGAGCGATGCCGGTCAGCCGGGAGCAGGCGCGCAAGGAACACACGGCCCAAGCGGGCCACGAGCAATTCAGCGAGACGATTTACGGCGTGATCTGCGCCGCCTGCCACAACTACATCCTGATCGACAAGACCAACGATCCGCCCACCTGCCGCGAACACGAGACCTGCCGCCAGGCGTATTCCTGAAGTCTGCGCAACGAGCCAGGTGGAATCGGAGCGTGCGCGCACCAGCCAGGATGGCCGCGTACATAAATTGCTGTATCTGCGGCGGCGGCAAACGGGATTACAATAGGAGTCGCACAACCACTTTGCGGCCGCGCAGCATCCGTTCTTCATACGCGTGCAAGTCTCTCAAGTCCACATTCATCGTCATGCCGGCCCGGCAGCTTGGAACACGCGGACCAAAAAAGCCAGCGAGGCGAAATTAACGCCATGAAACCACCAAACCCGATTCGCGCGGCCGTGTCCCTGCCGTTGCTTCTATTTGCTTGCGGAGTTGCGCACGCGCAAGGCTCCGATCCTGCGCCGAAGCCCGCCACTGCGTCTTTCTCCACGCGCGGTGCTCGCCCGGCAACACCCGCGAAGCCGCTCGCCACGGTAGACCTGACCGTGCCGAAGGGGACCCCGATGCAGATCGCGCTCGACCGCGAAGTGCGCGTGAAGAAAGTCGGCCAGCCGATTCACGGGCGCGTGATGCAGCCGGTCTATGCGTTCGATCGCCTCGTGGTTCCCGCCGGCGCGGAGGTCACAGGCGACATCGCGAGGATCGAACCGATTTCCCGCAAGCATCGCGTTCTTTCGCTGCTGAATGCGAATTTCACGCCCGCGCATAAATTGCAGCTCGAGTTCGACGACATTGTGCTACCCGATGGCAAGCGCGTCCCGATCGATACGACGGTGGCTCCGGGTTCGGGCCGGGTGATCCAGCTGATCAGCGCCGGGGAAACGCAGAAAAAGAAAACATTGAAGGACGAGGCTTCGCAAAAGATCGCGCAGGCGAAACAGCAGGCCCACCAGGAATGGAACACGGCGATGGACCAGGTGAAGACGCCCGGGAAGAAACACCGCATCGAGCGCTATGCGCTGGCCGAGCTTCCCGTCCATCCGCAGTACATCGACGCGGGCACTCTCTATTTCGCCGAATTGAAGGAACCGCTCGCTTTCGGTTCTGAGCCGCTCACGGTCACAAATTCCTCGGAACTCGGCGAGACTCCTCCGCCGGGGAGCCTGGTGCACGCGCTGCTGCTGACGCCGCTCGATTCGGGGACGACGCCGAAGGGCGCGGAGGTCGAAGCCGTCATCTCGCAGCCGCTATTCGACGGCCAGCATCGGCTTGTGCTGCCGGAGGGGAGCCGCCTGAAGGGCGATGTGGTTCAAGTGCAACCAGCGCGGCACTTGCACCACAACGGGCAGATCCGGTTGGTATTCCACGAGCTTGTACCACCGGAAGGCGTGTCGCAGCAGGTGGCGGCGAGCTTCGAAGGAGTGCAGTCGGCGGCGGCCGATCACGTCAAGCTCGACTCCGAAGGCGGGGCGGAGGCCACGAATCCGAAATCGCGCTATCTCTCGACGAGCATTTCGCTCGCACTGGCCGCGTTTTCGTCGACTGGAGACGGCGATGCCGATGCGCTGCATAATGGGGCCGGTGGCGCGAACAGTTATCGGCTGATTGGATTTGCGATCGGCTTTGGCGTGCACTACACTCCTCTCGGAATGGCGATGGGTGCGTTCGGCGCAAGCCGGTCCGTCTATTCGCATTTCCTCTCACGCGGCCAGGACGTGGTCTTCCCGAAGGACACGGCGATGGAGATTGGCTTTGGGCGAATGATCACGCCGCCATCCGGCCATCCCATTCAGCAGTGATCTAGGTCGGTGCAGCTCATCGAATCGAGTCCAAGGTTCTGCCGACGACATGAGAAGATCGTCGGGTTAGCCGAAGTTTCCCGAGCCGTCCACAAGCGCGTTTCTGTTGCCACGAATGGTGCGGAACCCGTATAATAAGCGATTGTCAATTGAGCGGGGAGGCAGCATGTACGCCGTGATTCGGAGTGGGGGGAAGCAATACCGCGTTGAGCCGGGCGCGACGATCGAGGTGGAACTCCTCGAGGGAAAAGTCGGCGGCAAAGTGACCTTCGACGACGTGCTGGCCGTCCGCACGGACGAAAAGAAGATGTTGACCGGCGGAGACGCCGTAAAGGCCAAGATTACGGGCAAGATTGTGAAGCACGTGCGCGGGCCGAAGGTGAAAGTGCTGAAGTACAAGACGGGCGGGCAGTACAAGATCCAGCGCGGCCACCGGCAGGGTTACACCGCCGTGCAAGTCGGCGACATTCAACTTTCCTAGAGGTCTTTCAGAGCCATGGCACACAAAAAGGGCGGCGGATCTTCGGTAAACGGGCGCGACTCGCAGGGGCAGCGCCTCGGCGTGAAGCGTTTTGGCGGACAACTGGTGAACGGCGGAAGCATCCTGATTCGCCAGCGCGGTACGCGCTACAAGCCCGGCAGGAACGTCGGTCGCGCCAAGGATGACACCCTCTTCGCGCTGACCACTGGCTTCGTGAAGTTCGAAGACAAGGGCGGGCTCGGGCGCTTCATCAGCATTTTGCCGGTCGAGGAAGCCGCGGCTGCCAAAGAAGCGAAGGCTGCAGCGCCCGCCGCCGATTGATATTTGGAATTCCCCGCATGCAGATTCCGAGCGCTCAGTGCGCCTGTTTTTCCCTGAAATCCTAGCGTATGCTGTTTTTGACCGCGTTCCTGTGGTGAGCCTGGCGTGTTTGCGGATGAAGCGAAAATCATGGTGAAGGGCGGCGACGGCGGCAACGGTTGCGTCGCGTTCCGGCGGGAGAAGTATGTTCCGCGCGGCGGACCTTCGGGCGGCGACGGCGGGCACGGCGGCGACGTCTACGTCGAATCGAATCCGCACGACAACACGCTGCTGCGCTACCGCTACAACCGCGAATTCAAGGCCGATCGCGGGCGTCATGGCGAAGGCTCAAAATGCCACGGGCGCTCCGGCGATTCGATGGTGCTGACCGTTCCCGTCGGCACGGCCGTATTTGACGCCGACACTGGCGAGCAATTGTTCGACTTCTCCGAGCCCGGCCAGAAATTTCTGGCGGCGCACGGCGGACGCGGCGGCCGCGGCAACGGGAATCCGCATTTCATTCGGCCGTGGCATCAGGCTCCGCGCGAGCATGAGGACGGCCAACCGGGCGAAGAGCGCCACCTGCGCCTCGAATTGAAGCTGCTCGCAGACGTCGGCCTCGTCGGCTTTCCGAATGCCGGTAAGTCGACGCTGATTTCGCGCATCTCGGCGGCAAGGCCCAAAATCGCGGCATACCCGTTCACCACGCTCGAACCGCATCTCGGCGTGGTTTCCGCGGATCCCGACGCCGCCCCCGGCCTCGGCCGCACGTTCGTTGTCGCCGATCTTCCCGGCTTGATCGAGGGCGCGCACGAAGGCGCCGGGCTCGGCACGCGTTTCCTGAAGCACGTTGAGCGCACGCGCCTGATCGCGCATCTTGTCGACACGAGCGATGCGAGCGGCCGCGATCCCGTGCACGACTTCGAAATCATCGAGCACGAACTCGCCGCGTTCAGCCCTGCGCTTGCGGATAAGCCGGTAATGGTCGTCGCCACGAAGCTCGACGCAACCACCGATCGCAGCCGCCTCGAAGCCCTTCGCGATTACGCGGCGAAGCGCGGCCTCGAGTTTCACGCAATTTCTTCCGCGACGGGCGAAGGTATTGTCGCGCTGGTGCGCGCAATGGCCGATCGTCTCGACCAGATTCCGAAGGCCGCGTCGATCTTAGCGGCAACAAGCAGCGACGGTGCCCACGCTGCCTCTCCCGCCGAAAATCATGCGGCGGCGCCGCACACGGAGCAGAGTTGAGCTCGCATCCGCTTCACAAAGCGCATGCCCATGTCGCGCACGCGCACGGTCCCTGGCACGAACCGTACCGCCGCTCCATCGCGCTGTTTGGCGGAACATTCGATCCGATCCACGCCGGCCATCTGGCGGTCGCTCACGCGACGCAACGCCGGTTTCATCTCGATACGATTTACTTCATTCCCTCGGCGCGCCCGCCGCATAAGGCGCGTTCGGAGATGACTGCCTTCGTTCATCGCTACGCCATGGTCGCTCTAGCCTGCGCCGAGCATCGCGGCTTTTTTCCGTCGCTCGCCGAAGCCCCGGTTGACGGCGCGGCGCCTCACGTCTTCTACTCGGTGGACACGGTTCGGCGCTTCCGGCGCGAACATCCCGACGATCACCTGTATTTCATCGTGGGTGCGGACCAGTTTCTCGAGTTGCCGACCTGGAAAAACTACGAAGCGCTTCTCGATTTGTGCGACTTCATCATCGCGAGCCGTCCCGGCTTCCGCATCGATGCGCTGCGGCTGGTGGTGCCGCCGGAAAAGCTCGGGCGCGGCGCCGCGAGCGATGGGAACAAGATCGTGTTGCGAAAGTCCGCGATTCACCTCCTGACCACGGTCAATAGCCACGTCTCCTCCACGGAAGTGCGCGACCGGCTTCAGGAAAGAAAAAACATTCACAGCCTTGTGCCGCCGCGCGTGGAGGAATACATTCTCGGACAGGCCCTGTACCGGTGACTTTGGAAACCTTTCGACCCGAAATTCGGCTCGCCGTGGAAGCGGCGCAGGACAAGCAGGCCGTGGATATTACGGTGCTGAAGCTGTCCGGCGCGGGAACGTTCGCGGAATATTTCCTGCTTTGCTCCGGCCAGAGCCAGCCGCAGATCGAGGCGATCGGCGGGGCCATCGAGGAGCGGCTCGAAAAGCATGGTAAGCGGTTGTCGCACCGCGAAGGCAAGGCGGGCGCCGAATGGGTCCTGCTCGATTATGCCGATTTCGTCGTGCACATTTTCAGCGAACGCGCGCGGCAGTATTACGATCTCGAGCGGCTCTGGCGCAACGCCGAGCGCATTGATTTCCCCGCTCCGTCGGGCCCGCCGGGCGGCAGCCGTGTCGAACCAGCCGCGGATCATCACACGCAGCCATGAGCGCTCCTGATCTTCTCTGGGTCGCCGCCGATCCCGCGTCGCGGCGTGTGCTGGAGATTGCCGCGAAACTTGCCGACACCGCAACGACGGTCTTGATCACGGGCGAAAGCGGCACCGGGAAAGACCAGCTCGCGCGCTGGATTCACGAGCGGGGGCTGCGCCGCGACGCCACGTTCCTCAAAATCGATTGCGCCAGTCTGCCTTCCGAGCTTGTCGAATCGGAGCTTTTCGGCCACGAACGCGGCGCGTTCACCGGCGCCGTCGCGCGGAAACCAGGCCGCCTCGAAATGGCCGAGGGCGGGACGATCGTGCTCGACGAAGTGGCCGCTCTGGCGCCGGGAGTGCAGGCCAAGCTGCTGCGTGTCCTCGAGGAGCGCACGTTTCAGCGCCTTGGCGGAGCCGAAACGTTGCACATGGACGCGCGCCTCATGGCCCTCACCAACACGGATCTCGGCGAGGCGGTCCGCGCGGGACGCTTCCGTGAAGACCTTTTCTTCCGGCTGAACGTCGTCGCCATTGCCGTCCCGGCCTTGCGCGACCGCCCGGCGGACATTCTTCCGCTGGCCTCGCATTTTCTCGAGCGGCTTGCGCCCGTTCACGGGAAGGTAGGCGCGACACTTGATGTCGCGGCCGTCAGCGTGTTGCAGGCGTACGCGTGGCCGGGGAACGTTCGCGAACTGAAGAACGCGATCGAGCGCGCCCTGGTTTTTGCCAAGGAGCCGGTTCTGGGCGCAGAGGATTTTCCGCAGATTGTGCGCGCTGCTTACGCGCCGAACCGCAACGGTTCTTTGCGTTCACTCGAAGCCATGGAGCGCGATGCCATCGTCGCCACACTCGAAAGCACGCATTTCAAAATCGGCCGCAGCGCCGAAATTCTCGGCATCAGCCGCAAAACGCTCCTCGAGAAGCGCAAAAGGTACGGCTTGCTCTAACGCCAGCCCCCGTGCTTTTCCGTAGGGCCGCTGCCCGCCGCGCCGGCGGCGTGCGAGAAAGCGAAACGAGAAGCCAAAGCGAGTGAGCGGCCGTTTGCGAGTTCCGCGTTTCGATTTTCGGCTTCCTATGAAAATCCGCCTTCTCATGCTGGGCAAAACACGCCGCGGTGAACTTCGCGCGCTGCTCGATGATTACGCGGGCCGCATCCGCCATTATGCGGAAATCGAAGTCAACGAGCTGCGCGATGCCACGCCTGCCGCGCTCCGCAAACTGAAACTGGATGCGGCGGCTACGCTGGTTCTCCTCGATGCGATGGGGAAACAGTTCACCTCTCAGCAATTCGCGCGCTGGCTTGGCGATTTGCGCGACCGCGGCATCCGCGAAGTCGCTTTTCTTTGCGGGGACGCCGACGGCTTTCCGGCGCAGCTCCGCGGCGCCGCGAACCAGAAAATCTCGCTCTCCACTTTGACCATGCCGCACGAGTTCGCCCGTGTGGTGCTGGCCGAACAGATTTACCGCGCCTTTGCGATCCTCGCCGGACATCCATATCCAAAATAGTCCGATCGCCCTTTTCACGCTGCTGTGCTCTGCCGCAGAATTGGAGTGTCGCGTTCTCATCTGCTCGAAAGGAGGGTTGGATGGTTCACCTGTTCCACTTGATCGTGCGGCACTGGCAGGCCGTGGCGTGGTCCACGGGGATTCTCGTCGGGGCCGTCATCGGTGCGCTCATCGTGCGCTGGATACTTTTCTTCTTCCTCAAGCGCATTGCTGCCCGCCACAAAAGCGTAATCGCCAATTCATTGGTCCACCATGGCGCGCGCCTGTCGCGCTGGTTCTTCCCGCTGCTGGCTCTTCTCGTCGCGCTGCCCGGAACCTCCCTTCCCCCGCAAATCATGAAGCCCATTCAGCACGCGATCGGCATCGCCTTGATCGCGGTTCTTGCCTGGCTGGCCATCCTTGTCAGCGAAGTGGTTTCGGACATTCTCACGGCTCGCTACCAGGTGAGTGTCGCGGACAACCTGCTGGCGCGCAAAGTCCAGACGCAGCTTTCCGTTCTTCACCGCGTCATCTCTGTTGCGGTTGTGCTCGTTGCTCTCGGCGTGATCCTGATGACGTTCCCCTCAATTCGCACGATCGGAACCAGCCTCCTGGCTTCGGCCGGGCTGGCCGGCCTCGTTATCGGCGTGGCCATGAAGCCGACGATTTCGAGCCTGGTTGCGGGAATTCAGATTGCGCTGACGCAACCCATGCGTCTGGAGGACGTGGTGATCGTTGAAGGCGAGTGGGGCTGGATCGAGGAGATCACAACCACCTATGTGGTCGTGCGCATTTGGGATTTGCGGCGGCTCGTCCTTCCGCTTTCCTACTTCATCGAACATCCCTTCCAGAACTGGACGCGCACGAGTTCCGATCTGCTCGGAACCGTGACCCTCTGGGTTGACTACACCGTGCCGGTGGACGAGGTGCGCGACGAATTGCAGCGCATCGTCAAATCCTCCAAATCCTGGAAAGGCGAAGTGTGCGCGCTGCAGGTCACAGACGCCGGCGAGCACTCGATCCAGATCCGCGCTCTGATGGATGCGCGCGATTCGGGAGCCGCATGGGATCTGCGCTGCTATGTCCGCGAGAAGCTGATCGCGTTCCTGCAGCAGAGGCATCCGGAATGCCTGCCGCGGCTGCGTGGCGAATTCCAGACGTCGACCGACGGCCATCAGCCGCCTGAAGCTTCCGCGGGACGCCTTCGAATCTCCGGTGCAACTCCAAATCAGGAAGACCGGAAGACCTGAGGAGAAGCGGCCTCGCTTGACGTTTCGAGGGGCTGCCGTCAGTATTCAGAGTGTTTCGGGATGCTCGCGTATGCCTGAGGGCAAAGGACTCCTGATCGTATACACCGGGCCGGGCAAGGGCAAGACCACTTGCGCGCTCGGCACGGCGTTCCGCGCGGTGGGACAGGGCCTCCGCGTGCTGATGGTGCAGTTCATTAAGGGTTCGTGGCATTATGGCGAACTCGATGCCGCGAAAATGCTTGGGGATGATAAATTTGAGATTCGCCCCATGGGACGCGGGTTCGTCAAGGTGGGCGGAACGGACACCGATTCAGAAGACGTTCGCCTTTGCGAGCAGGCTTGGGAGTACGGCCGCGAGCAGATTTACGGCGAGAAATATGATTTGGTCGTGCTGGACGAGATCAACTACGTGATCAGCTACAAGATGCTCGACGCGGAGCGCGTGGTGGATGCGCTGCAGAAGCGGCCGGAACGCGTTCACGTGATCTGCACGGGGCGGAACGCGCATCCGAAGCTGGTGGAGACCGCGGACCTTGTCACCGAAATGCGCGAGATCAAGCACCCGTACACGAAAGGCATCCTGGCCCAGCGCGGGATCGACTACTAAAGCGGGACTGATGACTCGGTGGGACGCCTGATTCTGTTTTGCGGCCTCCAGGTTCGCTGCGAAGGAACGGCCGCGAACTGGCAATTCTAAGCGATCGGTTGGCTTCCAATGACCTGGTTCAAACGTGATAAGCAGGCTCTCGAAAATCCCACGCCGGTGGAAGAGCGCCGCGTGCGCACCGAAGGCATGTGGACGAAGTGCAACAATTGTCGCTCGATCATCTGGAAAAAGGACCTCGAGGCGAATTGGGAGGTCTGCCCCAAGTGCGATCACCATTTCCGCCTCGGCGCGCGCCGGCGTCTCGAGCTTCTTTTCGATGACGAGCGGTGGGACGAGCGGGATTCCGATCTGGCCTCGAGCGATCCTCTTCAATTCGTCGATACCAGGCCATATGCAGAGCGTCTCGAGGAAGCCCAGCACAGGCTCGGGATGAAGGACGCGATCCTCACCGCTGAAGGCAAAATGAATGGCCGGCCCGTCATCTGCTGCTCGATGGAGTTCGGCTTCATCGGCGGTTCGATGGGCGCCGTCGTGGGCGAGAAGGTCGCGCGCGCGGTCGAGCGGTCGCTCGCGCAGAAGCAGCCCCTGATCGTCGTCTCCTGCTCCGGAGGCGCGCGCATGATGGAAGGCGCCGTCAGTCTGATGCAGCTTGCGAAAGTCGCCGCTGCGCTTGGGAGGCTCGACGAGGCGCGCATCCCGTTCATCTCCGTTCTCACCGATCCCACCACCGGCGGCGTTACAGCCAGCTTCGCCATGCTCGGCGACCTCAACATCGCGGAGCCCGCAGCCCTGATCGGATTTGCAGGACCGCGCGTGATCGAGCAGACCATTCGCCAGAAACTCCCCGAGGGCTTTCAGACCGCCGAATTTCTCCTCGAGCACGGATTTCTCGACGCGGTCGTTTCGCGCAAGGACATGAAGCGCTATATCTCGCAGGCGCTCGATTTCTTCCAGAATGCGGCATGAACTATGAAGAATCCGTCCGTTCGCTTTACGCGTTAGGACGCGAACTCGCGGCCCCGCAGCAGGCGCGCGTCCAGAAATTCGGCCTGGAGAATATCCGCGTTCTTTCCACCGCTCTGGGCGATCCTCATCTTGCTGTCCCATGCGTCCACGTAGCGGGCACGAATGGCAAAGGCTCCACGGCCGCGATGATCGAATCGATCCTGCGTTCCGCAGGATTTCGCACGGGCCTTTACACTTCGCCGCATCTTGAGCGCATCAACGAGCGCATTCGCATCGATGGCGACGAAATTTCCGACGACGCCTTTGCGGCGGCCTGGACGCGCGTGCACTCCGCCATCGAATCCTTGCTCGCTGTCGGAAAGCTTGTCGCACACCCAACGTTCTTCGAGTGCGTCACGGCCATCGCGTTTGTGGTGTTCCAGCGTGTTCGAGAATTCCGGGTTCTTGAAGACAGCCAGCCACACGGAAGGGGAACGCCTCGCGACGATCGGTCTGCCGGGATATCTGGTAGGGGCGGGTCTCAGACCTGCGCGGAGAAACCCCTGGACTTCGCGGTCTACGAAGTTGGCCTCGGCGGACGTCTCGATTCTACAAACATTGTCGAACCGGAAATCGCGGTGATTACGCCGATCGATTTCGATCACGAGAATTTTCTGGGCCATTCCATCGAGGAAATCGCAGGCGAAAAGGCGGGGATCGTCAAGGACGGCGCGTGGGTGGTCAGCGCGCCGCAGCGGCCCGAGGCGCGCGCCGTGATTGCTGCGCGGGTGAGTGAACGCGGGGCGCGTCTCGTTGAGATCACCGCGCTCTGGCGGTTGAGCGAGATGGCTTCGCAGGATGGTTTCTACCGGGCCGTAGCGTCGGGAATAGATGGCAAGCGCGAGATTTCGATTGCCCCTTCGCTCCCTGGAAAATTCCAGATTCAAAACGCGCTCACGGCTGCGACCGCCGCTCTTCTTCTCCGCGAGCGCGGCTTCGTCATCGCCGATCACGCGATCGCCGCTGGAATTTCCTCCGCGCGGTGGCCCGGCCGCCTCGAGCGCATCTCCAAGCGTCCAGCCATTTATCTCGATGGCGCGCACAATCCCGCTGCCGCACGCGAATTGAAATCCTTCTGGGAGGAAAATTTCTCCGGCCGCCGCATTCATCTGATCTACGGCGCCATGCGCGACAAAGCCGTGGACGAAGTTGCGGGTTTGCTGTTCCCTCTCGCTGAGAGCGTCACCCTCACACAGCCGCGCCAGTCGCGAGCCATTTCCGCGCCCCTGCTTGCCGAAATCACCGCCGGCCTTGCGCGTCGTGCCTCGACCATCCCTGATCCGGCCGAAGCGCTCGACCGCGTCCTCGCCGCCGCTGCGCCCGGTGACGTGATCTTCGTGACCGGCTCGCTCTTTCTCGTCGGCGACCTCCGTTGTTATTGGTTTTCGCGTGGCTTGCAAACATCTGCGAACGCCGCGCCGAATGCCCGGAGAGGCGTGTAGCTCGCCTCTTTAGCGGTAAGATTTTCAAAGCGTTCCCCGAAAGTGGCGCCGCACGTACACGCCCAGAATCGCAACGCACATGATGACGGCGCTCCCGACGACCAGCCATTCCGGCAGGTTCGGATAGACGACTACGTCGAGCAGATGTAGGAGAAAAGGCCCGCGCGCGGGCTGGACGCCTGCGCGAGCTTCCAGCCAATTCTCAGCGACAGTGAGCGGGCACGGCGGCCACGGCGTCAGCTCAATGAAAATCGCGTACGCCAGCGAACCGATGTGAAGCCAGGCCAGCGCGCGCCGCCCGCGAGTCAGGATCCAGCCAACCCCCACCCACGCGCACCACAGCAAATGCAGGGCGAGGACGGCCTCCGCAAGCGCGCCATAGATTCGCCAGTCCACATTCACGCGAAAACAGTAGCGCAAATCGGCGTCCCGCAAAACGCAGGAAGCTCGCGCGCACCGCACGCGCAGTGGCCGTTGCCCGCGTCACGGCCCGATGATACGATGAGCAATTCATGGTCAACGAAGCCACCGGCAAGCCGCGCGTAGGCATTCCGTATCGAACGAGAAAAGAAGAGCTTGCCTCGGACCGCAGCCGCTATGACCTGTACGTCAACGCGGTGCGCCAGGCCGGGGGCGAGCCTGTGGAGGTCTCGCTCGGCCTTTCAGCATCCGACCTGGCAGACCTGGCACGCGTGCTGGACGGATTCGTTCTCCCAGGCAGCCCGTCTGACGTCAATCCTGCCCTTTACAACGCGTCCCGCCACCCAAAGTGCGCGGACCCTGATCCAGATCGCGAAAGGACGGACTTCGCCCTGCTCCAGCATGCTTTTGGCGATCAGAAGCCCGTACTCGCTATCTGCTACGGAATTCAGAGCTTAAACGTATTCCTGGGTGGCTCCCTGGTTCAGGACATCACCTCCGAGCTGCATTCCGGCATTCAGCACGAGTGGGTCGGACGCAAGCAGGGTCAACCGGAACCCTTTCATTCGATTGGAGTTGAGCCAGGGTCCCAGCTATTCAAACTGGCGCAAACCCGCGAGGTCCAGGTAAACAGCTCTCATCATCAGTCGGTTCTGAAGTTGGGCCGCGGCCTGCGCGCCGCTGCGCTTGCAATCGATGGCGTGGTGGAGGCCATTGAATGGACTGGAGATAGCAACCAGGTACTGGGGATTCAGTGGCACCCGGAGCGCATGGTCGAATCCGATATCTTGGCGCGGGCTCTCTTTGAAAGCCTGGTGCAAGCGGCAAGCAAGGTCGCGCAGGGAAGCGTTTCCGATCGGACATAAATAGGGCAAGAAAAGCCTCGTTTATTGCTCCGCAATTCAGGGGTTCTTAATCCGTGGGTTCGGCCCCTAAACGTTGGCCATCTCCGGATTTGCAGTTCCCAAGGGGTTCATGATCTCGCTGGCGGGCAAGGCGGCTGTAGTGACGGGTGGTTCGCGCGGCATCGGCGCCGCGACCGTGAAGCTGTTCGCTCAGGCGGGTGCTGACGTGGTCTTCAGCTACAACAAGAGCCGAGACGCCGCCATACAAATCGAGCAGGAAGCCCGCAAGCATGGAACGCGCATCGAATCCCAGAAGGCCGATCTTGGCAAGATGGCCGACGCCAAAGCCCTGATCGAGTTTGCGCGGGAGCGCCTGGGACGCCTCGATATCCTGGTGGCCAATGCCGGCGTCTGGAATGAAAAGGACGCGCCCATCGAGCAGATGACCGAACGCGAGTGGGACGACATGATCCGCGTCAACTTGAAGAGCGTTTACGCCATGATTCACTTCGCCGTCCCCCACATGATCGCGCAGCACGGCGGCAGGATCGTCGCCGTCAGCTCGACGGCCGGACAGCGCGGAGAATCCCTGCACACGCATTACGCCGCATCCAAGGGCGCGATCATCAGCTTCGTGAAGGGCCTATCGACCGAACTGGCGCGCCACAATATTCTGGTGAACTGTGTCGCTCCGGGATGGGTGGACACGGACATGTCGGCTTCCGTCCTCCGCGACAAGAAACAGCTGAAGGGAGCCCTGGCGCCGATACCTCTGAAGCGCCCGGGCACGGCCGAGGAAATCGCCGGACCGATTCTCTTCGCGGTCTCGGACCTTGCAACCTTCATCACAGGTGAAGTAATCAATGTTAACGGAGGTTCCGTCCTGTGCGGTTGAACTTGCCATTGGCGACAGTACTGCTCCTGGCGACGGCTTGCCTGCCGGCCGCTTCGCGCCTCAGCGCGCAAGATGACGAAGTTTTGATGCCGGCCCAGAGCGCGGCAAAAGCCAAGCAACTGATCCAGGAAGCGATCACGGCTCTCGGAGGCCAGGCTTATTTGAACCTTCACGACGCGACGTGTACCGGCCATCTGGGCGGCTTCGGCCACTCGGGGGACCTCAGCGGGTTCGAACATTTCATCGATTACACGGAACCGCCATCCAAGGACCGGCAGGAAAACCTACCGAAGCGCAACCTCATCTCAATCTTCAACGGCGACAAGGGCTGGACACTCGACCGCGGCGGCGTATCCGAGGCGGCGGTCAGCGACGTGGCGCGCTTCCAGGAAGACACCAAGATCGATCTGGACAACATTCTCCGGCATCGCATCCACGAGCCGAGCATGATCTTCCGTTATGCCGGCCCCGACGTGGTTGATTTGAAAGAAGCGGACTGGGTCGAACTCGTCGACAACGACAACCGGACCATACGAATCGCCTTTGCGCGCGACACGCACCTGCCCGTCCGCAAGACCGTCGACATTCGAGATCCCAAAACGCAAATGCGCAGCGAGGAAATCGAATACTACTCGCTCTATCACCCGATCGACGGGATCGAAACGCCCTTCCAGATCACGCGCGACCGGAACGGCATTAAGGTTTTTCAGGTTTTCTTCGACAAGTGCGAATACAACACCAATCTCGCGGATTCTCTCTTCACGAAAGCATCGCTCGATGAGCGCTGGGAAAAAGTCGGCAAAAAGGAAAGAAAGAAGCAGCAGAAGGAAAAAGAAAAGGAAAATAAAGACAAGGACGCAGCCGACAAGGACAACAACTGAAGCGAGATGGCTAGTAATGGCGCAAGTAACTGTCATCGTCACCGGTATCTCACGCGCGGCGGCTAGCGGCGCAAGGCAAGTAACCGGAACAAGTACAGAACACAACTGTTTTCTCACAGATCACATGACTGTTACCCCGCTCACATTGGTTCGCATTGCTAATACTTGACCGGGTCTGCCGTTCCATCCGACCATCTGCCCGCGGGAATCATGAATACGTCGATTGGTTCCGGATCGCCATGGAACTGTGGATTCAGCATGACGGGAGAGTGGGGCAGATCTGCGCCCCAAACGGCGCCGTCCATGAGCGGAGTGTAAAACATCAGGTGAGCTATCCAGTTGTGTTGGCCGTCGTCGGTAAGGTACTGTTCTTTCGACATCATGTAGCTCATGGCTCCAGGCTCCAGAGGCGGCAGCTTTTGCTTTATGAATGTCTTGATGCTCGCGATGATCTGAGCTTTGGATTGACCGGCCAATACCATCTCCGTTCTTTTATACGTCATCGGCAGAATGGAGCGGGCAGCCGGCGGATTGAAGCAGAGCGGGCCGCGAACTTTAGGGTTCCAAAAATTAACGGCAAATTCGCCATCGAATGGGCCCATCCACCCTCGCTCCACGACACACACGAAACCGTTCTTACCTTTGACTGCGGTTTCGTAGCCATGCCTTCCCAGGACGAGGACATCGGCATCGCGCGAGATGGCCTCCGGGGCCGCGCTCCGCGCCATGGCGATCTCGGCGTTGCGATCCATTAGGTATTGATCAAGCGGAGCCATGCTTGGATACGGTTCCTTGGCTTCCTGCGCTTGCGCTTGCCGCAACTCGCCGAGCCCGATAACCAGCGCAAGCGTTCCCAGTGCGATCATGGCGGCTATTTTTTCGACTATTTGGTTCATTGATTCCTCCTGGGGAATTAAAAGACCAATGCATACCCGTATGGATGTCTTAACTGAAAGCAACTCCTGCCTGCCCTCCGTGACCTCAGTCTTTCCGCAGAAGGTCCGGCCGGTTCCGCATCGTTTTTTCCAGCGCTTTCTGTCGCCGCCAGCGGCGAATCTCGTCGTGGTTTCCGCTCAACAATACATCCGGAACGTCCCATCTGCGAAAGGAAGCCGGCCGCGTGTAGTGCGGGTAGTCGAGAAGGCAGCGGCGAGCAACCCTTCGTTCGCCTTCGACCGCCTCCGGGCGGGCAAGCGGCGAGTGGCCGGAACGAGCGGCGACGTCCGGCAGTGGTTCGATCGGGCCATCAGACGCGCTGAACGATTCGTTCGCGGCGGAGTCTTCGTTTCCCAGCGCGCCGGGGATCAGCCGCACCACGGCGTCCATTACCATCGCGGCAGCCAATTCACCTCCGGAGAGCACGAAGTCGCCGACGGAAATTTCATCGGTCGTGAGATGCTCCGCCACGCGCTCATCGACTCCTTCGTAGCGTCCGGAAATCAGCAGGATTCTTTCGAGTTTCGCAAGCCGCTCCGCCGTCTGTTGCCGGAACAGTTCCCCGGCGGCGGAAAGCAGCACGATCGCGGTCCCGCTCGGCGGAGTTCGATCGCCCGCGCCAGCTTGTATTCCGAGAATCGATTCTGTTGCCTCGAACAGCGGTTCGGGTTTCATCACCATGCCTTCGCCGCCGCCAAAGGGCCGGTCGTCGACCGTTTTGTGCCGGTCGTGCGTATGGTCGCGCAAATCGTGTACCCGCGTTTCAATCAGACCGGCTTCGCGCGCGCGCCGCACGATTCCATAATCGAGCGGCCCGGCAAAAAAGCCCGGGAAAATCGTGATGATGTCGAATTGCATCTTCGGACCGCGGCAAGGTGCCGCCGGCGAGTCAGTGTACGCCAGCAGACGGTGATTAGGAATCCCGGTTCAGATCCAGCAGGCCTTCCGGCGGGACGATGAGGATCCGCTTCGCCGCCACATCGATTTCCGTGCAAATCTCTTCCGCGAGCGGCACCAGCAATTCGCCGCGGGGCGAATCAATCTCAAGAACCGGCGTTCCCGCAACGCCTTCTCCCGTGAATTGAACGTCCCGGACGACGCCGATTACCGTTCCGCCAGCCATTTGGACTTCGCAACCGGCCAGATCGCTGACGTAATAGCTTCCGCGGGGGAGCTGGATGCGATCTGCAAAAGGGACCTTCACCTCGAATCCGACCAACTTTTCCGCGTCAGAAATCGAATCGGAGTTTTCGAAGTGAAAAATCGCCTGGCCGCCGCGGCTCGGGCTGAGGCGGCACGAGCGCACAGTCACTTTCCGAGGCGGCTTGGCTTGATTCCATAGCTCCACGGATGCAAGGCGGGTGAGCCGATCGGGAAAATCGGTGAGGATTTCACAGGCCACTTCTCCGTGACGCCCATGCGGACGCAGCACACGCGCCACAGTGACCCGCGCCGATTGAAGTGTGGCCACTACTCGAGGATTTCCAGTGTGAAACGCTTCTTCAACTTCATCCCAGCCGCTCCGAGCAGGGTTCGGATCGCCTTGGCCGTCCGTCCTTGTCGCCCGATCACCTTGCCCAGATCCTCGGGATCAACTCGCAATTCCAACACCGTCACCTGCTCGCCTTCCACTGCTCTTACTTGTACGTGTTCCGGTTTGTCTACGAGAGCTTTCGCGATTTCTTCGACTAACTCCTTCATGATGACCCTTCCTCCACAGCCGGCCGGGTTCAGCAGAGACACGGACTCGATCGTGAACAAGAGCTAAGCGCATGGCTAACTATGAGGTTTGATTCTTCAGGAAGGCTTGCGGTTGCGCAGAAAGCTTCGGACCGTGTCGCTGGGCTGAGCTCCCTTTCCGAGCCAGTACTGTACCCGTTCGTCCTTCAACTGGATGACGGAGGGCTTCTTGGCGGGGTCATACGTCCCGACAATTTCGATGAAGCGCCCGTTACGCGGGTTCGTCTTTTCAATCACGACCACCCGGTAAAACGGGTGTTTCTTCTTCCCAATGCGTGCCAAACGAATCGCCAACACTCGAGATTCCTCCTGAGTCGAATCAAGCGATTATAGCCGAGGCGTACCGGTTCTCCAAAAGGATTGTAGTGGAGGAGCTTAGCTCCGCTTCAGCGCCGATCCCCGGGGTGAAACCCTGCTCGATGGTACAGGTGATCGAACCTGAAAGCCGCTGGTGATTTCCCGGTCCGGACGCGCCACCAGTCACTAAAATAGGTAGCAGGAGGAAGAGAGTGCGAAGCTCCGCGTCGGCCCTTATTCTATGTGCCATCCTGGCTTTTGCCGCCGCCGCTCAGGAAGGCGGCATGGGCACGCTCTCCGGCGTCGTGCTGAATGCCAAGGGCAGGCCGGTCGAGGGCGCACGCGTAATCATGCAGACCGCCTCGGGTGGCGCTCCTGACGCGAGCACCACCAACGCCCACGGTCGCTTCTTCTTTCCTCAACTGACCCACGGTTATTATGACGTGCGCGCCTCCTTCGCCGGGAAGTCCACCGACTGGAAGCACAACATCGAAGTGCGCACCGGAAAACAAACGAATGTCACTCTTCGGCTTTCTCGCACAGGGAGGCGCCCATGAAGCGCCTGCTGCTTTTCGCCCTGGCCGCTGTACTGGTGTTCCCCGCTGGCTCGCACGCCCGCTACCCGGTCGGCAATCTCGCGGGCACCGTGGTCGATTCACACGACCATCCCGTCCCCGACGCCACCGTGATTATCGAAACCTCCTATGGGGAACACCCCCACGCGACGCATACCGACGCCAGCGGAAACTTCATCTTTGAACGGTATTCTCCCGGCCAGTACGATCTGCGCGCAAGCATCTACAGCATTTTCACCCCATGGTCGCGCCGCGTGGTGATCCATGTGGGCCGCACGACACACATCACCATGCATCTGCCCGCCGCGGTGAAATAACTCAGCTGGTTCTTATTTTTGAGGTTCGGCGGAGAGGGACGGACTAACCCCCGCGCTGGCCTCTGGAAAACGGGACTATCTCGCTTTCGCGGAATCGGCGTAGGAGGAAAGATCGACGCTCCGCCATTTTCCCGCGATGATCTCCTGGCGGATCTCCGCCGCGCTCTTTCCCTTGCGGTATTCCTGATACGCGAAGACGGCTTCCATCTTACACGTGGCGCAAATCGACGCATGCTGGTCGACGTAGCAGTCCAGCAGGCTCTTGTGATGCACCGCCTCCCGGTCGCACCCGCAATAGCACGGCTGCTGGTAGAGGATCTTCTTTTCCTTTGCGGCCAGCGCGTAGATCTCCTGGTTCAGGTGATCGGGAAACAGTTTCGGGTCCAGAGTCGCGGGCAGCCGTCCAGTCGGCGCCTCTTTGTGGTAGGCAGGGACTCGCGAAAAGGCATCCGGCACCGGAGCCGGGTGTTGCATGGTGTTTTGCGCATGTACCAGCGCCAACCCGCTTAATGCAACGCAGGCTATCCCGGACAGGACCGCAAGTTTCCGCACCATGGCTCCCTCCCCAAGTCGACAGGCCCAGTCCGCAGATTGTACTACGAACCTCCGCGCGGGCCAGAGGTGAAAGGACACTCGCGCTTTCCGGCTACGCCCTACGATTCTTTGATGATGTCCCGGATGAAATCCACTTCCGCCTGGCTATAGGGTTTCCCGTTGGGATAAAAAATGTCGTGGAACCATAGTGCGGGCAGATGATCCGGATAGGGATGCTGCCAGGTACTCCAGGGAAAGTACGTTTGTGTCTTGCCCGCCACGAATCCCCAATTGATTGCCGCCACGTGATACTTCTTCGCGATCGGAAGAATCGTCTGGAAGGTGCTGCCTCTCGGGCGGGCCATGTACTCCGTGCAGAGGATCGGACGGCCAAAATGCTGGAGAGAAAGCACGGTCGCTTCAAACGCTTTGGGCTTCTCATAGCTGTGGAATGATACGAGGTCCGACTCGCCGATCTGCACCCTCTCCGTCGGGCTGAGCTGGTCGCCGACTCCCCAGTTCCCGTTCCACACTCCACTGGTCAGCGGCTGCGAGGCGCCAACATCGCGCGCCCATTCAAACGCCTTCGGCAGCAGCGCCAGGACCAGGGCTTTCTTGATTCTCGTTTCGGTCTTGTCATAGCTGCCCTCGTTCGTATTGTCGGGTTCGTTCCAGATGTCCCACCCCAGAACGCGCGGATCCTGAGCAAATGCTCCGACGACGCCTTTAACGTACGCCTCGAGTCGCGGATATTGTGCCGGATCGTCGAGAGCCTCCGCTCCCGGACCCTGGACCCAGCCCGAATTGTGCACGCCGGGCCGCGGCGCGTGCTGCTTCCCCAGACGCGGGTCTGGATCCCACACCGAATCGAACAGCACGAACAGCGGCCGGATATGATGCTTCGCCGCAATGGTCAGGAACGTGTTGATTCTCTGCTTGAATCCCTCAGGGTCCTGCTCCCAAAGGAGATCGTGGAGAAATACGCGCATCGTGTTGAATCCTAGCGATTGCGCCCAGCCGAGTTCCTGGTCAATCCGCTTTGGATCGAACGTGTCCGGCTGCCACATCTCGAGCTGGTTGATTGCGTAAGACGGAATGTAGTCGCTGCCGACCAGCCACGGCTGCTTGGCGTACCAGTCGTTTGCAGCCTGCTTGGTCCAGCGCATGCGTGGCTCGGGCGATTGCCGCATCGACTGCGCTGCCGCGGCGATGTTTGTGATCGGCGCGAACGCCAGCACCGCGAATAGAATCCATAGGCCGTGAATCGCTGTCCTGCGAGCGCGTTTCATCATGGCTCCCTTATTCCACACCCGAACTCCTCTTATGGCGAACTCGGGGAAATTACACGGACTCACGCGAGGATTCAAGATCCGCTCTGAATTTGGGCACGGCGCCGGGTTACCGGCGCTCCCGGAATCAGCGCAGGCTAAGTCGGCCCGGCTGATTCCGGTTCAGCCCGCAACGCGCGGGCGTCAGAATGCAAATCGCAAAGCGAACTGCATGAAGCGCGGAGTCGTCAGCGTCGAGGTGTAGAGGCCGAACGTGCTCGGGTCGCTGGAGAGAGACGGTTGGGCGGTGCGTACGTTGTAGCTCACCGAGTTCGTGACATTGAACGCCTGCCAGCTGAACTCCACCTTGGCTCTCTCACCGACCGAGAAATCCTTACTCACGCCAGTGTCTACGTTGAAGAAGCCGGCGCCGATCACGGTGTTGCGAACGCCCGATTCGCCCGGCCATTCTGGGCGG